>JABIHH010000078.1 GCA_018649725.1 Rhodospirillaceae bacterium | reverse complement strand
CTGTTTTGTTGCATCCTGAAAGCCGGGGGAGTTTGGAGCTGGTATCGGCTGACCCTAAAAATCTTATGCATCTCAGGCAGAATTTTCTAGCCACTGATAAAGACCGCGTGACTTTGCGCGAGGGCTTTAAACTGTGCCGGGAATTGACCGAGCAGCCGGCGATGGATGAATTTCGGGGCGAGGAGTTTTCACCCGGCGGTCAGGTAAAAAGCGATGCTGAAATTGATGCGCATATCCGGGCGACCGGTATTTCGGTCCATCACCCGTGTGGCACCTGCCGTATGGGCAGTGATGAAGGCTCGGTTGTTGATCCTGAATTAAAGCTGCGCGGTATCGATAATCTTCGCGTCGTTGATGCGTCCGTCATGCCGGATATTATAAGCGGGAACATTCATGCGCCGGTCTTGATGATCGCCGAAAAAGCGGCTGATTATATTCGGCAAAGTGTTTGAATCTGGTAAGAATCTCTATTCGATGGCGTTTGATTTGTTGATCGAATTGATCATGGAGACCTGCATCATAAGTTTATGCGACTTTTTAGGGTCATTGAGCACAGCCCGGGTTTCATCCTGACGCTGCTTTCTGACAGCAGGGTCTTTTTCTTCCATGATTTTCTTGTTGCGGATGGTCTGTGCCTGGACATATTCCACAGCAATCGGGCGGCGCTGGCGATCGTAAAGATCGAGTAAATCTTCGCTCGCCCCATCATTGAGAATTTGAATGAGCTTCTCAGCCGCGTTGAGGCCATCATGGACGCCGCCATTCATCCCCATGCCGCCAAGCGGATTGTTCACATGCGCTGCGTCACCAGCCAGCATGACTTTGCCAATGCGGTAGGTCTCAGCTACCCGTTGATTGACCGGATAGAGCGTCGAATGAGAGACGGTATATTTTGCCTCCTTCGGTGCAAAGCCTTGAATGCGGGATTCCAAATAATCCAGATCAAGCAGCTCTTCATCAGACATATTGGGATCGGTCGGCAAAAGGAAGCGCCACATTTCGGGTGCCCGAATAACCGCACACCATTCATCAGGATCGGTAATATAGGCGACCGGGCACATATCGGGCACGGTCTCGGTGATGTCATCTGTGGTGCTGACAACCATGAAAAGCTCTGGATAGGTGAAGCCGGGGAACTCAATATTGAGGGCTTTGCGCGCGAAGCTTCTAGAACCATCGCAGGCGACCAGATAGTCACCAGTGATCGATTGTGGCCCATCCGGCATTTCATAGTGCACAGTGACCGAGCTGTCATCTTGCTCCAAACTTGTTGCCCGGGCGTTATAGATTAACTCTGCATGCGGGTAGGCTGGAAGCATATCGGCGATGATGCGGGTGAGCTTGTATTGTTCGGCTTGCACCCGATAGGGATGATTGGTGTGGTCGCTAATCGCAGCCATATCAAATTCTGCGATCAATCCGTCCTGGCGATCGCGATACTGAAATTTGGGTGTAATCAGGCCTTGATTAATGACTTCTTTGGCGACGCCCAAATCTTCGAGCATGTCCAGGGTGGGCGGGTGAAAAGTTGAGGCCCGCATATCTAAAAGGAGCTCCGGCTCGGCCTCCAAAATGGTGACTTGAATACCGGCTTGTGCTAGGGCGAGCGCCGTCGAACAGCCGACAGGACCGGCACCAGCTATGATTACATGCTTTTTATTTGCCATTACTTTGAACCCAATTTTCGCTGATTTTGCATTTTAATTGTATACAAAATATTCCAAATTATATCAATCACAAAAAATAATAGAATCCCTTGATAATTTTAATAACAATGTAAAAACAATTACTTACACGTAAGATAGAAATCTATTTGAATGCATTTCACTAATTTTATTGTGTACAAATTCCTACAATTGAGCTTAATATTGTATCCAAAACAGGTCCATCGTGATTGTCCGCCTATTGGTCATGTGATAGTTACGGGTAAATCAATATAATTTCGGCGCAAGCCTAAGGGGATAAGGGAACTAAGGGGACTATGTCTAAAGCAGCGCAGCGCGCTTATACAGCGATCCGAGATTCCATTCTCAGTGGTGAATATGCTCCAGGGATGCATCTCACCGAATCAGAGCTTGCCGGCATTGTTGGCGTTAGCCGCACGCCGGTGCACGATGCGCTTCTGCGTCTCAAGGCCGATGGTCTCATCGAGATGCAACGTAACCAGGGTGCTCGGGTTAAATCCTACAGCAACAAAGACATCGATGAAATTTTCGAGCTGCGCGCTTATCTCGAAGGCTATGGCGCGGAAATGGCGGCGCGCTATATCGATGAAGGCACCTTGGCAAAATTAGAAAAGCTGGCCGATGAGATGGAGGCTTTGGAAAAAGCCGAAGAGTCGAATACTTTATTTGAGGTGTCGCGCCTCAATCACGATTTCCACCAAACCATTGTCAATGCGTCGGAAAGTGAATTGCTCAAACAGCTTTTGACGCAACTCATGGATATGCCGTTAGAAGTTTTAAAAGAACGCACTTGGCGGGGACGTATAAATCAAGAGCGCTCCAACGAACAACATCGTGATATCATTGATGCGCTACGCCAGCAGGATCCCAAATGGGCGCGCTCGATTATGTATGGTCATATTATCTCGACCCGACCCAGGCCTTGATAATGAGGCCTTGATAATGAGGCCTTAAACAAAAAAACGGCCCGCTCAAATGAGAAGGCCGCTTTTAATTCGCTGAAAATCTAGGGCTTAATATCTTTCCATCAACCAGCCTTTGCCGATGAATTTATCATCAATGCCAAGCGCCCGGTAAGAGTGCCAGATCGTTGCCACATTGATCGGAATGCAAGGCTTCTGCAGCTGTTTTTCTAGCGTTGGGAACAGGTCTGAATTACTCATATTCGTGCCGACCTGGACAATGGCATCGACATTGTCGCCATCTAGATCATTGACCACACATTGGATAACATCCTTTTGCGGCGTATGCGAAATCGACGTCGCGGTATCGCAGCGGAGGCCGATATTATTGATGACATTAAAGCCGGATTCTTCAAAGAACCGGAGGACCTGAACATCGCCTACTTCCTGATAGGGGGAGACGACTGAGATATTTTTAACACCAAATGAATTTAGCGCATCCTGAACCGCATTGGCGCCTGAGGTCAGGCCCATGTCTGGTCCCATGACATCGCGCAGTCGTGATTCAAACTCGGCATTGCCTTCAAGCCCGCCCCAGAATGTCTCTGCCGACATGCCCATCATGATGTAATCCATCTCGGCGGTAAGGATATCTCGCATGGCCAGAGGAATGGTTGGGCGAATCGCTTCGATGAACGCCAGGAACATATCGTCACTGGTAAGATCCGGCTGGTTTACCCAAAATCGGGCAAAGTGCCAGGTTACGCCTGGAACCATAAATTGCTGGCAGTCATATTCTACGCCGGTATTCGTCGACGGGATGACAACACCGATACGTCCGCGGGGTCCAATCCAAGGTTCTTGTGGTTTGGTGAGTTCGATCTTCTGGTCCATGATATTACTTTCCCTGTCATTTTTGAGCTTACAAATCCTTGCGAGACTTTATGCAACTCTTAATCTGATAATTTGTATACAATCTATTCGTTTTTGGCTCAAGTTTATTTTGTTAAATAATCGCGATTAAACTTAAATAATACCAGAATATAGCCGATGTTGATGATTTCAGTAGGAATTTTAATTATTCTAATTTGTGTACAATATGTGGCTCAGTCTTTTATTCGAAGCTTATGTCCGAATATTTGCTCCCATACCTAAGACTCTATAGGCTATTGGGAAATTTGCTAGAACGGAAATTACATCATGCCAAATGATTCTGAAGGTTTTGAAGATATTCGATCTTCTGTCCGGGCACTTTGTGCGGAGTTTCCAGGTGAGTATTGGCGCAAACTTGACGCTGAAAAAGCCTATCCGAGTGCCTTTGTCGACGCCATGACGGCGGGCGGCTTTTTAGGCGTTTTAATTCCAGAAGAGTATGATGGTAGTGGTCTGGGGCTTGCCGCTGCGACAGCAATCCTCGAGGAAATTCATCTCAATGGCTGTAATGCGGCGGCCTGTCATGCGCAGATGTATACAATGGGAACGGTATTGCGCCATGGCAGCGACGCGCAGAAATCAGAATATCTGCCGAAAATTGCCTCCGGCGACCTTCGCCTGCAGGCATTTGGTGTGACCGAGCCGACCAGTGGCACGGATGCGACCCGGATCAAAACGACGGCGTTGAAGGACGGTGATGATTATATCGTCAACGGTCAAAAAGTTTGGACATCACGGGTCGAACATTCTGATCTAATGCTGCTCTTGGCGCGCACGTCGCCGCGTGAAGAAAATGATAAACGCCATGAGGGCATGTCGGTGTTTTTGGTCGATATCCGCGAAGCCGTTGATAACGGGCTCACCATCCGGCCGATCCCGACGATGATCAATCATGCGACGACCGAAGTTTTTTTCGATGATTTGCGCATTCCCGCCAGCAGTCTCATTGGCGAAGAAGGCAAGGGCTTTAAATACATTCTTGATGGCATGAATGCCGAGCGCATTTTGATTGCTTCCGAATGTATTGGCGATGCGCGTTGGTTTGTCGAAAAGGCGTCCGGCTATGCTAAAGACCGAACCGTGTTTGGTCGTGCCATCGGGCAAAATCAGGGTGTGCAGTTTCCGATCGCCAAAGCCTATGCCGCAACCGAAGCTGCTGATCTAATGGTCAAAAAAGCAGCTCATTTATTCGATGCCGGCGAGCCGTCTGGCGCAGAAGCGAATATGGCAAAGATGCTGGCCGCTGATGCATCTTGGCAGGCGGCGGATATGTGTTTGCAAACTCATGGCGGATTTGGCTTTGCCGAGGAATACGACGTCGAACGCAAGTTTCGTGAGACCCGGCTCTACCAGATCGCGCCAATCTCAACCAATCTCATTCTTTCTTATATCGCTGAGCATGTGCTGGGTCTGCCGCGCTCCTATTAGGGCCTCACTAATCGACAGATGTTTCTATCAAGGAATAACAGCAATGAGTGAGTCGGGCGCAGCGAAATGACCCTGGATTAAAACTAAGTCATAGGAATCACAGGTCTTTTCAATCTACTTACTGACGTGATTGTCGCGGCTGAGCAGGGTGGCGGCGAGGATGATGACGGCGCTGCCCATCCAAACCCAGATATCGGGAACTTCGTTGAAAAAGATGTAGCCGAAAATAGCGCCGGCGATCAGGCGGAAGAAGATCATCGGATCGGCGATGGTGATGTCGGCTAGTCTGTAGGCCTGAGTTGTCGCAAGATGTGCAATTGTCGAGCAGATTGCATTGAACGTCACCAGCCACCAGCCCCACGCATCTGGCCAGGACCACACAAACAAAGCTGGTATCAAGGTCAGTGGCGTCGACAACAAAGTCATCCAGGCGACAACGGTTGAGACCGGCTCATGCCGGGTCAGCTGTTTGGCGGTCAAATTCGACGTTGCCTGCTGAACGGCATAGGCCAAAATCAGCATGATGCCAAAGCTGACCGTGATGAGACCTGGCCGAATGATGATCAAAGCACCGACCAGCCCCAACAAAACCGCGGCCCATCTGTTGAGCCTCGACGGCTCTCCCAAAAAAATAATTGCGCCGCCCGCCGTGACCAGAGGTGTAATGAAGGCGAGCGCGATAACCGTAGCCATCGGCGTCACGGTGATCGCCGTATAAAGACAGAGCAAAGCTGTGGTTTGGAGAATGCCGCGCAGGAGGTGAAGTTTAAGTCTTGGCCCCGGGTTCCAAATGAATTTTTTGCTGAGGAATACATGGGCCAGGAGAACGACACCCAATATGCTTCTGAAGAACACAATGACAAAAGGATGCAGGTCCTCTGCGGCGAGGCGCACCGCGACATTGCTGGCGGCAAAAGATGCACCGGCCAGGATCATCCAGAGGATACCCTGCAAATTGGCATTTAGGCGGACTTGCATATTTAAGGGTGACATAAGTTAGTTAGTATACAATTTCCAATGTTTGCCAACCAAAAATTGCCAAAAACAGGCAGTTATAGGCATATGGAGAGCATTTTCTGCTGAGATTGTATACTATTTTAGGTTCAAAAAATTATCTCAAACGCGTCGCCATGATCGAAGGCATCCAACGCGCGGCTTCCATCACCTGACAAAAAGGGTTCCTGGACCCTTTATTAATTTGCCTCAGCAGCGGCCTTTTTGCTCGCGCGCTCCATAATCAGGATGGTGGTGCAGATGACACCACCCGCTATTTCCACGATATAAGCACCATTGAACGCTTGTGACGGCAGCAGTAGTGACAAGCCACCGAAGATGTAGCCGGCACGCTGGATCAAATTTAGTCGCATGGTGAAATAGCCCGTCAGGCCAGCAGAGGCGAACCAAATGCCGGCGATCGCGGTGACAAAGACAATCGCGATATCAACCGGCTCACCAATCATGATCAAGTTAGGTGCGATGACGAACAGGAACGGCACCACAAAGGCCGGCCAGCCAAATCGGCAGGCGGCAATGGCACACCCCATGGGGCTGGTCTCGGCAAGCTTTGCCGCGGTAAAGGCTGCGAGCGCCACGGGTGGTGTAATCATCGACATCAAGCCGAAATAAAGCACGAATAAATGCGCCGCAATCGGCTCGACCCCAAGCTTCACCAATGGAGGTGTTGCCAAAACAGCCAATAGGAAATAAATCGCCGTTGTTGGCATGCCCATGCCGAGGATGATGCAGATAACGGCGGTTAGCCCCAGCAGCAAAAAGAGGTTGCCCTCGCCAACTTGAACCAGCAGAAAAGTGAGGCCAAAGCTCAAGCCTGTGGCATCTAAAATACCAATGATCATGCCAGCCGTGGCACCAATAACTAAGATGTCGACGGACATTTCACCTGTCTTGCGCAGGCAAAAGATGAGGATCTGCAGGTTTAGTCGCTTCCCCTTATAGGATAAAATTGTGCCGAGCACGACAATGGAGCCAGCGCCAAAGAGGGCAGCAGTTTCCGGCGGTGAGTTCCACGAGAAAAGTGCGGTGATTAAAACGGCAAACGGGACAATGAAGTACCAGCCCTCTTTTAGAACCCGCACGATGGGTGGTATTTGATCTTCCGGCACCGGCTTAATGCCGGTTTTTCCTGCTTCCAAATCAGCTTGCAGGAAGACCGCAATATAATAGAGCAAAGCCGGTAAAATCGCCGCGAGAATAACTTCCTGATAGCGAATTTCCAATAGCTCGGCCATTAAGAAGGCGGCAGCGCCCATGATCGGCGGCATAATTTGTCCGCCGGTTGAAGCCACGGCTTCAATGGCACCGGCAATGGGGCGGGAATAGCCGCCTTGCCGCATCAGCGGAATGGTGATCACGCCAGTTGAGGCAACGTTGGAGACCGCGCTGCCGGAAATTGAGCCAAATAGGCCAGAAGCGACAACGGCGATCTTGGCTGATCCACCACGCGAGCGTCCCATAATGGCGGCTGCGACATCGGTGAAAAATTCTGAGCCGCCTGAGTGCAGCAGGACTTGGCCTAAGAATATGAAGATGATAACCACGGTTGTGATGATGGTTAGCGGAATGCCCAATATTCCGGTGGTATCTATGCCTAAGAAGGAGAAGAATGTACCCGGTGCCATGGCGCGTCCCTGAAGTTGTCCCGGAACAATATCGGCCAAAAAGCTATAGGCAAAAAAGGTGAGTAATACAGCGCAGAGGCCCCAGCCAGCAGTTCGGCGCAAAGCCTCGGTCGTGAGGACGACGAGAATGACACCAACCGTAGTTCCCTCCACCGGCATATAGGCGACGTTCTCCAGCAATACCGGGTAGCGGTAAAACATATAAAGACCGATGCCGAGGCCAATGAGTGCGGCAATCGCATCAAACCAGGGGAGGGTCCCTGTATATCTCGGATGGACAGGAACATTTAGAAAAATAATTGAGAAGGAGATGCCGAGGACCAATACCATCACCTGTTCAGCGATGATCTCGATACCTAAGTCAACGGCAATACCGCTTGCCCATAATAATCCGATGGTGCCGAGAGTAATTCCAAGCCAAGGCGTTAACGCCCGCGCTACCGGTGATGGTGGCGCGGGCGTTTCGCTAGACTTTTCGGCAGAAGTTTCTACCGCTTCCAAGTACCCTTCTCCTTATAGAATTTAATCGCACCTGGATGGTAGGCAAGTTTTTGGTTTTTAGACATGCCTTTAGCTGTAAAGCTGCGCCACAAGGGTGAAGCAGCAACCAATGCTTTTTTATTCTCAAACATCGCTTTGGTAGTCCGGTAAACAACATCGTTAGAGACGTGCTTGCCGGCAAACAGGATGTAGTCGAAGTGGAACAAGTTCGTTGGTACTTCAACGCCAGGGATTTTTGGATTTGGCTTAACGCTCTTAATGTCAAGTCCAGGCATTGAATTAACAAACTTGCCAGCGCTTGACGCATCAAGCGAAATAAAGCGAATGCCGCCGGTTTTCTGAGCGATACGCTTCATAAAGCCGGAGCCATAGGCACCGATAGCCATATCAATTTTGCCAGCCATCAAAGCTTTCCAGCTTGGCACAAGCGCAGAGATTGGGACCGATTTGGTATCACCTGCGGTCATTGAACTGGTGGCCAAGGCAGCTTTAATCAACTCATTAAACAACGGAGCTGCTTTAAAGCCGGATGGCACACGGGCACCTTTAAGATCGGAAACGGCTTTGAATTTTGACGGCTTGGCAACCAAAGGCCCAACCCGAAACTTCATCAAGGTGGCAACGATTTTGATATTTGGATTTGCGTGGCCTTTAGAAAGAACCGTGCCTTTGACCGCCCAAGTTGTCTGCATGATATTGGCGGCACCGAACTCTAGTGAGCCACCATTCACAGCCGGAATATATTTTTGCGTACCGGCCATTGGGGCGGGACGCATTTGCATGCCGCCAAACTTGGAAGCGACACTAGCAATCGCTGCCGTCACCTGACTTGTTGCGCCTGTTTTGGTTGTACCGATACCGACCGTTTGGGCGGCAACCGGACCTGCTGCTAGGGCAGCAATACCGGCGAGAGTGATAATTTTAGTGAAATTCATCCCTGTTTCCTCCGTTGGTTTATAGGGGAGTTTTTTAATTCGTTTCTTTTATCTGTCTTTTGCCTGAACATAAGCCGCTCAATGCAATTTTCGTAAATGTATCAGGAAAATGATACAATGGTTATAAACTAATTCAACGATTGAATTAGCATAGTTGGATATAAATTGTACACAATAAATATCTTCACTTTTAGAATGCAATTGAATTATGGCTTATTTTTGCCAAAGATTTAATAAATATTGCATTTAGATAGTTCGAATTGTACACAATTAAGCGGTTTGAGCATAAATTAAAATTATCTAATAAGACAAAAGGGCTCAAAAGGGACCTTCCGGGGCGGAAAGTAGGATATGTCGAATTCTAATTGTATACTTGTGACAGGCGCATCCGGGCGAACTGGTCGGGCGGTAATTGCCGCTTTGGCCAATCGCGGCGCTTATGTACGGGCCTTTATTCGGCGTGAAGAAGTCAGTGAAGAGCTCCAGGCTTTGGGCGCAAATGAAATCGCCCTCGGTGATTTATTTGAAGGTGACGGATTGGAGCAAGCGGTTAAAGGCGTTGATCAGGTGATCCATATCTGTCCGCCGATGAACCCCGGCGAAGCAGAGCTTGGTAAAAAAGTGACCGATCTTTGTTTAGCTCACAACGTCCGCCGTCTGGTAGAATATTCTGTACTGCATCCAATATTATCTGATGTCCGTCATCACCATCTCAAATTGCAAGCCGAAGAATATCTCATCAATTCGGGGCAGATCTACACGATCCTACAGCCGGGACGCTACATGCAGCACCATGCCATGATCTGGAAAGAGATTATGGCAACCGGCAAGCACAGCATGCCGTTCAGCATTGATGCTAAATTTAACATTGTCGCGCTGGCGGATCTTGCCGAGGCGGCGGCGATTATATTAACCGAAGACGGCCATGAAGCAGCAACTTATCAACTCGCCGGGCCGCACTCCTTGAGCCAGGTCGATATGGCGCGTATTATTTCAGAGGTAACTGGCAAGGCGATCATTGCTGAAGCTAAGCCCATTGATACGTATCGCAGCGGTGCGGAGAAAGCCGGTATGCCGGCCGGCCGGATCGAGCAACTCTGCATCATGAACGGTCATTATGATAAACTCGGGCTGGTCGGCAATTCAAACGTGCTTGAATGGATCTTAGGCCGCCCCGCAACGGATTTTGCGACATACGTTAAGAACGATTTACTCAACAATTAGACTTTTTACCTCGGAGAACTCCCCATGACGATAGCAGAAGAAAACCGCGACCCTCAATTGAAAGGACCGCTTGCCGGTGTCCGTGTTATTGAAATGGGCCAGCTTTTGGCGGGACCTTTTACGACATCAAGGCTGGCAGATTTCGGTGCCGAGGTGATCAAGGTCGAGACCCCCGGCAAAGGTGATCCGATGCGCGAATGGGGACATCATCGCTGGGAAGGTAAAGCGCTGTGGTGGTCGACATTGGCTAGAAATAAAAAATCGGTAACGGCTAATTTGCGCGATGAACGCGGCCAGGAATTGGTTAAAAAACTGGTCGTTGAGGCAGATGTATTATCCGAAAATTTTAAACCGGGCACGCTCGAGAAATGGGGTCTCGGGCCGGACGAACTGCATAAAATCAATCCGCGCCTGATCATTTCCCGCGTATCCGGCTATGGCCAGACCGGCCCTTATGCCGACCGCCCCGGTTTTGCCAGTGTCGGCGAAGCGATGGGAGGCATGCGCTATATTAATGGCTTCCCCGATCAGCCACCGCCCCGCACCGGTCTGTCACTCGGCGATACTTTGACCGGTATGTTTGCGGCGCAAGGCGTGTTGATGGCGCTTTATTGGCGCGACGCCATGGGCGGCGGTAAGGGCCAGGTGATTGATACGTCGATCGCTGAGTCGTGTCTTTCGATGATGGAAAGCGCGGTGCCGGAATATGATAAGCTCGGCGTGATCCGAGAGCCAAGTGGCACGGGGCTGGCCAATGTCGCGCCTTCTAATCTTTACCCGACCAGTGATGGTAAATACGTCATCATCGCCGCCAATATCGATGCGATGTTCCACCGTCTTTGCAAAGCAATGGATAAAGAAGAGTGGATCGAGGATCCGCGCTTTGTTGATCATAAAGCACGTGGTGAGAACCAGGAATTACTCGATGGTTTAATCGGTGAATGGACGGCAACAATGAGCTCTGCTGATCTGACCAAACATATGGATGAACACGGTGTGGTCGTTGGCCCGGTGAATACCATGGCCGAAGTTGTTGCGGATCCGCATTTTAAGGCGCGCAACATGATCCGGCGTGAAAAGGATGAATATTTCGGAGAGATTGCCGTGCCGGGTGTTGTGCCGATCCTGAGCGAGACTGAGGGTGATATCGGCTGGCTGGGCTCGCCTGAACCTGGCAGTCACAATGAAGAAGTATATAATGGGATGCTTGGCATCAGCGTCGATGAGTTAGCGGAGCTTAGAAAAGATGGCATCATCTAAAATTGAGATTTGTGAGGTCGGTCCCCGCGACGGTCTGCAAAATGAAAAGCGCATCTGGAGTGTTGATGAACGTGTTGAGCTGATCGACCGGCTTTCTGCAACCGGCGTGCCCCGCATTGAGGCGGTGAGCTTCGTAAATCCCAAGCGCGTGCCGCAAATGGCCGATGCAGAACAGGTTATGGCTAAGATCACACGGCCCGCCGGCGTTTCTTTTGCCGGTCTGGCTTTGAATGCCAAGGGTGCCGAGCGCGCCATTGAAGCCGGTGTTGATGAAGTACGCTATGTCGTTGTTGCCAGTGAAACCTTCAACCAGCGCAATCAAGGAGCCAGCATTGATGAAACCTTAGCAGGCTTTTCGGATATTGCGGATAAGGTATCCAATGCCGGGTTAAAGTTGTCCGCAACCGTTGCCGCCGCCTTTGGCTGCCCGTTTGAGGGCAACGTTGAAGCGGCTCAAGTGGCACGTATCGCCAAACAATTGGCAGATGGCGGCTGCGTTGAGATTGGCGTGGCCGATACCATCGGCTCCGGCGTGCCGACCCAAGTGAGCGAAATTTACGGCCTTGTTCGGGGCGCTGTTGGACCAGATATCGGGCTTGGCTTTCATCTCCACAACACGCGCAATACCGGTTTTGCCAATGCCGCCCAGGCAGTAGGAGAGGGTGTGTTGTTCCTGGATTCGTCTGTTGGCGGATTGGGCGGCTGTCCCTTTGCGCCCGCTGCGACCGGCAATATCGCGACGGAAGACCTCTGCTTCATGCTACGCAATATGGGCTATGAAACCGGTATTGATATTGATGCCTATGTTGAAGTTTCAAAATGGGCCGAGGGTTTTTTCGACTCTCCTCTGCCGGGCCAAATTATGAAGGCCGGCCTGTTTCCGGAATCAGCCGCTTAATATGGCCAATTCATTTTCAGCCGAAACCACCTATGGCCAGCGCGCCAAGCTCGGCCTGATCGTGCCGCCAACCAATACGGTCAATGAGGCTGAATGGGCGCAGATGATGCCCGATGGCGTCACGTGTCATGTCACCCGCATGCCGCTTCATGCAGATAGTTCGAGTGAAGACGGTAAAAAAGCGCTTTATGCCGACATTGAAAAAGCGACTTCTGATCTGGCGCAGGCGGGATTAAGTTGCATAGCCTATGGCTGCACGGCAGGCTCAATGGTAGAGCCGCTCAACCAACTGACCGATTTTATGACCAGTATTTCAGGCGTGTCTTCGGTGACCACAGCGGCCTCAATTGTTGGCGCTTTACAAGCTTTGAAACTCACCAAGATCGCCATCGCAACGCCCTATCATGATGCACTCAACGCGCATGAGGTGGCCTTCCTGTTGGATAACGGGGTGGAGGCTTTAACCATTAAGGGTCTCGGAATTGGCGCTGGTGGCCCTCAAGAATATATTCAGATTGCCCGGACGCCCGCTGATAAAATATTAGCTCATGTGCTCTCCGTCGATCATCCCGACGCCGAAGCTATTTTCATTTCCTGTACCGACTTTCCGACACTGGCCCTTATTCCGGAGCTTGAAACCAAACTCGATAAGCCGGTGATCACCAGCAATCAAGTAACGCTCTGGGCAGCACTCCGTGCAGCCGGTATTAATGACCAATTTGAGGGCTGCGGGAAAATTCTCAGCTCATTTTAAATAATTAACCTTTTATTGCCGCCATCACTTCATCTGCGGTCATCAGATCAGCGTATTTTTGGCCCATGTCGAAGAGGTTTGCTTCGTGGGGGCCGAGGGCGCGGTCGCCGACGCAATCGGTGACGACGACGGTTTTGAAATTGTAGCTTAAACTATCAATGACGGAGGCGCGGACGCAGCCGGATGTCGTGCAGCCGACTGTTAAGATCGTATCGACGCCCTTGCCGATCAGCCAGGCAGCGAGATTGGTGCCGAAAAATGGCGAGGGCTGGAGCTTGCGGACGACATATTCGCCGTCAATCGGGGTCAGTTCATCAACGATTTGGCTCGATGGATTGTCTTCGGTGAGGCCTGCCAGCGCCGGTGCTTTTATACAAAAAACCCCGTTGTCCGAGCCGTCATCAGCATAGACGACGCGGGAGGTGGCAATCGGCATTTTCTGTGCGCGGGCAAAAGCGAGGAGGCCGACCGTTTTATCGATGGCCGCTTGGATATTGCCGCCGCCAAATTGCTCGGGATCGGCAAAGCCGTTGACGAAGTCGACGATCAGCAGCGCCGGGCGCTTGCCAATACCGCTTTGATTGCCGAAATTTTGCTTTTCGTAGACGTCTAGATCGCTCATTGAGTTTTCCTAATTACGCTCAATTATTCTGGGCCGAGCGTAGCGGCGCGGCGCACAGCTGACAACATCAATGTGCCCATCTTAAATTGTTTGGCACGCTCAGGGTCCGCTGCCATCTCCGCTCAGCGTCTTTGGTTTACGCGTTAGCGCGTTCTCTAAGAACGAATTTCTGGATTTTACCGGTCGAGGTTTTTGGGAGCTCTCCAAATACCACGTGGCGCGGACATTTGAAATGGGCCAGATTGTCGCGGGCAAACTGGATAATTTCTGCTTCGCTCACCTCGCCGGCATCCGGTTTGAGCTCGATGAAAGCGCAAGGCGTCTCGCCCCATTTGTCATCATTTTTGGCGACCACGGCTGCTGCCAATACGCCCGGATGCATGTAAAGCGCGTTTTCAACCTCAATGGAGGAGATGTTTTCACCGCCGGAGATAATGATATCTTTTGAGCGATCTTTAAGCTGAATGTAGCCGTCTGGATGCATCACACCTAGATCACCCGAATGGAACCAGCCGCCCGCCAGCGCTTCATCTGAGGCGGTCGGGTTTTTAAGATAGCCTTTCATGACGTTGTTGCCGCGGAACATTACCTCGCCCATGGTCTCGCCATCAGCAGGCACCGGCTGCATGGTTTCTGGATCGATAATATTGAGCTGATCAAGCACGACATAGTTCACGCCTTGGCGGGATTTCATCGCGGCCTGCTCATTGGCTGATAAAGTGTCCCACTCATCTTGCCACGCACAGACGGTTGCCGGGCCATAGGTCTCGGTCAGTCCGTAGGCATGGGTGACGTCAAATCCGGCGTCTTTCATGGCTTGCAGAATGGCAGCCGGCGGCGGTGCACCGGCGGTCATGACATGGATGGTGTAATCAAAGGGTTTTTTCTCTTCTTCCGGTGCATTAACCAGCATGCCCAAGACAATCGGCGCGCCGCAGAAGTGATCGATCTTATTGTCCGCGATCGCATCAAAAATACCTTTGGCGCTGACATTTCTAAGACAAACATTGGTGCCAGCATGCGCCGCTACGGTCCAGGGGAAACACCAGCCATTGCAATGAAACATCGGCAGGGTCCAGAGGTAAACCGGATGCTTATTCATATCCCAGGCGAGCAGATTGCCGATGGCGTTCATATAGGCCCCTCGGTGATGATAGACGACACCCTTCGGATTGCCTGTTGTGCCGGACGTATAGTTGAGCGAGATCGCCTGCCATTCATCTGCGGGCAGGGACCATTCAAACTCAGCATCACCATCGGCGATGAAGGCCTCATAATCCATCTCGCCGATCAACTCGCCGCCATTAGCCAAGACATCATCAATATCGATAACGATGGGCGTGGCCTCACATTGTTCAAGCGCTGCTTTGACGGTGGGAGAGAATTCTCGGTCGGTGAGCAAAACCTTGGCTTCACCATGATCGAGAATGAAGGCAATCGTGGCTGCATCAAGCCGAATGTTGAGGGCGTTCAAAACAGCACCAGTCATCGGCACACCGTAATGCGCTTCGTACGTCTCCGGCGTATTCGCCCCCATGATCGCAACCGTATCGCCCTTGCCGATGCCGCGCTTGGTTAAGGCATCAGCCAATTGACGAGAGCGGGCATAGGTCTCGACCCAGCTATAGCGCCGTTCACCATGAATGACAGCCACGCGGTTCGGGTAAACCTTAGCGCTGCGCTCAATAAAGCTTAACGGCGATAGCGGGACAAAATTGGCCGGAAGCTTGTCGAGTTCCTCATAGGCGTTGGTCATTTAGAATTCCTCACGAGTTTTTTGGCATCGTTTGACGAAGGGGAGCGCGAACTATACGAAGACTATAGCAACTACGTCTGCAAAGTGTTAGCAGGAAGGGCCAAAGTACTCAGAAAGGAAGATTTATTTTTCCAGAATGGTAAATATTACGTAGTGTCAGAACATTTAACTTATAACCTTGAAAAATCAATTAACTATGGACAATGAGCAAAAAACAGCAGGAGCCGGTTGGATTGATCGAGCGATTCTATTTGAGGTGGTATTAGCCTGTTTCGGAGGGCTATTTGTCAGCACAGTTGCCTTCCTGCAACAACGTTTTATAATCGGTTTAGACTCCGTCCCTGTACAGAATTTTATTGCACCGTTTGTTGTCGGTGGCCTACTGGCTGCTACGGTGGCTTTTTTTGTACGACAAAGCCGACGCCATTTACTGGACCGGTTGAAGGTTGAACGAGAAACCGCAGAATTTCATCGAGATGCTCATGACGAACTTGAAATCAGCCACCAAGCCGTTATCGAGACCGTGCTCGATGGCATTATCACAATCGATGAAATAGGAACTATTCTCACCTTCAACCCCGCTGCCGAGAATATTTTTGAGGTTGAGTCAGATGAGGTGATTGGGCGCAATGTCAAAATATTGATGCCCGAACCGTATACCAGCGAACATGATGGTTACTTGAAAGCCTTCCGGGAAACCGGGGAAACCAAAATTATCGGTGGTGGTAGAGAAGTCATGGGATTGCGCAGTGACGGCACAGAATTTCCACTGGCACTGGCGGTTAGTGAGGTGCTCACCGGTGACAAAAGAATGTTTGCGGGAGTCGTCCGAGACATCACCGATAGAAAACAAGCGGAAAGGCAGAAAAATGAATTCATTTCCACCGTCAGCCATGAACTCAGGACTCCTCTTACGTCTATCAAGGGCTCTTTAGGACTAATTAAGTCAGGAGTTGTCGGCGAGTTGCCGGATCAGTTTAAATCAATGCTGGATATCGCTTATAAAAACAGTGACCGTCTTGTTCTACTCATCAACGATATTCTCGATATGGAAAAAATCGAGGCAGGTATGATGAACTTTAATATGGTTCCGCTCGATCTTTCCGAATTGGTCTCGCAATCGCTCGAAGCTAATAAGGGTTTCGCCGATGAGTACAATGTAACTTTTGCGGTGACGGAATTGAGCCCAGCCACTCGGGTAAGGGGCGATGGCGACCGTTTGATGCAAGTCCTATCAAATCTATTGTCCAATGCTGCCAAATTTTCGCCCATTGGGGCGCAAGTGGATATTTCCGTAAAATCAAATGACGGGAATTATCGTGTTTCGGTTTCAGATTACGGACCGGGCATTCCGGACGAATTCAAAGATCAAATATTCAATAAATTTTCTCAGGCTGACGCATCAGATACACGGCAGAAAAATGGAACTGGGCTTGGATTGAGCATCAGTAAATCCTTTGTCGAGAAGCATGGCGGTATAATCGGTTTTAATACAAAAGCAGGAGAAGGTACGACATTTTATTTTGACCTACCCAAATATGAAGACTCCAATCTTGCCACAATGCCGGTTTCCAACGTAACCGGAAAAGAGTCTCGCATTTTAATTTGCGAAGATGAACCCGATATTGAAAAATTGCTAGAATACATGCTCCGCCAAGGAGGTTTTGACACGGCTTTGGCAATAAATGCCGAGCAGGCCAAAGAGTTACTCGCTACCGAAAAATTCGATGCTATGACACTAGATTTAATACTTCCTGGTCAGGACGGAATTTCGCTGATTAAAGAATTACGCCAGAATCCGGAAACCAGGGACCTGCCGATTTTGGTGATTTCAGCCAAAGCCGATAAAGGTAGGGCCGAACTCAACGGCGACGCGTTTGGTATAATTGATTGGCTGGAAAAACCCATTGATGAAAACGTTTTGACAGAAAGCCTTCGGAACGCCCTGCAATATTCAGCTGAATCTAAACCGCTTATTCTCCACATTGAGGACGATAGCGATGTGATCCATATCGTTTCTGCAATCGTTGATGATTTGGCAGATGTAACACCTGCTATGACGGCAAAGGAAGCGAAACAGTTATTACAGGAGCGAGATTTTGATTTGGTCATCCTCGACTTGATGTTGCCAGATTGCCAAGGTGAAGATTTGCTGCCTCTGTTGCGCCGGTCGGACAAGTCGTTGATACCGGTGGTCGTATTTTCGGCGCGGGAAATAAATGGTAGTGTTGCGGAAAATATTCAAGCCGCATTGATCAAATCACAATCCTCCAATGAAATCCTGATGGCCGCTATACGTTCCTCAATTGAGGCCCGTAGAAAGCCTTAATGGCCACTAAAATGGGCAAAAATCATTCGGTTCAACTAGAGATTCCGATGCCCGCTATCAGGAGTAAAGTAGATGCAATTTTCAAAGGCCGATTACTCAGTTTTTTCATGTCCCAAATGAAACCGATCATATTTCACAAGTTCTTTAATAATAGCCTTGGTTAATCTGGCTTGCGCTTTCATGATACTGGGAGAAATATCTGTTAAATAATATACGCTAAATTCTCTGGGGGGAGTTCCGGTGCTAATTATGGCAAGTCTGGCAATGGCGTCTAACCCACTAATGGTCAATATCCAATTTTGATTTTCATAAACGGCAGTAAATAAAAAAAGTTGTAAATATTCTACTTTCCAAGTCACCTTTACTTTGCGTTCCACTATCTCATACTCAATATTTTCTTCTTTCAAATGTTTGATAAACTCATCGAAGTCTTTCGCCATAGATTTTGTGAAATCTGCAATATGGCGATCAAGGGACTTGGCCGTTAATTTGATAAATCTTTTTCTTCGTCCAAAAAACATAGTTTTTGTTTGCCCGGAGATAATAATGACTTTGGATATTAAAGTAATTTCTGTAGATATAGCTATTTATGCTCACCTAGCAGATAAAAGCAGCCAACAATTGGCGTCGCAATACTAGATCAGAAAAAGCTATGTTTTTAAAGGAGGTTTCACCAGCCCTAGTCCAAAGATTACTTGGATAAAGCCTCATTCCCTTCTTCCGGGTCTGGCTCGTCTTTCCGGCGCTCTTCACCGTTATATTCGAATTTACTCCGACGCCGGTCCGGACCGAGAAAATGTTCCGATTCGACGAATGCCCTTGGATTTTCAATAATATTGCATATGTGTCGATAGATTGAACCCGGTGAAATCGGTAAGGCGAGGTACTCATTCATTCCCAGATCACGTGCCAATTTCACATATTTTTCTTCACTGAAGGTCGAAAAAATAATAATGGGTACGTAGGGATTTACACTTTCTTTTATATCTCGAATTTTTTTGAGAACTATGGCCTCGTCTGAATTAGGGCCCCAGTTTGAAAATATCATGTCTACAGTATTATGCTGAAAATAATGAATGGCTTCCTCTGAATCAGTAGCCATTTGAATTTTGCGGAATTGGAATTCACGGAGAATACCTGTCAACAGTCTCTGCATGAACGGGTTATGTTCAATTACGAGAATTTCGATGTCTGTTAGGTTATAAGCTTCCACAAATTCAGTTTATCAGCATCGCCATTTTCACACAATATTCAAATTTTATAGGTGAAATCGTTGGCCGCTGGTTTGGAGGGAATATCAGTGCTGGGGCCGCCTTTGGAAACGGTAGCGCTGTATCATTATGTCAATATCAAGCGCCGCAGATTGATACCGAAGATCAAAAATATACTTATCAAAATGAATGATAGCGGATTAACGACAAAACTATTGTCGACGGCCAAATAGATCGATAGTCCGCTTAGGGTCAGAAACGGTCTCTGATAGCATGCTAAAAAAATGACGTTTCCCGATTACCCGAAAAGCTTGTCAAAGCGCAGCCAGCGCCTGTTCAATCTCAGGCAGCACGGTGGCATCCTCGATCGTTGCCGGCATTTTGTAATCTTCGCCATCAGCAATTTTTTGCATGGTGCCGCGGAGGATTTTACCGGAACGTGTTTTGGGTAGTCGGGCGACGACGGCAGCCGTCTTAAAGGCGGCGACCGGGCCGATTTGTTCGCGGACCATTTGCACGACTTCTGTGATAATGTCGCCATGTTCCCGCTCGACGCCCGCGCTCAGCACGAGGAAGCCGAGCGGTAGCTGACCCTTGAGATCATCGGCAACGCCAATGACGGCGCATTCGGCGACATCTGGATGGGCGGACAGCACTTCTTCCATCGCACCGGTCGAGAGGCGGTGGCCGGCAACATTAATAATATCATCGGTGCGAGACATCACGAAGACATAGCCGTCTTCATCGATAAAGCCCGCATCGGCCGTCTTGTAGTAGCCTGGAAATTCCTCGAGATAGGCCTCGATGAAGCGCTGCTCAGCATTCCAAAGCGTTGGGAAAGTGCCGGGCGGTAGTGGCAGCTTGATCACCAACGCGCCAATGTCGCCGGGTTTCACCGCGTCGCAATTGTCATCGACCACTGCGACGTTCATGCCGGGCACGGCTTTGGTCGGTGAGCCTTGTTTGATCGGGAGAGCTTCGATGCCGAGGCAGTTGGAGCAGATCGACCAGCCGGTTTCAGTTTGCCACCAGTGATCGATCACCGGCACACCTAAATTTTTCTCGGCCCATTGCAGTGTGTCCGGATCCAACCTCTCGCCGGCCAGGTACAAAGTTCTGAATTTCGAAAGGTCATAATCGCCAATCAGTGAGCCATTTGGATCTTCTTTCTTGATGGCACGAAAGGCGGTTGGTGCGGTGAAAAGCACCTCCACATTATGCTCGGATATGACCCGCCAAAAGGCACCGGCATCGGGCGTGCCGACCGGCTTACCTTCATAAATGATAGTCGTGTTGCCGTTGAGCAAGGGCGCGTAGACGATATAAGAGTGGCCGACCACCCAGCCGACATCGGAGGCCGCCCAGTAAACTTCGCCGGGCTCAACGCCATAAATATTTTTCATTGTCCATTTAAGCGCAACGGCATGGCCGCCATTGTCGCGCATGACGCCCTTGGGCTCTCCGGTGGTGCCGGAGGTATATAAAATATAGAGCGGATCGGTTGCTTCTACCGGCACACAATCATGCGGCTCTGCCGCCGCCGCCGCGTCATTCCACTCGACATCGCGGCCTTCAATAAGCGAACAGGTTTCTTGAGGGCGTTGCAGAATAATACAGTGATCAGGCGTGTGCTTGGCGAGATCAATGGCCTCGTCCAGCAGGGGCTTATAGGCGATAATTTTGCTAACCTCGATGCCGCAGGATGTCGAGACGATTACCTTTGGCTCGCAATCATCAATGCGGACAGCAAGCTCGTTCGCCGCAAATCCGCCGAAGACGACTGAATGAACGGCACCAAGCCGGGCGCAGGCCAACATAGCGATTACCGCCTGGGGGATGGCCGGCAAGTAAATGATGACCCGGTCGCCTTTGGTGACACCATGATCGGCAAGAGCGCCGGCGAAAGCGGCAATCTCGTCACGCAATTCGCGGTAACTGTAAGTTTTGATGGTGTCTGTTACCGGGCTGTCATAAATCAGCGCGGCCTGATCGGCGCGGCCTTCATCGACATGGCGATCAACACAATTGTAGCAGGTGTTCAGCTGGCCGCCTTTGAACCAGCGGTAATGAGGCGGGTTCGAGCGATCGAGTACCGTATCCCAGGGCTTTACCCAGGTAATATCTTGGGCAATTTCGCCCCAGAATCCTTCAGGGTCATCAATAGATCGTTGATAGACTTCATCAAATGATTGGCTCACGGTTTTTCTCCCTGGCAGTCGCTATCAATTCTTGGTCCTGAATTGTTCCCCAGCTTAAAAACTTGTTTAAACTTTGCCATAGGGAGAAGCTAGGATACAAGGAAGAAACCCTCTTTTTTTAGGATGATAGGCGTGGACGAACTTTTTAAACAACCGGCTCATCAACTGGCAGCCCAAATTCGAGCCGGCGAAGTGAGTGCTGTCGACGTGTTGGAGGCGCATCTTGCGCGCATCCGGCAAGTGAACTCAAAGATCAATGCGATTGTCACGCTCTCGGAAGACGAAGCCCGCCAGGCCGCGGAGGCGATAGACCAAAGGCGGCTGGACGGCGATGAATTAGGTCCGCTCGCGGGCGTGCCAGTCGGCATCAAAGATATTACAGAGACGGCGGGGATTCGCACGACCTATGGCTGTCCGCTTTACACCAATAATGTACCGGACGAGGATGCGCTGATTGTGGCGCGCTTGAAAGCGGCAGGTGCGGTGATCATCGGCAAAACCAACACGCCGGAATTTGCCGCTGGAGCGCATACGTTTAATGAGATTTTCGGGGTAACGCGCAATCCATGGGATACGGATTTGTCGGCAAGCGGCTCTACGGGCGGTGGGGCGGCTGGCTTGGCGGCAGGGCTTTTTGCCATTGCGGAAGGTAGCGATCTTGGCGGCTCGCTTCGCACACCGGCGGCTTTTTGTGGCATTGCCGGCATTCGCCCAACCCCGGGCCTGGTGCCCAAGATGCCGGTCGAAAGCCCCTTTGAGCTGTTGGATGTTACCGGCCCGATGGCGCGGACGGCCAAAGATTTGGCTTTCGCGGTGCAAATTTTTTCCGGCAGGCATGATGGTTATCCACTGACAGTCAGAACCGGACATAAATCCGATTTGGCTGATTTTGGTGAGCATGTCCCGGCTCAGCGTCTGGCCTATGTCAATGATGTCTCCGGCGTCGGGATTGAGCCTGAAATTGCTGAGATATGTGAAGCTGCTGCTGGGCGCTTAGCGGATCACGGCCACAAGGTCGAAGTCCTGGAGCTTGATCTCTCGATGGGGCGCGAAGCTTTTACGACGCTGCGCGGCCAATGGATGGTTAACCGTCATTTGGACAAATTGGATAAGCTCGACAAACTCGGCGGCAACCTCCGCGGTAATATAGAGAAAGGCCTGACGCAAACCCCGCTTGATTTGGCGGAGGCTGAAAAGGCGCGCAAAATAGTTTGGCAACGCATGAACGATACGCTGGCGGATTTCGATGCTGTCCTCACACCGACCACGCCGGTTTTGCCTTTCCCGGTTGAACAGAGTTTTCCCGCCACCATCAACGGCCAGAAAATGGCGAGCTACATCGATTGGATTGCACCGACCTTCGTGATCTCTCTCCTCGGCCTACCCGCGGCGTCGATCCCCGCCGGCCTTAGCCAAAGCGGTCTGCCGGTCGGCTTGCAGCTCATCGGTAGGCGCTTTGATGAGATGAACCTGCTCGCGCTCGCGCATCAAGTTGAGATGGAGAACGGGGTCGGGTTGGCAGAACTCTAACTGAATACTCAGCCGTCATTCTGGCGAAGGCCAGAATCCAGGAGGCCTAGGCTAAGATATATGCTCCAATGAAAAAGAAGACTGGACCCTGGACCAAGTCCAGGGTGACGTTAATCATTTGACTACGTCACTTCAAAAAACGAAATTCTCACAGCCTCTGGATCCCGGCTGCCGGTGCCGACGAAGATTGTGCGGTTGAGCCAGTCATATTGCGGGGTAGAAGTTTCGAACCACGGCGTGCAGCGCATGTAGTAGCTGCCGTCTTCAACCGGCTCGCCTTTGATCATACGGGCAAAAACGTCGGGCGGCGCGTGGCGATAGCCTTGATTGCTGACATAGATCAGCGCGCCGTCATCGGTCTCTATGGTGTAGCGGGCATCGAGATAGGTGACATCGTCTTCCCGGATATATTGCCAATCCGCACCACCTGGCAGGACTTTGCCTTGTAACTTGGCTCCTGTGACCGTGCCGCCGGTAATGTCGATGATGCGGCGGTGACCGATCGGCGTCGTGCCGAGGTCTTTGATCGGTGCGAGGGTTATCGATGCATCAAACGCTGGAATTAAGTCCATTTGCCTAGCCTTCTTTGAGTTTTATTTCTCTGACTGCAATATAAACACCTGCCACGCCGACAATGGCAATGCCGACCCAACTCCATTGATCGGGGATCGCGCCAAAGAGGATGTAGCCAACCGTCGTCGCCCAGATGATCTGACTATACACAAAAGGCGCGATAATGTTAGCGGCAGCGAAGCTGAAGGCGGCAACCATAAAGATCTGTCCAATGGTCGCGAGCGATGAAAAGGTTAGCAAGATCGTTAAATCTTCCATTTTTGGCTCGACCCAATAAAGGCTCAGGAAGGGGAGGAGCAAGATCACGCCAAAAAAGGAGGTGTAGAAAGCTGACGCTAATATCGGCGTTGACCCCGCAAGCTTACGGTTTGCCATATAGAAGGCTGCCAGAAAAACGCCGGAAATCAAGGCGATGAAATAACCTGTTCGGTCGCCTTCCATTGTTGGGCGTAGGATAACCAGCACGCCAATAAAACCAATAATCACAGCTATGGTGCGCCGCCTGCCGAGGGGTTCATCCAAAATCCAGGGCGAGAGGGCTGTCACGATCAACGGGGCGACGAACACCATCGCTGTCGCATCGGCAATGTGAATGAAATTGATCGCCCAATAATAAAGGCCGACGCCGACGGTAACAAAAGCGCTTCGCAATATTTGCCCCGGATACTTTTTGGGAAGAAGGGCGCGTGCACCGTTTTTATGGATCACCAGCGGCGCCAGAATGAGGCTCGTGACTGTAAATTGAATAAGCAGGATGGTCAGCGGGGTATAGCTGCTGGCCGCCAGCATTTTGGCGATGCCGTCTTTGCTGGCGTTCACCACCATGGCGGCGACCATAAGCGATATACCGAGAGGAGGGTTTGTTTGGTGCATGCGCTCTTATATCTGACGAAATCAGGTATTAACAGGCGGAGTTATGGCTTGTCGGCTGCTTTTACTCGCGATTAGGATTGCCAAAAGGATCAGTAAAAATCCACCCAGTAATCTGATGGAAACCGGCTCCGACAATAGCCACGCACCCAAAAGGATTGCGGTTAAAGGATTAAAGCCCGTTGCGATGGCGGCTTGGGTCGGTGAGATCATTTGCAAAGCCCGGCCCCAGGTTAGGAACATAACCGCGCCCCCAGGGACGGCTAATAAGAAAATCACAAACCAGCCATTGAGGTCAAAGTTCAATGAACCGCTAAAGGGCTGACCAAAGAAAATGGCCAGGACAAACAGAAAGCTGACGCCAAAGAATAACGTATAGGTCATGGTCGCCAAATTGCCGTAGCGCATAAGGTACTTCTTCGAGAACACATTGAAGACTGAAACCGATGCCATGCCGAGGAACATAAAACCATCACCGCGCAGCGCATTTGGTGCAATGGCATCAATGTTTTCGCCGAGCGCTATTGCGGTGCCGGTCATGGCGATCAGGACGGCAACAGATTTGGTCGCCGTTAGCTTCTCAACTTTAAAAACAGCCCCCAGCATGATTGTAATCAACGGCATGGCGGCAAAGAGCAAAGCGCCCCGGGCAGCGGTGGTATCTTCGAGCGAGCGCGCCATAAAATAGGGAAAGGCCGCAAACATAACGACGCCCAGCGCAATGATCGCCAGCAAATCACCTTTGATAATCTTCGGCGGTTTTCGCGTGAAATACAAAATTCCGGCCAGCACCAAACCGCCCAACCCATAGCGCAAAAAGGCCAGCGACAAGGGGTCACTTTGACTGATGATCAGCCGGGTCAGGGCGACCGTCATGCCACCAATTGTCGTCGAGACACTGGCATAAAAGAAGCCAAGAATAAGAATTTTGGTTGAGGGCATGAAGGGCTAGTTTCTATTCCGGCACATGAATAAGCTCGACCAGAACACCATCGGGATCATCAACAAATAACTGGCGGCGCACATTGCCGGGTATTTGTACTTCGGTGTAGGGCACCGCAAGATCATCCAAATGATCGCGCATGGCCTCATAACTTTTAATGCGGAGCGCAAAATGAGATATCGCCGCGTCTTTTGATCCGGTGAGCAATTTTTTGTCGGGCAGCGGCGCAATGATATGAACGATCGGCATATCATCGAGATACATCCAATGACCGGGACGATCAAAGGGCGGGCGATCTCCAGATTTCAGTCCGATGACGTCATGATAAAATTTCGCCGAACGATCAACGTCTTCGGTTTCAATGTTGATGTGATTGAGTTCAAGTATGTGGCCCACTTTTATCGCTCCTTATACGCGCGCTTGAGCATAAAGATTTATTCTATAGACTTTTCCCTGGTTTGAAAGTTTGAGGACTAAGTTTAATGAAAAAAGTTTTAATCGTGACCGGCGGCAGCCGGGGGATAGGTCACTCAACCTCGGTATTGGCGGCTGAAGCCGGCTGGGACGTCTGCGTCAATTATGTCAGCAATAAATCCCGCGCCGATGAAACTGTGGCATTGATCAAGGCGTCGGGGCAGCGGGGAATTGCGGTTCAAGCCGATATTACCAAAGAAGACGATGTCATTCGCTTGTTCGAGACGTGCACTCAAGAACTAGGTCCCGTGACCGGTGTCGTTAATAGCGCGGGTATCGTCGAGCCTTACGGCCGAGTTGACGAGATTAGTTATGCCGATCTGGCACCGCTGATTGATATCAATGTGACGGCGATGATCATGGTAACGGGTGAAGCCATTAAGAACATGTCGAGTAAACACGGCGGGGCGGGCGGCGCGATTGTACTGGTGTCATCGGTGTCAGCCAGACTAGGTGGCCCTGCTTTTTGTGCGCCTTATGCCGCGAGTAAGGGCGCGGTTGATAGTTTTGCCTGGGGCGTTGCCCAGGAAGTTGTTGGTGAAGGCATTCGGGTCAACGCGGTGAGCCCCGGTCTCATCGATACGGAAATTCAGCCGGAAGGCCGGGTTGAAGCGGCCGGTCCTAATCTGCCGATGGGACGGGTCGGCCAACCAGATGAAGTAGCCCGGGCGATCGTCTTTTTATTGTCAGACGACGCCTCATATATTGCGGGTTCGAACTTAGACGTTGCGGCGGGACGCTAATCGGCTTTCTTGCGCCCGGCATAAAGCAGCGCAAAGACGACAACGACAATGCCGACAAATTGCAGCGGTGCCAGGGATTGGCCAAGGAATAGAAATCCAGTACCGACAGCCATAATCGGCTCGATATTAGAATAGAACGTGGTGTCGCCCGCGCCAATCATCGAGATTGCGATATAGTAAGCGATCATTGAATAAGCATAAAAGGCGTTCGACGTCACAATGCTGATCCAGCCGCCATTGGTGTCGGGTAGCTTAAAGTCACCCGTCACCACGGACACAATAATCATCATAAGTGTTGTGCTGATGCAGATATAAAGTGTCGCTGTCCGGGCATCTTGGTTAACCATTAATCGGTTGCTGATAACGGATACAGTAGCGAGGCCGAGGCCTGAAATGAGACCATAAACCATGCCCCAGCTATCGAGATTTTCAAAATCAACACCGAGGGCGAGGCCGATACCAACAAAGGCGATTAATGTGCTGAGCGCCATGGTCATTGTCAGTTTGCGCCAGCCCAGCATGGCCAGCATCAAACCTGTAAAAATCGGAAACAGATAAAAAATCAAGATGGCGATAGCCAATGGCAGGATCTCAATCGCCGTCAGCAATGCCATCGTATAAATAACGGTCATGAAGCCAAGGGCAATAGAAACCATTCCGGCCCGTTTTGGCAGGAATAGGCTGGTACCGCTGAGCCTCAGTAATACGATTAAGGCAATTGCCGGTAAAATAAACCGTGTTGTGGCCACCGTCAGAGGATTGGTGCCGCCAAGATAAGAGACCCCAGCCAGCGTGTTGGAAACCAAAAAGCCCACGGCGCTTGTGAGGGCTAAGAACAGGCCAATGGCGCGTTTATTAGAGAACAATGTGGGCATTTCCTTGATCTTGGGTGAACCAATGCTCGGTGCAATTGTCTTCAGGGCCGCCGCGATCAACGACCAGGAATTCATGATTGTCTTCGAGGACGAGGAGGGGGTGGTGCCAAAGGTCACGTTGGTAATTCACGCCTTGATTGCCATCGGCCATAAACACCTGCAGGTCTTCCGGCCCAACCGAGTCGGCAACGGGGGCGACAACAACCAAGTAGGGTTTGTTTTGCAGCGGGATAAAGGCTTGTGAGCCGAGGGGGTGGCGTTCCATCATTTTAATTTCAATCGGTTGCGGTCGCGCTTGGCCGCGAAAAATATTAATCAGCGTGTGGCCGCCTTCGCTTTCGACATCGACTTTTGCCAAGTCATAAAAACGCTCCGTCGTACCTTCATTGATCATTAGTCGCTCAGCACCATCGGTCATAATAACATCACCAAAGGCTGCAAAGTTATCCGAGGTTAACTTTTGCGGTTTGAGTTCAAGCGTCATCTTTTGCCAGTTTTCCAAAAATGCGAAAACGGCTTACGCCGCCATCCGGAAAGATATTTAACCGGACATGAGAGACCACGCCAAGCTTATTAATCAAGTCGCCTTCAAAATTATGAATGCGATCCATTTCTAATTTTTGCTCACCCATGAGGTTCTGCCAGCGGCACTCATCGGTCAACAAATCTTCATCGTCCGGGTTTTCGACCAAAGCCGCTTGTACGGAACAGCGATCGGGGTAGTTGCCTTTGAAATGCGCGGTGTCAACTTCGATCCGCTCAACTGTGCCAGCAGCGCCCAACGAAACCACAATCCAGTCATTACCAGGGTCGCGCCGCCGCCGGGTCTCCCAACCATCACCCATATTAACACCGCGGCCAGGGGCCAAGATCACCCAGGGGTCGCCGTAATGCGCATCGTTGAAACCAACAATATTGCCGCCGTTCACCACGGCGGAGAGCTCTTGCAAGCCGTTCGGATCCTGGCGCTTCCATTCGCAAACTGGATTGCCGTAGACCCGCAATCGAGCCACACCACCATCCGGAAAAATATTAAAGCGGAGATAATTGTAGGCAGCGTCGGTGGATGTCTCGAAGAAATTATGGGAGTCGGCATTTAAATCACTGATTGGCAAAATTTCGGACCAGGCCGTATTTTCATCCGGCTCGGCATCCGTGAGCGCACCTTCAATAGATCCCTGCGGTGGATGATTGCCGGTAAAATGACTGGTATTAATATCAACGCCCGTGATGACACCCTTGGCACCGAGGCGGACGATGCAGTGATCATTGCCGGGGATGCGGCGGCGTTTTGATTCCCAGCCATCCATCCATTTACCATGCTCATCATACTTGTCAGCGATAAAGACCGGCTCTTCGACTTTAAGCAGACGGCTTTTATCAGCAAAAAAATCATCCGTTGCATAGATGACATCCGAGCCAAGCCGGGGTGATGCAAGGTTAATCGCGCCAATTGCAAAAGCGGGGAGGGTTATTTCCTCAGTCATTTCTATTTTATCTCGTTAAGGCGAAGCAGAGCTATCTTGTGGACCTGCGTCAGGGCTTCGTTGAATTCGGCCTCGACGTCATTGTCGGCGCGTTGTTTGAAAATTTCGAGAATTTCAGTTCTGTGATAGCCGCGAACGGCTAGGATAAACGGAAAGCCGAATTTCTCTTTGTAGTGATCATTGAGGCTTTGAAAGGCCTCGAACTCTTCCGGCGTACAATTGCCGAGATCGGCGCTCGCTTGTTCGGAGGTCGATTCTTCGGTCAGATTTCCGCTGACCGCAAGCTTACCCGCCAAATCCGGGTGGGCGCGGAGCAAAGCCAGTTGAGGTTCCTTGCCGGCCAGTTCAACTTTGGTTGCCATTGCCATTTGAAGTGCTTCTGGCGTGTCTTGGCGGGAGGTTAGTCCACTGTCATAGAGCTGCTCGGCGATCCATTGAGAGTGTTCATAAACGCCGCCAAAGATTCTGAGAAAATCCTCACGACTCATCTGGCTCGGGATGTTAATCTGATACACTAAACCACCTCGCCGTAAGGATGCTTTTCGCGCCAGTGACGCGCAATATCGACGCGGCGGCAGAACCAAACCTTATCGTGGCTCCGGGCGTATTCAACGAATTTTTTAAGCGCCTGAAAGCGACCGGGGCGGCCAACAATCCGGCAGTGCAAGCCAACCGACATCATTTTGGGCGCGGTCTCGCCTTCTTCATAAAGGGTATCGAAGCTGTCTTTGAGATAGTTGAAAAACTGATCGCCGGCATTAAAGCCTTGAGGTGCAGCAAAGCGCATATCATTGGCGTCCAAGGAATAGGGCACGACTAAATGCGGGCGGTCTTCGATTTTTGACCAGAAGGGCAGCTCATCAGAATAATCATCCGCGTCATAAAGAAAGCCGCCTTCTTCAGCTACCAAGCGCCGCGTGTTGGGACTGGTGCGGCCGGTGTACCAGCCGAGCGGGCGCTCACCCGTTGCCTTTTTATGGATATAGATCGCTTCTTGGAGATGTTCTTTTTCAATCTCTTCGGCGATATATTGATAGTCAATCCAACGCAGGCCATGACTGCAAAGCTCAAACTCGTTTTTAAATGCAGCTTCGACGACATCCGGATTGCGCTCTAAGGCCATAGCGACGGCAAACAGCGTGATCGGGATATCATTCTCTTTAAACAGATTAAAGAGACGCCAGACGCCAACCCGGCTGCCATATTCGTAAAAACTTTCCATGCTCATATGGCGCACGCCTTCACGGGCATCAGCGCCGATCATCTCAGATAAAAAAGCCTCGGAAGCGTTGTCGCCATGGAGAATACAATTCTCGCCACCTTCTTCGTAGTTGATGACAAACTGCAACGCCACGCGCGCGCCATCTGGCCAGTCGGCATGAGGCTTGTTCTCGCCATAGCCGATGAGGTCGCGGGGGTAGCTTTTACTTAAGGTCATTTTAATGACCCCCCACCCCAACCCTCCCCCTCAAGGGGGGAAGGGGATGTTGTTGCAACACATTCGATCTGCCTCCCTCCCTCCTTGAGGGGGAGGGTTGGGGTGGGGGGTGCTATCAAATTAATTCTCATAACTTCAAACTCCCGCCCGTGCATCAATCACATCGGCAAAAACCGATTTGAGATCATTATTATCCTCTGGCGCTTCAAGCTTCATCTCAGCTTCAGCTTTAGCGAGATGCTTGGCCATGAGGTCGCGGCTCTTGGCGGCATCTCCAGCACTCACGGCGGTGATGATATCGATATGGTCATCATCGACGCAAAGCAGATGGCCCGGCGCTTCGTAGAGGGCGAGGGCGAGGGAGGATTGTGCAACCAATTGACGCAGCAACTCCTGGATTGGGCGATTGCGGGCAACGCGGGCAAGCTCGACATGGAACTCACCAGCCAGGCGAATAGCGCCGCTGCGATCGCCTGACTGGATGGCGGCATTTTCGCGGGCAACAATTCCTTTGAGCGCCGCCGTATCCGCCGCCTCACAATGTTCGCAAGCTTCATCGATGATGCCGATTTCAAGCAAGCGCCGGGCGGCAAAAATTTGGCGCACATCTTCAGCCGCAGGGGTCGCAATGACAGCTCCCTTATTGGGGCGAAGCTCGACCACTTTATCAAGCGAGAGGCGGAGCAAGATACGGCGGATGATCGTTCGACTGACGCCAAAGACCTCGCAGAGCTCGCTCTCCTTGAGTTTGGCACCTGGAATCAGGCGTTGTTCCAGCACCGCACTAAAGACCTGGCCGTAGATCCATTCGTCCGAAGTTTCAGCCTGAATTGCCATTGTAGAATACGCCGCATTTTGCCATGTATAAAATTGTATACGAAAATCATACAAAATGAATACATATATTGCAACAAAAAGGTCGATAAACTCATTAAATATGGGACACAAAATCAAACACAGTAAAAAATTGATACATATATTAATGTCATTTTACATATAAAAACCCGGAATTAATTCAAAAAATTCGTTGCATCGCGATTGCAAAATGAAGTACCATCTTTCGAATATTGACAACAATAACATATAAAAATGGATACAATTTAATAGAGGCATTTACTGAGATGGGTTTTTTAACCACGCATATTCTAGATTCTGCCCATGGCTGCCCCGCGGCGGGGGTGCGTGTTGAATTGTATCGGATATCTGACTCCGAAGCGGCGCTTGTTTTGGAGGCTGTCACGAATGCCGATGGCCGCTGCGATGAGCCGCTGCTGGAAGATGCTGATTTTAGCGTTGGGACTTATGAGCTGCGCTTCCACATTGGCGACTATTTCGCCGCCAAGGGCATTGATTTGCCATCCCCGGCGTTCTTGGATGTAGTGCCGCTACGCTTTGGCATTGCCGAGCCAGAGGATCATTATCATGTGCCGCTTTTGGTTTCGCCTTATTCCTATTCAACCTATCGCGGCAGCTAGCAGACAAAAGGCAATCTTCCCATGATCGATATCGCTTACGCAGAATGGTTAGAACTGATGTTTCGCTGGCTACATCTGATTGCCGGTATCGCCTGGATTGGCTCCTCGTTTTATTTCATGTTCTTAGACTATTCTCTGAGGCCCGAAGAAGGTTTGCCTGAGGGCGTTAAAGGCGCGTCGTGGAATGTGCATGGCGGCGGCTTTTATTTCATGCAGAAATATACCGTGGCCCCACCCAAAATGCCGGACGTGCTGCACTGGTTCAAATGGGAAGCCTATTTCACCTGGATTTCCGGCTTCTCATTGATGGTGATTATTTATTACTGGGGTGCAGAGAGTTTTCTGATCGATAGAGAGGTGATGGACCTCAATCAATGGCAGGCGATTGGAATCAGCATTGGGGCCTTCATTGCAGGTTGGGTGATTTATGATCAGGTTTGCAAATCACCGCTTGGAAAAAGTGAGATCGCGCTGTCAGCCATCGTCTTTGTCATGATCTTGCTGGCGGCCTATGGCTTTACCCACGTCTATAGTGGGCGGGGGGCGTTTGTTCATGTCGGTGCGATGGTCGGAACGATCATGGTCGCCAATGTTTTCTTTGTCATTATTCCCAATCAGCGCATTGTCGTCGATGCGTTGATTGCCGGTGATGAGCCAGACCCCCAGTTGGGTGAAGACGGCAAACAACGCTCAACTCATAACAATTATCTGACATTACCGGTATTGCTGATGATGATCAGCTCGCACTTCCCGATGATTTTTTCCAACCAGCATTCGTGGGTTGTTGTCGGTCTCGTCATTATTATCGGCGGCATTATTCGCGACTACTACAATGCCAAAAACCAAGGCAAAAGTGGCAGCCGCCTTAAATGGCAATGGGCGACAGCGGCGGCGTTTATGGCTGTCTTGATGGTCTTCATAAGCTACCGCGAGGATGTAAAAGTGGCGGAAGATGATCAATTGGAAGCAACCGATGTGTTGGCAATTGTGCAAACGCGCTGTGTGTCGTGTCATGCCGCCAAGCCAACCGATGAAGACATTGAGGAAGCACCGGGCGGTGTGAAACTTGAAACTCTCGCCGACATTAAAAAATACAGTGCCGTAATATTGAAACAAGCCGTGCTGACTAATGCGATGCCGCTTGGCAACAAGACCAAAATGACCAAAAAAGAACGCCAAGGTATGGGCGATTGGATAAAGCGCGGCATGCCGGCAGAGGAATAATTGAGGAATAATTGAGGAATAATTGAGGAATAATTGAGGAATAATTGAGGAATAATTGGGGAATAATAAGTGAGACTCCGTCTCTAAAAGAGGCAATACTTTAAACAAAGCCCAAAAAGGGCGCAAAGACAGCAGGGTTAAGGGATTAGATGACACTCCAGTTCACATTAAATGGCGAATTGCGTCATGTTGAGGCGGTCTCGCCGACAACGACTGTGCTGGATTATCTCCGTGAAACTGCCGAGCTTACCGGCACCAAAGAAGGCTGTGCGGAGGGTGATTGTGGGGCTTGCACCATCGTGCTGGCTGAGAATGTTGAAGGCCAACCCGACTACAAAGCCGTCAATGCGTGTTTGCTTATGGTCGCCCAATTAGACGGCAAACATGTCCTTACCGTTGAAGGTCTAGCGACAAGCGATGCACTGCTCGACCCGGTGCAGGACGCCATGGTGAAAACTGATGGCACCCAATGCGGCTTTTGTACGCCGGGCATTATCATGTCGCTCTTTGCTCTCAGGCAGGCTGGAGAACAACCAAGCGATGGCCTCATCCACGATACGCTGGCTGGAAATTTGTGCCGCTGCACGGGCTACCGGCCGATCGTTGAAGCTGCGCGTGAAGCTTGTGCGGCGAAGCCGGATGGTGCCGCGCTCGATATTCTAGAGGCCACTTCGGAATATACCGATGGCGCTCAATCCTTCTTGGCACCACAAACCATCGATGCGTTAGCTGAGGTTTTTGCCGACCACCCGGAAGCAAATTTATTGGGCGGTGGCACCGATCTCGGCATCTTGGTCAGCAAGGAACGCGAAGCGCTTGAGACCGTTATTCATACCGGCCATGTCGCTGAGCTTCTGGAAATTGACGAGACTGAGACAGATATAACTTTTGGCGCTGCGGTGACTTATTCATCGGCTTTGCCTTTCATTGAACGTCTCTTCCCGTCTTTTGCGACTTTGATCACCCGGATCGGCTCGGTCCAAATCCGCAATGTCGGCACCATCGGCGGCAATATTGGTAATGCGTCCCCGATCGGTGATACGCCGCCCTGCCTCATCGCGCTTGATGCGACGCTCATTTTGTATTCAAAGGCCGGGGAGCGCGAATTGCTGATTGAGGAATTTTTCCTCGACTACCGCAAAACCGATCTCAAAGCGGGTGAGTTCATCAAGGCTATTCGCATTCCAAAATTGAACGCCACACAAGAGTTCCGCGCCTATAAAATTTCCAAACGCTATGATCAAGATATCTCTGCCGTAATCGGTGCCTATCGGCTTGAACTCGACAGCGAGACCGTAACAGCTGCGCGCATCGCCTATGGCGGTATGGCGGCGACGCCAAAACGAAGTCTTGCTTGCGAGGCCGCCCTTATCGGCAAAACCTGGAATATCGAAACCGCGCGTTCAGCATCAGGCGTGATCGGCAAAGACTATCAGCCGATCAGCGATCACAGGGCGAGTGCGCAGTATCGCCTCCAAGTCGCCGGCAATCTATTCCAGCGCCTCTATCAGGATATCTCTGGCCTCGATCAGGCTCTAGAAGTGGTGGCGGTATAATGGATGGCTCGCAAAACATCGTTGGCGCGGCGCATGATAAGGTCCAGCATGATAGTGCGGTCAAGCATGTCACCGGCAAGGCGCTCTATATTGATGATATGCCGAGCCTGCCGAATACGCTGGAGCTTGTGCTGGTGACGTCGCCGCACGCTCATGCCACGATCAAATCAATCGATGCCTCGAAGGCGCTGGCGATGGCAGGAGTTGCGGCGGTGCTGACGGCCAAAGATATTGCCGGCCATAACGACATCGCACCGATTTTTGAAGGTGAACCGGCGATCGCCGATGGCGTTGTGGAATATGTCGGGCACCCGTTTGCTGTAGTTGCTGCCGACACCTACGACCAAGCATTTCAGGCGGCCAAATTGGTTGCCGTTGACTATGAAGAGCTAAAGCCGGTTCTCTCGATCAAAGAAGCCTTCGAAAAAGAACAGTTCACCTACACTCCCCCCTCCGTCATCAAAGGGGATCCCGATAAGGCGCTTGAGGCAGCCCAGCATCGCCTGCAAGGTGAGATTGCCTGCGGTGGCCAGGATCACTTTTATCTCGAAGCCAATGTCGCACTTGCGGTGCCGGGCGAAGATCAGGACATGCAGGTCTATAGCTCAACCCAACATCCGACCGAAGTACAACACGGTGTCTCACATGTTTTGGGTGTGCCGAGCAATGCCGTGACGGTGGAAATTCGCCGCATGGGCGGGGGCTTTGGCGGCAAAGAAAGCCAGCCGACCATCATCGCGGCCTTGGCAGCCATGGTCGCCTCAAAGACCGGGCGGCCTGCTAAACTGAGATTGCGCCGGGATGCCGATATGATCATCACCGGCAAGCGCCACGATTATGAGTTCGATTATGATGTCGGCTTTGATGATGACGGACGAATTGCGGGCATTGATATCGCGATGTATATGCGTTCCGGCAATGTTGCGGATCTCAGCTCCGGCGTGATGGCGCGCTCGCTGTGTCACGGCGATAATTGCTATTTCTTGGAAAACGCACGGTTTAGAGGCTATCCGTGCAAGACCAACACGGTTTCCAATACGGCCTTTCGAGGCTTTGGCGGACCGCAAGGCATGATCGTGATTGAGACGATCTTGGAGCATATCGGTCATCACCTCGGCAAATCTTTGGATGATATTCGAAAAGTCAATTACTACGGCACCAAGGATCGCAACGTCACGCCGTATGGTCAGACCGTGACAGATAATATCATTGAAGAGCTCGCTGATCGTTTGATGAGCGAAATTGACTATGAAGGCCGCAAACAAGCCATCGAAAAATTCAACCTGGAAAACCAAACCTTGAAAAAGGGCATCGCGGCAATGCCGATCAAGTTCGGTATTTCGTTCAATATGCCGGCGCTTAATCAAGCGGGCGCATTGGTCCATGTTTATACCGACGGCTCAGTTCATCTCAATCATGGCGGCACGGAGATGGGCCAAGGGCTGTTTACCAAGGTGGCGCAAGTCGTGGCGACGGTCTTCCAGATCGACATCGACAACATTAAAATCTCATCGACCCGCACCGATAAAGTGCCGAACACCTCGGCGACGGCGGCGTCTGCTGGCTCAGATCTTAACGGTATGGCCGCTTATGATGCAGCGGACCGGATTAAGGCTCGGATGACCGGCGTGGCGGCGCGTCATTTTGACGTTGCCGAGGACGAGATCGAGTTTCGCCTGAACTGTGTTTACGCGGGCAATGAAAGTCTCAGCTTTGCCGAGCTCGCCCAAATGACTTGGGAGGCCAGAGAATCGCTTTCCGCAACCGGCTTTTATCAAACGCCGGACCTGACCTGGGATCCGATTACCTGTACCGGCTCACCGTTTTATTATTTCAGCTATGGCGTCTCTATTTCGGAAGTTGTGATTGATACTTTGACCGGCGAATCCCGGACGCTACATACTGATATCCTACAAGATTGTGGGAAATCTTTGAACCCACGGGTGGATTATGGCCAGATCGAAGGGGCCTATGTTCAGGGGATGGGGTGGCTGACATCGGAGGAATTGGTGTGGAATGATAAAGGTGCGCTTTTGACTCATGGGCCATCTACCTACAAAATCCCCGGCAGTCGAGACGTTCCGCCTAAGTTCAATATCCATATTCTGGAGGATGCACCAAATCGCGTACCAACCATCTTCAGGTCTAAAGCCATCGGCGAGCCACCGTTGATGTTGGCAATCTCAGTTTGGCTGGCTCTGAGGGATGCGGTGGCGCGATGTGGCGATGGATCGAAGCGCCCAACACTGAACGCACCTGCGACACCAGAAGCACTTCTAAATGCGATAACTGAAATTAGAGCATAAGGCGGGGGACGTATGACAGATCAAACACCCAGGTTAGAATTGCAAGGCATCACGAAGGCTTATCCCGGCGTGATCGCCAACAACAATGTCAGCCTGAAAATCATGCCGGGTGAAATCCATGCGTTGCTGGGCGAAAATGGTGCCGGCAAATCGACTTTGGTGAAGTTTATTTATGGCGTGCAAAAAGCTGATTCCGGCTCGCTCAAATGGGAAGGCCAGGAGATGGTCATTCAAAATCCCAATGCCGCCCGCAAGCTTGGAATCGGCATGGTGTTCCAGCATTTCTCATTGTTTGATGCGATGACGGTGGAAGAAAACATCGCCATCGGCATTTCCAAAGAACTTGCCGCCGGTGATCTCAATCAACGCATTCGCGATGTCTCGCAGCAATATGGCCTGCCGCTTGATCCTAATCGCTACGTCCACACTCTGTCGGTAGGTGAGCGCCAACGGATCGAAGTGGTGCGCTGCCTGTTGCAGGATCCCAAATTGTTGATCATGGATGAGCCGACCTCGGTGCTGACCCCCCAGGAAGTCGATGAGCTCTTTAAAACGCTGCGTCGTTTGTCCGAAGAAGGCGTTTCTATCCTCTATATCAGTCACAAGCTGCAGGAGATCAAAGACCTCTGTCATGTCGCAACGATTATGCGCATGGGCGAAGTCGTCGATGATTGTATCCCATCAGAAGAAAGCCCGCGCTCAATGGCGGAAATGATGATGGGCGACAGCTTGGTAAGCCCAGAAAAACCCGGCAAAGCAGCGCCCGGGGATCCGCATCTGGTGGTCCGCGATCTCAGCTTGAAATCTAGCCATCAGCATGGTGTTGATCTTAAAAACATAAATCTCGAAGTGCGCCAAGGCGAAGTCGTTGGCATCGCCGGGATTGCCGGTAATGGACAGATCGAATTGATGGAAGTTCTAAGTGGCGAAATGCTGGTCGAAGACGCGAGTAGCGTGATGATTGGCAAAGATGCGGTCGGCAAATCCGGGCCAAGCATCAGGCGCAACGCGGGGCTTGGCTTCGTGCCGGAAGAACGATTGGGCCATGGCACGGTACCGGAGATGTCGCTCTGGGAAAACGCTTTTTTGTCGGGCGCCAGGACGATGAATTTAACCTCGAACGGCTTTATCGATATTCGAGGTTCAGTCAAATATGCTTTAGACGTGGTTGCCGAGTTTAATGTCAAAACGCCGGGTGTTGAACATGCGGCGAATAGTCTTTCTGGCGGCAATTTGCAGAAGTTTATTTTTGGCCGGGAGATATTGCAGAATCCGGGTGTGATTGTCGCCTTGCAGCCGACCTGGGGCGTTGATGCGGGCTCAGCCGCCTTTATTCGCCAATCGCTGTTGGATTTGGCAGCCAAAGGGGCAGCGGTTTTGGTGATCAGTCAGGATCTGGAGGAGCTGTTCGAAGTTTCAGACCAAATGGCCGTGATCTGTGAGGGCGAATTGTCACCCACCAGACCCGCCGAAGAGTTTACCGTCGAAGCAATTGGCTTGCTCATGGCCGGCATTGTCGGAGAAGAGGAGGCTGCTCATGCTTAGGCTCGAATTACGGGGCGAGATGTCCCGCTCGATGATTTATTGGTCGCCGATCTTTGCGGTTATCCTGACCTTCATCGCTGGCATGGTTATGTTCGGCATTTTGGGCGTTGATCCGCTGGAAGCAATTGTGACGTTTTTTGTTCAGCCTTTAACCTCGCTTGACGGCTGGGCGGAATTGTTCGTCAAAGCAACACCCTTGGTGTTGATCGCGGTCGGGTTGTCTTTTGGCTTCCAAGCAAACATCTGGAACATTGGTGCCGAAGGGCAATTGACCATCGGTGCTTTGGCCGGCGGCGGTGTGGCTTTGGTGTTTTTCAATGTCGACTCGTTATTTTTGGTGCCGGGCATGCTAGTCGCTGGGGTGCTGGGCGGAATGGCTTGGGCTGCGATCCCAGCTTTTCTCAAAACCAAATACGGCACCAATGAAATTCTTACCAGCTTAATGCTGACCTATGTCGGGTTGCTGGTCTTGAGCTATCTCATTCATGGGCCGTGGAAAGATCCCGATGGCCAGAACTTCCCCGAATCGCGCCTCTTTCATGATGCAGCGATTATTCCGATTATCTTGGAAGAAACCCGTCTGCACTTTGGCTGGATTATCGCTCTCTTTGGCGTTGCCATTGCCTGGGTTGTGATGACGCGCCATATGATTGGCTTTCAAATTCGGGTCATCGGCATGGCGCCGATGGCGGCGAGCTTTGCTGGCTTTAAAGAAAAACACATCGTCTGGTTGACGCTGATGATCGGCGGCGGAGCAGCTGGCCTTGCCGGCACCATTGAAGTTTCAGGACCGGTTGGTCAAATCATTCCAGTTATTTCACCAGGCTATGGTTTCACCGCCATTATTGTTGCCTTCTTAGGGCGGCTCCACCCGATTGGCTGTTTGTTCGCCGGTTTGTTGATGGCGTTGACTTATTTGGGCGGAGATAATGCTCAAATTGAAATGAATTTGCCCAATGCGGTGACCGGTGTGTTCCAGGGTATGCTGTTATTTTTCTTGCTCGCGAGTGACGTGTTGGTGCGCTACCGCATCCGCTTTGGCCGGGCAAATGTCGCAACGGCGGTGGCAGTTGCCACTGCCCCCGCGACGATAGATGAGGAGGGTGCATAACATGCCAGAATGGATAGTCCCCGCGTTATTGACAATTATCACCGCCTCAACACCTTTGGTGTTTGCCGCGGTCGGAGAGGTCGTCGTTGAAAAATCAGGTGTGCTGAATTTGGGCGTTGAAGGCATGATGATTACCGGCGCTGTTGTCGCCTTTGGTGTTGGCGTGACGACTGGCAATGCAACGCTGGCGATTGTCTCAGGGGCGCTTGGCGGTGCCGCCATTGCCTTCATTTTTGGCTTCCTGACGCTTTATTTGTTGTCCAATCAAGTGGCAACCGGCCTAGCGCTGACGATCTTTGGTTTGGGCTTTAGTGCGCTGTTGGGCCATGGCTTTGTAGGTAAAACATTCCCCGGTCTGCCGGGGCTCGAAATTCCGTTTATCAGTGATATTCCGATCTTAGGGCCATTGCTTTTTGGCCACGATATTTTGGTTTATGGCTCGGTGATCTCGGCTGCCTTGGTGACTTATGTGCTGAATAAAACCCGGACAGGATTGTTGATCCGGGCGGTTGGTGAAAATCACCATGCGGCCCACTCCATCGGTTATTCGGTCAATAAAATCCGCATGGCTTGTGTGCTGTTTGGCGGCGCCATGGCGGGATTGGGTGGCGCGTATTTGTCGCTTGTCTATACGCCGCTTTGGGCAGAAAATATGACCGCTGGCCGAGGCTGGATTGCGCTCGCTTTGGTCGTCTTTGCATCCTGGAAAGCGTGGCGGGCCTTTTTTGGGGCGTATTTATTTGGCGGTATTACAATCATTCAATTGCATGCTCAGGGATTCGGCCTCGAAGTCGCGCCGCAATTCTTGTCCATGCTGCCTTATCTTGCGACTGTGGTGGTTCTTGTGCTCATATCGAGGGACAGTACACGGGCGAGTATCAATGCTCCTGCCTGTTTAGGCCGGAGTTTCCATGCATCTGGTTAACTAAATTAAACTTAAACATATCTATCGGAGGAAAACGATGATTTCAAAACGCGTATTTTTAGGCGCTTTACTGACAGCCGCGATGGTTGTCGGCGCGTCTACCGGTTTTGCCGCAGAAAAAAAAGCCAAAGTCGGCTTTGTCTATGTTGGCCCAATTGGTGACCATGGTTGGTCGTATCAGCATAATGTTGGTCGAAAAGCGATTGCTAATACTTTTGGTGATCAGGTTAAAACGACTTATGTCGAATCTGTACCAGAAGGTGCAGATGCTGCCCGGGTGATCACCAAACTTGCTCGCTCAGGTCATAACCTCATTTTCACGACTTCGTTTGGCTACATGAACCCAACTTTGAAAGTCGCTAAACGCTTTCCAAAAGTGAAGTTTGAACACGCCACCGGCTTCAAGCGCGGAAAAAATATCTCGACCTATTCCGCACGTTTTTATGAAGGCCGCCATGTTGTTGGCTTGATCGCAGGTAAAATGACTAAATCCAATATCTTGGGATATGTTGCTTCTTTCCCGATCCCAGAAGTGATCCGGGGCATTAACGCGACGATCATTGCTGCGCGCTCGGTAAATCCTAAGATCAAAATCAAAGTTGTTTGGGTGTCTTCCTGGTTTGATCCAGGCAAAGAAGCCGATGCGGCCAAAGCACTGATTGCCCAAGGCGCAGATATCATCATGCAGCACACCGATTCTCCGGCACCGCTGCAACAGGCTCAAAAGGCTGGTGTTTGGGGTGTTGGTCAAGCATCCGACATGGTCCACTTCGGTCCAAAAGCTCAGCTGACAGCGATCATCGATAACTGGAACGCTTATTATATTGGGCGGACCAAAGCGATGCTCGATGGCACCTGGAAGTCTCAAGACACTTGGGGCGGCTTTAAATCAGGTATGGTCAGAATGGCACCTTACAATAAAGCTATTCCAGCCGACGTTGTGGCTATAGCCGAAAAAGCCAAAGAGGGTATCTTCAATGGCACGGTTCATCCGTTCGCTGGGCCGATCAAAAACCAAGCCGGCAAAATTGTTGTGCCTGCGGGTAAAAATGCTGATGACGGCATGCTTGCTGGCATGAATTTTTATGTCGAAGGCGTTGACGGCACGATACCTAAATAAGTTAAAGCAAAGTGTTGGGGCTCAACTCTCGAGTTGGGCCCCACATATTTTAATTACCCGTGAGATAATAAAAGCATGTCGGTATCTCCTGACATAAATTCTCCACTCGCCCTCAAAGGACGCGTGCTGACCTTTAACAGCGGTCCCAATGATTATGATTATTGGGAAAAGGGCTGCGTGGTTATTGAAAACGGGGTGATATCCGCAGTCGGCGAGGTGAGTTCAGTCACTCTGCCAGAAGATATTCAAACTATTGATCATGGCGACGATCTTATCGTACCTGGCTTTATAGATGGCCATGTCCATTATCCACAAATGGGTGTGATCGCTTCCTATGGGGCCAAGCTCATTGATTGGCTCAACACCTATACGTTTCCCGAAGAAGCCAAATTTGACGACCAAGAATATGCCGCCGCGACGGCTGACTTTTACCTGCAAGAATCTCTCAAATGCGGGTTCACCACTGCGGCGGTTTTCTGCACCTCGCATCCGCAATCCGTAGATGCTTTTTTTTTTACCGCTGAGCAATATGGTCTTCGCATGATCGCCGGGAAAGTTTTAATGGATCGCCACGCGCCGGACAATTTGAAAGACACGGCGCAGACTGGCTATGACCAATCGAAGGCCTTGATCGAGAAATGGCATAATAAAGGCCGCAGCCTCTATGCCATTACGCCGCGTTTCGCGCCGACCTCAACGCCGGAGCAGTTAGAAGCCGCCGGTGCGCTTTATCAGGAGAGCGACGATGTCTATGTACAATCACATGTCTCTGAAAACGTACAAGAGATAGATTGGGTTGCCGAACTTTTCCCTGAAGCAAGGTCTTATCTCGATGTCTATCAGCGGTTTAACCTTTTAGGTCCACGCACCCTCTATGGCCATGGAATTCATTTCTCGGACGAGGATATTCGAGTGGCCGCCGAGACCGATACCTCTATCGTTCACTGCCCGACCTCAAATTTATTTTTGGGCAGTGGTCTATTTGAGTATGAAAAATTACAGAAGGCCGGAGCAAAAATTTGTCTCGGCACCGATGTTGGCGGTGGTACATCACTGTCGCCTTTTGCCACGGTCAAGGCGGCCTATGAGATTGCTCAGTTTCGGGATTTTTCGATATCTCCTTTTGAAGCCTTTTATCTGCTGACTCTGGGCGGGGCTAAAGCACTGCATCTTGAAGATAAAATTGGCCGGATTGCGCCGGGGCATGAAGCCGATTTGACGGTTATTGATTTGAGCTCGACTAATCTCATTCGCCATCGAATGAAACGCGCCGAAAGTCTCGCTGACATGTTGTTTGCGCAGATTATTCTGGCCGATGACCGCGCTATTCGCACTGTTTACGTCAATGGTGGAGAGGTTGGTTAGCTATTTTTGGCGCTGCTTCATCTTGCCTTCCCAGCGCGGCACGGTATCAACCGTAATATCAAATTGATCCAGCACGCGCATAACGACATGATCAACCATGTCCTCAATAGTTTCCGGGTGATTATAAAACGCCATCATCGGCGGCACGATATGAACGCCCATGCGCGATAGTTTCAGCATGTTTTCCAGATGAATGTCATTGAGCGGCAATTCGCGGGCGACAAGTACCAATTTCCGGCGTTCTTTCAAAATCACATCGGCTGCGCGGTGGACGAGGTGGGTGCCATTGCCATGGGCAATCGTCGCAAGGCTCGACATAGAGCACGGTATGACAACCATACCTTCGGTGCGAAACGAACCAGAAGAGACTGCAGCCCCCATATCACCCGAGCCATAATTAACATCGGCCATCGCCAAGACTTGGTCGTGGGTGTAGTCGGTTTCATGCTCGAGCGTCTGATGGCCCCATTTGCTGACTACCAAATGGGTTTCGACATCGGAGCCGCTTAGGATTTCAAGCAGGCGCACGGCTAAAATAGAGCCCGTCGAGCCAGTAATGCCAATAATAAGTTTCTTCATAATCCGTATTCTCTAACCTAATTAGTCCTAATTTCGGGCGCCCTTACCACCTGCGCCTGGTTTGGTGGTAGTTTTGCAGCCCTCATAATTCATGCCAAACTCTTCTGGAGGATTTGGTCCCCAGAGATAAAAGCCGACATCCATCGGCCAATCTTTGGCCTCCCAGGCATCGTCATCCGCAATATAGTCCATATCGGCGAAAAATTCGCACAAACCATCATGCGGATCTCGAATATACCAGAAAAAATTAGAACCTAAAGCATGTCGTCCAAGACCCCAGCCATTGCGATAGCCTTTTTCCAGCATCCCCTGTCCGCCGAGGCCCACATGATCAACATTGTCCATTTCAAAGCTCGCATGATGGAAGCCGGTTTTATCTGTCTCTAAAAAGCCGACGGTATGATGATCACAACCTCCCGCCGTTCTTAGAAAAGCGATCAGGCCTTCGCTGGTGTCGGTCAATTTAAGTCCCAACACATCCCGGTAAAACGCGATTTTCTTTTCCAGGCTTGTGGTAAACTGCACCATATGGCCGAGCCGATGGGGCTCTGGCGTGGTGTCGTATGCAATGCTGCCCTTTTTGTTGACGCGGTCATAATGACCGGGGCCATTGGCTTGAAACGCTTCATGGGCGATGGATGGGCTGATGCCGCCTTTCGAAGGCGCCGCCTCACTGATATTTACATTATAAACGTCGCCTTCGAAATCTTGGATCCAAATACCTTCATAAGGCGTGTCTTTGGGACAATCGATTTCAGTGGCAAGATTGCTGGCTTCAATGTTGTTTTTGACGGCCGCCAAACCTTCGTCATCGGCGCCGTAAGAGACATGGCTGAGCTTGCGTTCCGGCCCCTCGGTGAGCAGGAGTTGATCCTGATCGCGGCCAATGCAGCGCATGATCGCGCGGTTCTCGATCTCCTCACCGATCAAGCCGAAATCTTCATAAAATTTCTTCTGGGTGGGTACATCAGGAATCGCCAACCCTAAATGATGAAAATGCTTAACGCTCATTATTTATGCTCCCGGAGAATATTGCTTAGCTCTAACCTTAGCGTGCCTGTGATGGAAATGTAACGCAATTTCTTTGATTTTAACAATCGCGTTATTGTCCATCCAAATTCATTGCCTGACCGCCAAGTATCTATATGGTCGCCCAAACCAAGCAATAATTTAAAGGTAGCCAGTTATGCCGGATCGTTTCGGACCACGCGGGGTCTTTGCTTTTCTCATTCCGCAACAAAATGCCAATATGCATCCTGAATATGAGTTGATGCGCCCCGACGGGGTCAACAATCAGATGTATCGCTTCGATATTTCAGTGCAGGACAAAGTGCCGGAAGCCGTCTTGGCAACCTTGCCGCAATGCCATGGCTGCTATCCGGATATGATCATCACCGGCAATTCGATTGAAATGCGCAATTGGTCATTGGAAATCCAAGCTGAGTTCGTCAAAAAGCTGGAAGCCGCCGCCCGGGGTGTGCCGGTCGTGACAGCGACAGATGCGACCGAAGCTGCGCTCAAGGCGCTTGGTGCAAAACGCATTGCGGTGCTCTCACCGATGTCGGAAGTTTATTCGAAAAGCGTGCAGGCCTATTATGAAGCGCTCGGCTTTGAGGCGCCGTATGGTGCCTGGCTTGAAGTTAAAGAAAGCATCGATATCATTAAAGTGACCGTCGATCAGATCCTGGAAGCCCTCAAACGCAATGATCATGACGATGTCGACACCTTCCTTCATGTTGGCGGTGCCTTGGGTATGGTCAGCATGATCGCTGAGCTTGAGCAAAAACTTGGCCGCCCGATCGTCTCTTCCAACGCTGCCACTTATTGGTATGCGATGCGCAAAGCCGGCATTAAGGACACGCGTGATGATCTGGGTAAGCTCTGGACGATTGAGGAGCTTGCTGACTAGGTTATAGCGATCCTGCTATTTCCAGTGGCGCGCGATCCGGACGCGTATTGGTGAGGACAATTTTTCTCAAAAGCCGCATGAATATCTCTTGTTCATCTTGGTCTAACAAATCCAATAAATAATCACGTGCAGCCATTGCGGCTGGTTTGGCAGCTTGGAAAATATCCCGGCCATTTTCAGTCAATCTGATCAGCCGTTTGCGTTTATCTGAGGGTTTTACACGCCGTTCAATATATCCTTTTCGCAGCAATATTTTAATGACATGTCCGGTGTTGGAGCGATCTAGGCCGAGCAAGCGGGCAAGCTGATCCTGATCTCGTTCATCTGCTTCGCTGAGCGCAAATAAAAAGTCATATTGGCGCTGCGTAAGTCCAAGCTCGGCACAACTTTCCTCAAAAACCCACCCGGTTTCTTGCTGGCATCTACGCAGCAGAAAACCGGGTCGATCATAGAGACCACCCAGGTCATTTTCCTCTTTAGAAACTGATTTTTTAGGCATCCTAGCACTCCTGAAAAGAACTCTAGACTTGTATCGTAAGATATCTTACGATACAAGGTATAAGATGAAAAAAGATCTCAGGGAGGTGCAGTAACGTGAACAATTTAGATGCTTCTGATTCAATCAGAAATCACGCCGTTTTGGGCGAGCCTGTCGTTGATCCGGCAGCTTGGCATAAGTCGCAGTTTGAAGCGAATGAAGATTGGATTTACCGTCTTACGGATGCTGAAATAAGCGATCTCCAGAATATGGGGGCGGCGGCGAAAGCAAAATTCGGTGACGACCCAAATGCGCTGTTGGAAACTAAAAAAGCGGATTATGATCTCGGCAGTTTTGCCACCAAATTAGAGAACATTCGCGATGATTTGCGGGATGGGGTGGGGATCGCGCTACTCCGCGGTTTGCCGTTTGCCGATATGGACCGCATCGAAGTGGCTTATATTTATTGGGGTATAGGCCGTCATATTGGTGAGGCTGTCTCAAATAATCCCGAAGGCGATATGATCGGCCATGTCATTGATGCCGGACGCGATTACACCGATCCCAAACATCGTGGCTATCAGACGAATGTCGAGATGGATTATCATTGTGATCAGTGTGATATCGTCACATTGCTCTGCACCCATACGGCAAAATCCGGTGGTAAGTCGAAAGTCGTCAGCTCTCTTGCGATGTATAACGAGATGGTCAAGCGCCGCCCGGATCTCGTGCCGATTTTGGCTGAGCCTTATTGCTGGACCATGCATTCAGAGATTGATGATGGCTCAAAGAACTATTACGAAAGCCCGACCTTTAATTTCCTCGAAGGTAAATTGTGCGTCGCTTTTGGCCCGACTCATATGCGCAAGGGGCACCTTTTGCCAGAAGCACCCGATTTGACGGATTTACAGGCAGAAGCCATGGAAGTTGCAGAAAATATCTGCGAAGAGCTTCATTATGCCATGCAGCTGGACCAAGGCGACATGCAGTTCGTCAATAATTCGGTCGCGCTCCATACCCGGACAGGGTTTGAAGACTGGCCGGAACCTGAGCGCAAACGCCGCCTCTGGCGACTTTGGCTGGTTGCCCCCGATATGCGCCCGCCGACACCCTATATTGAACATTGGCGGGGCGGTTTGCATCTTGAAGGCACGAAATTGCGCGTGGAGTTGATTTAGGCGCTACTTTTTCCACCCGTGACCCCAATTCCACATTGACTTTGAACCGTCTTGCGTTTAACCCTTTAGGGGATGGTTCTGTTTTGTCAAAAAGCAGATGAATTGGGAATACGGTGCGCCAAGTCGATTAGTGGCAAATCCGAGACTGCCCCCGCAACTGTAAGCGTCAAGCGAGTCAGATACCTGCCATCATATATTTAACACGGAGGGTGATAGACCATGAGTGAAGTTAAAGTTCTAAAGCAAGAAACAAAATCAGTAGCGCTGTCGCAGAGACTGGCCGCTGCAGTATTCGGCTCCATCTTGGGTGCCTTTATTTTGATGGGTGTTGGTTTTGCCAATGCAGATCTGGTGCACAATGCGGCACACGATTCCCGTCACGCTAATTCTTTCCCCTGTCATTAAGCTGACCTAATGTTACAGAGATTGCTTCTGACCGGGCTTTTGTCCGGTGCTGTTGCTGGTGTCGTATTGACGCTGGCACATTTAATCATGGTTCAACCACTTATTGTCAAAGCCGAGGGGTATGAGCAACAAGCTGCTGCCCAGGCAAGTGCGGCGATTGCCGGTGTGAGCCATGCTCATCCTGGCGGCATTAGCCACGCTCATTCGGGTGGCAATGTGCCTCATCTTCATGAGCAAAATTTTCACATTCATGCCGAAGGAACCAGCCACGTTCATGCCGATGCCCAGGCGGGTCACAAACACACCGCCCAGACAGCTTCTGCGGACCATGATCACGGGTCTCATTCACATGGTGAAAATAGCTGGGCCCCGCAAGATGGCATGGAGCGCTCGCTCTATACCTTGGCTGCAAACATGCTGACAGCGATTGCCTTTGGATTGTTACTGGCCGCTGGATTTACGCTTTATGGCGGCTCGATTAGTTTAACCCAAGGACTATTGTGGGGTGGCGCTGGCTTTCTAAGCTTTTCATTCCTTCCAGGTTTGGGTTTGCCGGCTGAACTGCCGGCCGCCGCTGCTGGTGATTTATTAGCGCGCCAAACTTGGTGGTTGGGTACAGCTGTTGCGAGCTCGATTGGTCTCGCGATGATCGCCTTCGGTAAATCCAACATTTGGCGGGCGAGTGGCTTGTTGCTGCTGGTTATTCCACATGCGATTGGTGCTCCCCACGCAGAAGCCGGGGCGGTTGGTGCATCACCACCGGAATTGGCAGCTCATTTTGTCATGATTTCGCTTTTCGCAGCTGCGTTTATGTGGAGCGTTCTGGGCGCCGGGGCGGCATATATATATGGCCGCCTAGGTGAGGAAGAAACGTCAAGCTTGGCTGAGCCGCACGCGACTTAGAACACAGATCTTTATTCCACCAATTGCGGAAATATAATCTGGTAATTTTCGGGAATACCGAGCCACGCCCGCGCTTTAGCCAATTCGCGAAATGGTTTTCTTTGAACCTTTAGCTTATCCAGACGAGTGCTGACCTCTAATTGATGGGCTGTGGCAAAGTCTTTAGCACTCCCTACCAATATACCAATTTTGCATTTGCCAAGCTGCTCTTCGAGGGAGAACATTTTAGATGGACGTGTCGTCTTAAAAAATTCGAAATCAAATTTTTTCGGATACGAAGTCGTACGAACATCCTTTAAAATGTTCATGCCAACCTTATAAGCAGGATCAGCGAGCAAATCTTTTATCTGATTATGCCCATCATTTTGGTCGTAGCGATTATGATGTTGGACGAAGACGCAATTTACGTCATGATCGATAATATATTGATAGGCCATTTTTTCGCTTTTTCAATTAACGGTTTTGATTGGCCAAGAGCATTTGATAGTTATTATTTTTATAAGGCAGAGAATACAAATTTTTAAATAAATTTCAAGTAATTATAAACCTATGCGAGCATATTAATCTATGTAAGTCCTATTCCTTATTAGAGACGGCGGCCTCTTCAAAGGTCGCCATGCCGTTGTGACAGGCTACAGCACTGCGTAACAGCCCAATACCGAGCGCGGCACCAGATCCTTCGCCGAGACGCATCCCAAAATCAAGCAATGGCACTTTACCCAGTTTTTCAACCAATATACGGTGGCCGGGCTCAGCCGAGATATGGGCAACGACACAATGATCCAGCGCATGTTCATCCATCGCATGGAGCACAGCGGCGGCGGCGCAAGTGACGTAGCCATCCAATAAAACCGGGATGCGCGAAAGCCTCGCCGCTATGATGGCGCCGCAAATCGCCGCCATTTCGCGGCCACCGAAGCAGCGCAGAATTTCCAGGCCATCGGTGAGTACAGCCTGGTGTAATATTACGCTTTCTTTGACGACGCGGATTTTATTGGCCAGCGCATCGCCTTCAACGCCGGTGCCGGGACCAACCCAGTCTTCAGCATCGCCGCCGTAAAGCGCGTGGCAGATGGCGGCAGAAGCCGTCGTATTACCAATGCCCATCTCGCCGACGCAGAGCACATCCAAGCCGACATCCGGGCCAGACATACCAAAAGCGACAGCTTCGGCGCAATCGGCATCATCCATTGCTGGCTCTTTGGAAAAATCACGGGTTGGAATCTCAAGCGCCGCTTCCATGACATTTAGTTCGGCGTCGTGGACTTTGCAGAGTTGGTTGATCGCCGCACCGCCGCTTTGGAAATTAGCAACCATTTGATGGTTTACCTCGGCAGGAAAGGCCGAGACGCCTTGTGCCGTTACACCATGCGATCCGGCAAAAACAATAACCCGCGGCAGCTCTATTTTTGGCGGGTGTTTGCCCTGCCAGCCGGCCAGCCAAACGGTCAACTCTTCGAGGCGGCCCAAGGAGCCTTGCGGCTTGGTAAGATTAGGTTCGCGCGCTTGCGTTGCGGCAATGGCTTCCTCATCCGGACCCGGAAAAGATTGAATAAGTTCCCGGATGGCATCTAAAGAGGTAATTGGTTTTTGTTCCATGTCGCATCTCACGCATTTATTTTGTATGATGCACCTGTATTATAATGCTATGCGTGGTGACGAAAGCATAAAAGCGCGAGGGGCTGAATTTGGCCGATAAAGAAGACGACGTAAAAAAAGATATTGATGAGCCAAGTGGTGAGGATCAGGAAGATTCTTCTCAAGAAGAAGAATTGAGCGAAGAATCTGACTTTTTGGACCGCATCAAATATAAAGTTAATAAGCAGGGCTGGTTTGCCGATCTTAAAATCTGCTTAGGCGTGCTGACCCGCTTGCCGGTCTATATTGGTGCGTCGCCGGAAGATTTTTCAATTTCTGAAGCCTCCCGGTTGTTTCCGATCGTCGGCGCCATTGTCGGCCTGATTGCTGGTTCCGTCTTGTGGATCGGCAGCTGGTTTGATTTTCCTTCTGCCATATTGGCGCTGTTGGCTTTGTTGGCCATGACCCTGGTGACTGGTGCGCTGCATGAAGATGGTTTGGCCGATACCTGCGATGGTCTAGGCGGCGGCATCACGCGAGAGCAAAAGCTCTCAATTATGCGGGACAGCCAAATCGGCAGCTACGGTGTAATGGCTTTGCTGTTCAGCTTTGGCCTGCGCTGGGCAGCATTGACGGAAATTACCGAAGTCGGGGTTGATGCTGTTTTATTAGCACTTGTCGCGGCAGCTGCCGCTTCCCGCGCCGCACTACCTGCCATCATGCATTACATTCCGCTCGCACGTGAAGATGGTCTGAGCGCCGGGGCCGGAAAGCCGAGCTTTGACCGGGCCATTACCGCTTTGTTGATCGGCATTGCCTTTTTGCTGTTTTTATTGGGCTTTCGGACCAGTATTGTGGCGCTCGGTCTCGCCGTTTTGGCGGCCGGTCTCTTCGTTTATTTCGTTGCGACCCGCTTGGGTGGGCAGACCGGCGATGTATTAGGTGCCACTCAGCAAATTACCGAGACCACGATATTGCTCGCCATATTGATGGTGGGTCTCGAATGAGCAATACCCATTGGTGGTGGGTGCGTCATGCACCCTCTGCCGGAACGCCGGGCATAATTCACGGCCAGGACGATGTTGACGCCGACCTTTCGGATCAGGCGGCCCTTGCGGCCCGGCGCAAATCCTTACCCGAAGACGCCATTTGGTTGACCAGCGGCTTGCCGAGAGCTGTTCAGACCGCCGAAGCGCTGGGTGGCTCAAATTGCCGCGCTGTGCCGGGTCTGATGGAGCAGGATTTCGGTGAGTGGAACGGTAAAAACTGGGATGATCTTAGAGATGATCACGCCATAGCCTTCTGGCAAAATTTCGCCACCCAAGCCCCGCCCGGCGGTGAGAGCTTTATTCATATGATGGATCGGGTGTCGGATACGATCGCCGAGCTGTCATTGGAGTATCAGGGCAAAAATATCATTGCCGTGACTCATGCCGGCACCATCCGCACCGCCTTGGCAATGGCGCTTAATTTATTTGCCAAATCAGCACTCGCGTTTCAGCTCGATAATTTATCGCTGACCGAGATTGAGAATATCCCGGATGGTGACCTCAGAGAATGGTGCGTGCACGGCATTAATCGCTAATTTGCCGCCAATTTGGATGCTGAATTTGCTTTGCCTTCCAATCCCCTAAATGATAGCGTGCCTTCTGCCGTGGGAACAGGGAAGTCGGTGTAAATCCGGTGCTGCCCCCGCAACTGTGACGGACAGATTGGCTCCAATTTTTTAGATCGACCACTGAAGTTTAATCGGGAAGGTCGGAGCCGGTCATAAGCCCCAGCCAGGAGACCTCTTCTGCGGCATAATGCGTGTAACAATATCCTCGGGGAGGAGGAAGACGTTTATCATGAGCGAATTGATAGACCTTCAAAAAGCTGGATTTTCTCTCGTGCTCGGCGGCCAGCGCTCGGGCAAAAGCGCCTATGCTGAAAGCGTTATTGAGCAGGCTGGCGGCGGCTTCTATGTTGCCACTTCCGAGCCGCTAGATGATGAGATGACCGCCCGGATTGGGGCCCATCAGGCGCGCCGCGGTGATCAATGGCAAACCGTCGAAGAGCCGATATTGCTGGCGCAGACGCTGCTGGCCTTGAACGGGCACGGCAAGCCAGCCCTGGTCGATTGTTTGACACTATGGCTGTCCAATTTAATGGCCTTAGATAAAAATATTGCCGCCGAGATCGACAGTCTCTGCGCCGCGCGAGAACAGCTTGATTTTCCGGTGGTGTTCGTCTCAAACGAGGTTGGCCAGGGCATTATTCCAGACAATGCGTTGGCCCGGCAGTTTATCGATTACGCCGGTCTTATGAACCAAAAAATAGCGGCAGTGTCGGCAAGCGTTGTCTTCGTGACAGCCGGCATCCCCCAAAAAATAAAGTGAAGATTAAAATAAGGAATTTATAAATGTCACTTGCTGCAAAAACACCTGTCACCGTGATCACCGGCTTTTTAGGGGCCGGAAAAACCAGCTTGATCCGCCACATGTTGGAAAATGCCAATGGCAAAAAGCTCGCCCTCATCATTAACGAGTTTGGCGATCTCGGTATTGACGGAGATATCCTCAAAGGCTGCGGCGATGAGACTTGCACCGAAGACGATGTCTTGGAGCTGACCAATGGCTGCATTTGCTGCACGGTCGCCGATGATTTTATCCCAACGCTAGAGATATTGCTGGACCGTGAAGACCGCCCCGATCATATCGTGATCGAGACCTCCGGTCTGGCACTTCCCAAACCTCTGGTCAAAGCGTTTCAGTGGCCGGAAGTACGCTCTCGAACAACGGTGGATGGCGTCATCACGGTGGTCGATGGCCCTGCCGTCAAAGCAGGTTTGTTTGCCGATGATCCTGAGCTGATCAAAAAACAGCGTGAAGCGGATCCGACCCTCGATCATGAAAATCCGTTGGAAGAAGTCTTTGGTGATCAATTGGCCTGTGCCGATATGGTGATCGTCAATAAATCCGACATGTTGGACGGCTCAGACCTGAACGATGTGCTGGCTTTGATCAATGGCGAGGCGCGCACGTCGGTGGAAGCAATTCCCGCCGTGCATGGGCGGTTGGACCCCGGTATCATCCTTGGCCTCGCTGCAGCGGTGGAAGACGACGTCGATCAACGCCCTTCTTGTCATGATGATGAGGAAGAGCACGAACATGATGATTTTGACACGTTCACTTTAGACGTTGCCTCGGCGCTCGAGCCCGCTTTGATTGTCGAGCGAGTAAAACTGGCGCTCGGTGAAATGGGTGTACTTAGGATCAAAGGGGTTGCTGAAATTGAAGGCAAGCCCGCCCGGCTGGTGATCCAAGGTGTCGGCGAACGGGTTGATCACTATTACGACCGACCTTGGGAAACGGGCGAAAATCGAGCGAGCCAATTGGTGGTGATCGGCCTGCAAGGTTTTGACCGTGCGGCAGTTGAAGCCCGGCTTTTGAAATAAGAGACGCTCATGCATCTGCTTGTCACCCAGCCTGGAGAGATAAACGACGGAAGTGAAGCCGTCGATCTCGGCCAGTCGCCGGGTGATATTGTTTTTTTGTCAGCCGCGGCCAGTGATCTGGCGATTTTGGCCGAGCAGCATGCCGGCGGCGGTTACCCGTCGCTCCGTCTCGCCAATTTGATGCAGCTCAGCCACAATATGTCGGTTGATGTCTATGTTGAGAACACCATCGCTCAAGCTAAGCTGGTGATTGTGCGCTTGCTGGGTGGTATGGGCTATTGGCCTTACGGCATCGAGCAAATTCGCGAAACCTGCCTCGCCCATGATATTCCTTTGGCCGTGGTGCCGGGTGACGATACGCCGGATCCAGAACTGACCACGCAATCAACCCTCGGGCCCGAAGCCTGTCACCGTATTTGGCAATATTGCGCACAAAGTGGCGCGGATAATATTCAAAATCTTTTAGCCTATGCGTCTTCGCTTATTGGAAAAGAAAATGACTGGGTTGAGCCGGTTCCGCTGGTCCGGGCTGGTCTCTATTGGCCCGGGCTCGCTTTTCCCGATCTCACCCAAATTCAGGGTCAATGGTCTGCCGATCAACCGGCGGCCGCCATTGTCTTTTATCGCGCCTTGGTGCAGACCTCTGATCTCAAGCCGATAAATGCATTGATTGAAAGTCTCAAAGCGAAAGGCCTCAATCCGTTGCCACTGTTTGTTGGCAGTCTCAAGGATCCGACTTCGGCGGAGATCGTCAAAGCGCTTTTTGCCGAAACCAGGCCCGACGTTATTTTAAATTGTACCGGTTTCGCCGTTTCCTCTCCCGGTAAGGATATGTCCGAGACGCCTTTTTCCGCAGCTGATTGTCCGGTGTTCCAAGTTATATTGTCGGGAGGCACCTTCGATGAGTGGCAAGAGGGTGCGCGCGGTCTGGCGCCAAAAGACCTCGCCATGAATGTCGCACTGCCTGAAGTTGATGGCCGTCTGATCACCCGGGCGATTTCATTCAAAAAATCTCAGGCCTTTGACGAGAAGACTGAGGTGGCTGTGATCAAGCATGAACCGGTGCCATCACGCGTCAATTTCGTTGCTGATTTGGCAGCGTCCTGGACGAGGCTGCGCCAAACCCAGGCACAAGACCGGCGCGTCGCAATCGTTGTGGCGAATTATCCCAACAAAGACGGTCGGCTCGGCAATGGGGTCGGACTTGATACCCCGGCAGGGGTCGGAGCGGCTTTCCAACGCATGGCGGCGGCGGGCTACGACCTTGGCCCCGGCGCTCCCACCACCAGTAAAGCTGTAATGGATCACCTGCTTGCCGGTCCAACCAATGCAGCCGGTGAGCGAAGCGGCGGTGAAGCGTTCTCGATCACGGCCTATCTTGATTTCTATCAAAGGCTCCCACAATCAGTTCAGGATGACATTACCGAGCGTTGGGGCGCGCCGGAGGATGATCCATTTGTCTCCGGCCAAAACTTTATCCTGCCCGCCCATCGCTTCGGCAATGCCGTCTTAGCAATCCAGCCGGCGCGGGGCTACAATATTGATCCGACATCTTCCTATCACGATCCAGACCTCGTGCCGCCGCATAGTTATCTCGCTTTCTATGCCTGGCTCAGACGCGAGATTGATGTTCATGCGATCATCCATTTTGGCAAGCATGGTAATCTCGAATGGTTGCCAGGTAAGGCGCTGGTGCTGGATGAGACGTGTTTTCCAGAGATTGCATTAGGTCCGCTACCGCATCTTTATCCTTTTATCGTCAATGATCCCGGCGAAGGCACGCAAGCCAAGCGGCGCTCTCAAGCAATCATCATCGATCACCTGACCCCACCGCTGACCCGCGCTGAAAGCTATGGACCGCTGCGTGATCTCGAGCAATTGGTTGATGAATATTATCAGGCAGCTGGCATGGATCCGAGGCGGCTTAAAATATTGGGCGAAGAAATTCTAGAGCTCAGCCAGCGCATTGGCCTTGACCGAGATGTCGGTATCGAACAGTCGGATGATGAAAACGAAGCTCTATCCAAAATTGATAACTATCTCTGCGAGCTGAAAGAAATGCAGATCAGGGACGGGTTGCATATATTTGGCATCTCACCGACCGGCAATCAGGAAGCCGATTTGTTGGTCGCGCTTACCAGATTGCAGCGGGAAGATGGTGCGGGCGAAAATGCCTCTCTCATCCGCGCTTTGGCGAGTGATCTCGGGTTTGGCGATTTTGACCCGCTCGATTGTGAAATGGCTGAAGCGTGGCAGGGTACGCAGCCGGATGTGTTGGCCAGCTATGGCGATCTCTGGCGCAGCAGCGGCGATACGGTTGAGCGCTTGGAACTGCTGGCACTGGATTTGGTCAACGGCACGGCAGTGGTTGATCCAGCGTGGACAGCGACCTGCATCGTGCTGGAGTTTATTCAAAGTCAGCTCAGGCCAATTGTCGCTGATTGCGGTGAGCAGGAATTAAGCGGGCTGATGCAGGGACTAAACGGCTCCTTCATTGCGCCGGGGAGCAGTGGAGCGCCAACACGCGGCCGCTTGGATGTCTTGCCGACGGGGCGCAATTTCTATTCTGTCGATGTGCGGGCCGTGCCGACACCGGCGGCATGGAATTTGGGTTGGAAATCGGCAACACTGTTGATTGAGCGGCATTTTCAAGAACATGGTGAATATCCGAAGCGCATTGCGATGAGTGCCTGGGGGACGGCGAATATGCGGACGGGCGGTGATGACATCGCGCAAGCCCTCGCCTTGATGGGTGTGCAGCCCCAATGGGACAAACAGGCCAATCGGGTGACCGGCTTTGAAGTTATGCCGCTGACCGTGCTGGGCCGCCCCCGTGTCGATGTGGTGTTTCGCATCTCAGGTTTTTTCCGCGACGCCTTTCCAACGCAGGTCGATTTGCTCGATAGTGCGGTGCGCGCTGTTAGTGAACAGGACGAGGCGGAATACGACAATCCCTTGGCCGCGCAGACCCAAAAAGACCGGGCAGCCTTCGTGGCGGCGGGTGCCAGTGCCGAAGAGGCCAGCCGCCGTGCAGGCTTTAGGGTGTTTGGCTCCAAACCGGGGGCCTATGGCGCTGGTCTGCAAACCTTAATTGATGAGAAATGCTGGGAGACAGATGAAGATTTGTCCAAAGCTTACGTCGCCTGGGGTGGCTATGCCTATGGCGATGGGGCCGAGGGGGAAGCGGAGAACGGGCTGTTCGAAGCCCGGCTCAAAGGCGTAGAGGTGGTGGTCCATAACCAGGACAACCGCGAACATGATTTGCTCGACAGTGATGACTACTACCAATTTGAAGGCGGCATTACCGCCGCCGTACGAGAACTATCCGGCGAGCAACCGACGATCTATCACAATGATCACTCGCGCCCGGAGACGCCAAAAATTCGCACGCTCTCTGAGGAGATTGGCCGTGTTGTTAGGGCGAGAGCCGCCAATCCGAAGTGGATCGAAGGCGTGATGCGCCACGGCTACAAAGGGGCGTTTGAGATCGCCGCGACGGTTGACTATCTCTTTGCTTTTGCCGCCACAGCCAAAGTGGTCGAAGATCATCACTTTGATCAATTGTTTGAGGCGTATCTGGAAGATGAGCGGGTGCGCGACTTTATTGCCGAAAATAACGCCCCGGCTTTGCAGGAAATTGCAGAGCGGTTTGATGAGGCGATCGAGCGGGGCTTTTGGCACCCGCGCTCAAACAGTGTAGTGGGACTATTAGAACAATTAAGACAGTCAGTTGAGAGGAAAGTGGTATGAACAATGATCTAAGCGAAGAAGAGGTTAACGCCAAAGCCAACGAAAAGCGCCGCAAACACAAAGCAGCCAAAGATAAAATTCTCGCCACCAAAACTAAAGAAGGCGGCTTGCTTGTGGTCCATACCGGCAAAGGCAAAGGCAAGACGACAGCGGCGATGGGTATCGTTGCGCGCTGTATCGGGCACGGAAAAAAAGTCGGCATCGTGCAATTCGTCAAAGGTAAGTGGGAGACTGGTGAGCGGGTTGTCCTCGAAGCTTTCCCCGATCTCGTGACCATCACAGCGATGGGCGAGGGCTTCACTTGGGAGACCCAAAACCGGGCGCGTGATATCGAAGCTGCCAATGCAGCTTGGGCCCGGGCAAAAGAAATGATCGAAGACCCTGAGCTTGCTTTGGTTTTGCTTGATGAAATTAACATCGTGCTCAGAAATGATTACATCGATATCAACGAAGTGGCGGACTATTTAAAAAATAAGCCGGCCGATAAGCATGTCATTTGCACCGGCCGCAATGCCAAAGACGAACTGATCGAAGTCGCGGACCTCGTTACGGAGATGACCGAAGTGAAGCACCATTTCCGCGATGGCTATAAAGCGCAAGCGGGTATTGAGTTTTAATCTATGAGTTCCCTCATGTTCCAAGGCACTGGATCTGATGTCGGCAAATCGCTGGTAGTTGCTGGTCTCTGTCGTGCTTTGGTCAAACGTGGGATGACGGTCAGGCCATTCAAACCACAAAATATGTCGAACAATGCAGCTGTTACTTCCGATGGCGGTGAGATTGGCCGTGCCCAGGCCTTGCAGGCGAAAGCGTGCGGTGTTGCGCCCCATATCGATATGAACCCAGTGCTTCTCAAGCCGCAATCAGATGTCGGCGCGCAATTGGTGGTGATGGGGAAAGTCGAGGGCAATTATCCGGCCCGTGATTATCAAGCCAAAAAAATTGAGCTATTGCCGGTCGTGGTTGAGGCGGCCCGGCGGCTCAAATTGGACGCCGACATCGTGCTAATCGAAGGGGCGGGCAGCGCGGCTGAGATCAATCTCCGTGAAAACGATATTGCCAATATGGGCTTTGCCACCGCGACCAAGACGCCCGTCATGCTGGTTGCTGATATCGACCGAGGCGGCGTGATTGCTAGTGTGGTTGGCACTTGGGAATTGCTTCCAGCAGAAGAGCGCGCTCTTATAGTCGGCTACGTTATCAATAAATTTCGCGGCGATGTGAGTTTGTTCGAGAGTGGTATCGAGATTATCGGTGAAAAAACCGGGCTCAAATGTTTTGGCGTGATCCCCTATGTGCCAGAAGCCGCCAAGTTACCACAGGAAGATGCCCACACATTGGAGAATACCAAGCCGGGTAACAGCGGAGGTGCGCTCAAAATCGCGGTGCCTAAACTCGCGCATATTTCCAACTTTGATGATTTTGATCCGCTGATTGCTGAGCCGGATATTGATTTACAGTTTATTCCCCGCGGCGATGCTTTGCCGGGGGACGCTGATTTGATTATTTTGCCGGGCTCAAAAACGACCATAGCCGACCTCGCAGATCTGAGGCGCCAGGGCTGGGACATTGATATTGCGGCGCATCTCAGGCGCGGTGGCAAAGTGTTCGGCATTTGCGCCGGCTTTCAGATGCTGGGCCAGGGCATCACTGACCCCGAGAAGTCTGAGAGCGATATTGCCTCCATTGAGGGGCTTGGGCATCTGGGTGTTGCGACCGAAATGGGCGGTGATAAATCTTTGGTCGAAGTTGCAGCTACATCCAGCCAGGATTTTGGATCTTTCACCGGCTACGAAATGCACATCGGTAAAACCATCGGCCCCGATAGTGATCAGCCTTTCGCCACAATTGACGGCAGGCCCGCCGGAGCGATCTCAAAAGATGGTCAAATCATGGGTTGCTATCTGCACGGGCTGTTCGCTGACGATGTCTTCCGCCATGCCTTCTTAGATTATGTTCGCCCCCGTAAAGGCTCAGGCCTCGCTTATGACCTTCAAGTTGAAGAAGCTCTTGATGTTGTGGCGGCAGCTTTTGAGGAAGCTTTGGATATTGATGGGCTCATCTCAGCAGCTGGTTAATCGAGAGGAACCAAGGTTCATGACTAAATAGTGCGATAGAAATTCCAATCTCGAAAGGCGGATTGGTCCTTGATATCGCGTTTTTTTATCAACGCACGATACGGACGATAGGGTGAGCGGCGTGTCATAACTTGATACAAGCGCAGACGAAAGTTTTGATTATGGGCCGCGTAATCGACTTCTTCATAACCATAATAATGCGTTAAAATTTTTATCGCCTTTCGAACCGATGGCATGTAGCTGTCATCAAAAGAAATGACGCCACCGGTTTCGAGCAACTGGTTGAAATAATACATCTCAAAAGCCAGATGGTCGAAAGTCTTCCAGCCATCCATGAAGATAAAATCAAAACTTTCACCTGCCAAAAATAATTCGGGTAGTGCGACATTGCTGTTTTTGCGGATAAGTCGGTGCTGGTCAGAATATCCGGCGTTTTGCAAAAGCCTGAGGCCGCGCTCGACGCCTTCATCATCATCAAGGCAGATTGAGGTTGTCTGCGCGTTTAATTCCGAACCTGCTGCTGCCATGTATAGAGCCGTACTTCCGGTGTGAAAGCCAGTCTCCAAGAATCGGCAATATTTATTTGTTTGGATAATCGAAAAAATTAGATCGCCTTCATAAGCCGGACAATAGGGCAGCCCATTTTTGATATTATCATCAATGGCGCGACGGATTTTTACCGTGCCTGGGAGTGGTTGGTAGGCTAATAATTTATTTGCAAATCGCTTTAAACTTCGAAGCATACTCTGGTTACCGGCATTTCTTGGTCGGTGGCTTCAGGCCCTTTGGTAGATTTAACGGTGGCTGCTTGGGATTGCTGAGACACGCTCTGTCCAGCCGAGGTTGTCGAAGGTTTTTAACCTCGGCCATATTTGCGCCGCTAACATCTGCATTAAGGAGCTCGGTATAGAGCAGGTCCGCGCCATTGAGATTGGCCCCCCTGAGATTTGCGCTTTCAAAACTTGTTCGATAAAGCCGGGCAGTTGAGAGATTTGCCGCTCTGAAATCAGCGCCTTTAAAATCGACCCAGCTTAGATTTGATTCGGTGAGATTCGCACCCGATAAATTCGAGCCCGGTAGTTTGGCAGGTTTTTTCTCTTCAGAAGAACTTAGATCAAGCTTGGAAAGTACCGCGCAATTGTCGCTATGCCGCTTGCCGTTTTTATCAATGCAGCCAAATTTAAGAGATTCCAAGGGGAGATTTTCATTTCGCAAAAATTGTACGGCGGCGAGCAGGCCTGGGTCTGTTTTTGAATTAGATGATTTTTTAAGTAGTTCTTTAGCGGCAGAGATTTTAGCATTTTTCTGAGCGAGGGCCTTGGCGGCATCTTCGCCGCTACTCATCAGGAATTGGCGGACACCAATGTAGGATCCGAGCGCGATGATTATTATCAGTAGGGCAATCCCTGTTGCTTTTAACCATTCCATTGAATATTTCCCCCGTTCCGTTAGCTTAACCCTTGAATTATCCCACTAATTAACCTTGCGCCAGCCAAACTGTCAAAAACACAATTACCGCGGCGGAGAGCAAGCATGCATTAACATAGAGCAGCAAACCTTTTGAAATATCTTCATGCGTGGCATCGGCGGTGCTGCCTTCATTGGCGCTGCCGATCCATTCGCCCTCGATACTCTCATCGCCATACTCACGCGGCCCTGCTAATCTGAGATTTAGCGCCCCGGCCATCGCCGCCTCCGGATAGCCCGCATTAACAGATAGTTGTTTTTTTGCATCGTGGCGAATAGCGAGCCAGGAGCGTCTTGCCTCAAAGCGACCCCAGATTAAAGCGGCAAGACACAGGATCAATGCGGAAAGCCGGGCCGGAATAAAATTGGCGACATCATCGAGGCGGGCCGCTGCCCAGCCGAAATACAGATAACGCTCATTTTTGTGGCCGAGCATGCTGTCGGCAGTGTTAAGCGCTTTATAAGCGAGTGCGCCCGGTAGGCCAAAAAGAGCGGTCCAAAAAATCGGCGCCAAGACACCATCTGAAAAATTCTCGGATAGAGATTCGATCGCCGCCCGGGCAACGCCATGCCGATCGAGATGCTCGGTTTCGCGGCCGACAATTTGCGCGGCGGCTTCACGGGCTTCGACGATGTTTTCTGATTTCAGCGCTTTCGCGACGGCGGCGACATGTTGGTAGAGACTGCGTCCAGCAAACATAGTTGACAGAATAAGCGCTTCAATGATCCAGCCATAGGGGATCTGGCTGGTTAAATAGATCAGTCCCCAGCCGATGCCAGCCGCCAACGCAATGAGAAAAACCACTGTGAACACACCATTTATGCGCCGCGTCTTGGCATCATCATCGTCGCGGTTCAGCCGTTTATCCATCTGCTCGATGACCCAACCCATCATCTGAGCTGGATGGGGCACGAAACGATACAGCGGCTTTGGGTCGCCAAAAACCGCATCGACCATCAAAGCCAATAGAAGGATTGGGAATATTGTTAAACCAAACATGAAAGAGCAGTAGCAGGGGGCTCTAAAATCGTCAATTCCCGTTACATCCATAACCGTTTTTTTGCTCAATTCGGGCCATAAAACCTTTAGGTCGCTGAATTGTTCCGCTATGATCCGCCTCCCTTAAAAGAATACGAAAAAATGGAACGATAATGGCCAAAACAGGCGTGATGATATGCGGACATGGTAGTCGCTCAACCGAAGCGGTCTCACAATTTGCCGCCCTGAAAGATCTTCTGACGGAGCGTTTTCCCGAATATCCAGTGGAATACGGATTTTTGGAATTTGCGACACCGATTATTCGCGAAGGGCTGGATAAGCTTTGTGATCAAGGCGTCGATCATGTTTTGGCTGTCCCCGGCATGTTGTTTGCTGCTGGCCATGTGAAAAATGATATTGCCTCGGTCTTAAACCAATACGCCGCCGATCGGAAAGACCGCGAGCTCAAAGTTGAATTTGCCCGCGCACTCGATATTGATGCCAAAATGCTCTATGCCGCGGAAAGCCGTATCGCCGATGCCGAAGCGGCAGCTGAGACGAAAGTATCTCGCGAAGAGACCCTGCTGATGGTTGTCGGTCGCGGCACATCTGATCCAGATGCCAATAGTAATATCAATAAAATTTTACGCATGCTTTGGGAAGGTATGGGGTATGGCTGGGGTGAGGTGTGTTATTCCGGTGTGACTTTCCCACTGGTTGCCCCGGGTCTCGAACATGCCGCCAAGCTTGGTTATAAGCGTATCATCGTGTTCCCCTATTTTCTATTTACCGGCATTCTGGTTGATCGAATTTATTCAATCACCGATGAAGTGGCGGCCCAATTCCCTGATATTGAGTTTCTCAAAGCCGGTTATCTCAATGACCATAAAGGTGTGATCGATACCTTTGAAGATCGCGTGCGCGGCATTTTGAGCGGCGATAACAATATGAATTGCCTGCTGTGTAAATATCGCGAACAGATTGTTGGCTTTGAGTCTCATCAAGGTTTGCCGCAGGAAAGCCATCACCACCATGTCGAAGGTATTGGCACCGGAGATGCCGACGCTGAGGAGCATTCGCATGATCACTCGCACGATCATGATCACTCACACGATCACGGTCATGCGCCGCACCCCCATCCAGATCATCCGCACGGGCCCGGTAAGCGCAATCCTGCTGCTGCTGAATAACGGCCCAGGCGAGCAGATATGAGCTATTTACGAGACCCTGCTGAAATCTACCGGGAATCATTCGCGGCAATTGCCCGCGAAGTTGATCTGTCCGGCTTTCCCGATAGCCTGCATAAAATTGTGCTGCGCCTCGTCCATTCAATCGCCATTCCTGAAATCGTTGAAGATATTGCCTGGGACGGCGATGTTGCTGGTGCTGCCAAAGACGCTTTAGCAAAAGGGGCGCCGATTATTGTCGATGCCAATATGGTGGTCGCCGGCATTATGAAAGATCGCTTGAGCAATGGCTCTGAAATCAAATGTTTTTTACGCGATGAAAGCGTGCCCGAGCTTGCCCAATCCCTGGCGACAACCCGCTCAGCCGCTGCGGTCGAGCTGTGGCGACCCGAACTGGAAGGGGCGATTATCTCAATTGGGAATGCGCCGACGGCTCTTTTTCATTTAATCGATATGCTGGCCGACAAAGACTGCCCACGTCCGGCAGCGATTTTTGCTTTTCCGGTGGGCTTTATTGGTGCTGCCGAATCCAAAGCTTATTTGATCGAGAAAGAACTCGGTATTCCTTTCATTACGCTCAAAGGCCGGATGGGTGGCTCAGCTTTGGCTGCCGCTGCCGTCAACGCTGTGTTGATCGGAGATAGCTCGTGACTGCCTGGCTGACGATCATTGGCATTGGTGAAGATGGCTTGGCCGGGCTTGGTGGTTCAGCCTTAGAGGCTATTGAGCAAGCCGAAATTTTGTTCGGCGGAGAGCGCCATCTTAAGCTTATTGGCAAAGCGGGAACCGTCTGGAAGTCACCGCTCGAAGAAAGCTTCGCCGATCTCGATCAATATAAGGGCAAAAATGTCGCCGTGATCGCGACCGGTGATCCGATGTGGTTTGGCATTGGTGCAACCCTTGGCCGGCGTTATGGCCCAGATGAAATTAAAGTCATTCCAGCCCCTTCAGCTTTTTCTTTGGTTGCCGCCCGTTTGATCTGGCCGGTGAATGATGTGCAGTGCCTCACCGTACATGGCCGGGATTTAGAGCGGGTGAAGGCCTTTCTTATGCCTGGCAGCAAATTAGTCGTGCTCGCCAATGACGGCCAGACGCCCAAGCAAATCGCTGATCTTTTGAGCGAGGCTGGCTTTGGCAACAGCCCGGTTACGGCTTTTGCTCATATGGGCGGCCCGGATGAAGCTCGCTTTGATGGCAAAGCAAATAGCTGGGATCACGACACTGTGGCGGATCTCAATTCTGTCGCAATTGAATGTGTCGCGGATGAGGGGCTTGCTGTACTTCCACGGGCGCCGGGTCTGCCCGATGAGGCGTTCAAACACGATGGCCAGCTCACCAAGCGCGAGGTGAGGGCGATAACGCTCTCCGCTTTGGCACCGATGCCGGGGCAGATTTTGTGGGATGTCGGTGCGGGCTGTGGCTCAATCTCTATCGAGTGGCTGCGCGCCACCACCAATGCCCGGGCTTTTGCAATTGAGCGCAATATGGACCGCCTCGGCATGATCAATCAAAATGCGCTGGCCTTGGGTGTGCCGGAATTGAAAGTTGTGTTTGGCGAAGCTTTAAATGAAATCATTGGCCTGCCGTCACCGGACGCGGTCTTTATCGGCGGCGGATTGACGTCAGGTGGTCTGCTTGAATATTGTTGGCAAAATCTCAATCCTGGCGGCCGCTTGGTGGCCAATGCGGTGACCTTTGAAGGCGAGCGCCGCCTTGTGGATGCTGCCGAACAGCTCGGTGGCGAGTTGTCCCGAATTGAAATTTCCCGCGCGCACAGCATGGGACACTCTATTGATGGGGAAGACAGCAAGTTTACCGCCTGGAAACCCTTTAAACCTGTAACTCAATTAAGAATTCTGAAGACATGAATGAAAAAATAAAAATATGGGGGCTCGGCATTGGGCCGGGCGATCCCGATCTGATTACCCTGAAAGCCCTCAAAATTTTGCAAGCTGTTGATGTTGTGGCCTATCCGGCACCGACAGACGGCGACAGTTTGGTGCGCTCAATAGCAGCGCCGCACATGAGTGGTGACCAGGAGGAGATCGTTATTTCGACACCGATGGTGGTTGAACGCCATCCGGCGCAAGATGTCTATGACAAAGCTGCTGTTAAAATTGGCGCGGCGGTTGAGGCCGGAAAGTCGATTGCCATATTGTGTGAGGGAGATCCGTTCTTCTATGGCTCCTTCATGTATTTATTTGCGAGGCTTTCTGAGAACTATCTGGTGCAGGTCGTGCCGGGTGTGACGTCTTTGGCCGCGTGTTCGGCGGAGCTAGCATTGCCATTAGCCGCCCGCAACGATGTGGTCTCGGTGATCCCGGGACCATTGGAAGAGGAAGCGCTTGAGCGGCAATTAATGGCGACCAATACAGCGGCGATTATTAAAGTTGGTCGTCATCTCGGCAAAATTAAGCGCGTGCTGGAAAAAATCGGTGCTACTTCGGAGGCACATTATATCGAGCGGGCGACCATGAAGAATCAACAGATTACGCCTTTGAGTGCGCTCGATGGCGACAGCGCACCTTATTTCTCAATGATTATTGTCCGCCGGAGCGGGGAGATCTTAAGCCAATGAGTACCAACTCTCCTGTCTTTGTCACACTTAATGAAACCGGTGCTGCGTTGGCACGAAAATTAGCTGGCGATGTGCCGGGCTCGGAAGTCCATGGCCTCAAAACCCGAGTAGCCCAAGCAGATATTCCCTTCTCGGATACGCTCGCTCATTTGCGCGGGCTGTTTTCTGATGGCCGGACGATCATTGCTATTGCTTCTGCGGGTATTGTCATTCGGGCTCTGGCACCTTTATTGGCTGATAAGACCGAGGAGCCGCCAGTGTTGGCATTATCGGAAGATGGCAGCTCAGTCGTGCCGCTTTTAGGTGGTCATCAAGGGGCGAATGAACTTGCCCGAATGCTTGCCGAAGCGCTCGGCATCAATCCTGCAATCACGACCGCCGGCGACACCCGTTTTGGCATTGCACTTGATAATCCACCCCAAGGCTGGCGGATTGCCAATCGTGATAAAGCGAAGCCCGTTATGGCGGCGATGCTCAATGGCGATGCGGTAAACATCAAGGATGAAACGGCAGTGGGCGTCAATAAAAGCTGGTTGATGGACGCCGAGCTTTCAATTGCGGATGATGCGGAATCTGCGATCCGGCTGAGCCATGCCCGCTTGCCGGAAGATACGGCTGAGGTTTTGTTGTCACCGGCGGTTTTGGCGTTGGGCATTGGCTGTGAGCGAGGTGTGGCGCTGGATGATATGGCGACCTTCATTTTCGATGTGTTCAAAGAAAACGATATCGGCAAACATGCCATTGCCTGTGTCGCGACGATTGACCTCAAAGAGGACGAAACAGCGATCAAGGAATTGGCGAAGCTGGGTGATGTGCCGGTTAGATTATTTGATGCGGCAACGCTTGATCAAGAAACACCCCGCGTTACCGATCCGTCTGACTATGTGTTTGAGACGGTAGGGACACACAGTGTTTCAGAAGCCGCAGCTTTGGCGGCAGCGGGCCCGAACGCCGAATTGATTGTGCCAAAGCAAAAGCGCGGCGGCATGACCTGCGCTGTGGCGCTGTCTCCAACCATTATTGAGCCTGAAAAAATCGGGCGTAGCTGTGGTCGCCTGGCCGTGATCGGTATTGGTCCTGGCAGCAATGAGTGGCGCGCGCCGGAAGCAACCAATGAAATATCTCAGGCCACCGATATTGTCGGCTATAAGCTTTACCTCGATCTTTTGGGACCTTTGATTGATGGCAAAACGCGCCATGATTACCCGCTGGGTGAGGAACGGGACCGGGTCGCTGCCGCTCTAAATCTGGCTGCCGAAGGCAAGCAGGTAGCATTGGTCTCAAGTGGCGATATCGGCATTTATGCCATGGCGTGTCTGGTGTTTGAATTGATCGAGCAGGGGCCGATGGGCGAAGTAAATAAGGCCTGGCAGCGCATTGAAACTCATGTGGTGCCGGGGATATCCGCGCTCCAAGCGGCAGCCGCTAAAATCGGGGCGCCGTTGGGCCATGATTTCTGTACGGTGTCGCTGTCGAACTTGCTGACGCCCTGGGAAGTCATCGAACAACGCTTAAAAGCGGCTGCAGATGGCGATTTTGTCGTCGCCCTTTATAATCCGGTATCGATGAAACGCCGCGAACAATTGGGGCTGGCGCGGGATATCCTGTTAACCGGCCGTCCTGCAGAAACACCGGTTGTCTTGGCGCGCAATCTCGGCCGCGACGAAGAAAAAGTCGATGTCATCACATTGGGCGAGCTTGATGCAGAATTGGTTGATATGCTGACCGTTGTGCTGATTGGCAGCAGTGAAACCCGGGCCTTTAAAAATGGTGATGGCTCAATGTCAGTTTACACGCCACGTGGCTACGGCGACAAAAAGGAAAGTTTTTAAATGACTGTTCATTTCATTGGCGCAGGGCCGGGGGCGCCTGACCTCATTACGGTGCGGGGTCTCAATCTCATCAAAGCCTGCCCAGTCTGTCTTTACGCCGGCTCGCTGGTGCCGGAAGAAGTCGTCGCCGCTGCGCCTGACGAGGCGGAAGTTATTGATACGGCTCCGTTGCATCTCGACCAGATCATCGAAAAGATGAAACAGGCTAATGACAAAGGCCTCGATGTCGCGCGCGTGCATTCGGGCGATCCCTCGATTTATGGTGCGACCGCCGAACAAATGCGGCGCTTGGATGCGCTTGGCATTGAGTATGACGTAACGCCCGGCGTGCCCGCCTTTGCCGCCGCCGCGGCTGCTCTTAATCGCGAGCTGACTTTACCGGAAGTCTCGCAAACCATCATCATCACCCGGACCAGCGGTAAAGCGTCGGGCATGCCCGAAGGCGAAGACCTCGCCTCGCTCGCTGCCTCTAAAGCAACGTTGGCCATTCATTTATCGGTACGCAATCTCAAGCGCGTGATTGAGGATCTCACTCCCCATTACGGCGAAGACTGCCCCGTCTACATCGTCTACCGAGCCACCTGGCCAGATCAGGAAATTCACTCCGGCACCTTAAGCACAATCCGCTCCAAAGTCCGCGAAGCCAAAATCACCCGCACCGCTTTGATCATGGTCGGCGAAGTCTTCGGCGACGACGACTTCATCGACAGCCGGCTCTATGCCAAAGACCATAAGCATGTGCTGCGACCGAGGTAGCTATTAAAGGCCCGCTTGGTTACCTCCCTGGTCATTCCGCACTTGATCCGGGATCCCGTTCTATATCTATGTAGGTGTACTCAATTCCCAAAAAATCTGGACCCTGGATCAAGTCCAGGGTGACGGAGTTTTTTGAATATGTCCCCAGAATACACAAATCTTGTCATTCTGGCGAAGGCCAGAATCCAGTCTGTGGTGAGGCATTTAAGGGTAAACGGAAAACCAGTGTTTTCGGTATGGGAGTGACTATAGAATCATTCGATAGATTCTGTTTGCACGGAATTTAAGTTTATCCACGATTATTCAATATTGAATTATATAATTTTGAAAAATAATTGAATAATTTCGGAAATAAAAAGACTAATATAACCAATAAAAATACTTCCAGCACCAATCCAATAAATTCACCGTCGCGGCGCAATAATTGCGCTAAACCTGTTATGTGAAATACAAATAGAATAATACCTGAAAGAAAAAAAACACCCCATCCTTTTAGCCCATATTTTTCAAATAACTGCTTTGATTTCTTGCTGCTGTTCATTTTGAAAAAGTACTCTTTTTTATATCACCAGAAAAATATCTATACCGAAACCAACTCATTTCCGTACGTGTTCTAATAAGTGTAAATGATTATAGAATTTCAGCCAAAGATTTTCTCTAATCCCTTCAAAACACTCTCTGTGCCTCCAAAGATGGATACGCGGGTCAAGCCCGCGCATGACGGGAGGAGGGTGGGGAGGGGTGCTTAAAGATTTTTTTAATCACCAGCAAAAAACCCGCTCTGCACCCTTCATAACCATCCTAGCAATTAAAAAAACGACCGTCATGCGCGGGCTTGACCCGCGTATCCATCTTTAGGGAGTTTTAAATGCAAGGTGGCTGGGTTTATATTTTGACCAACAAACCACGCGGCACTCTTTACGTCGGTGTGACGGCTGATCTGGCGCGACGGATTTGGGAGCATCGTGAAGGCCGGGTTGATGGGTTTACCAAACGGTACGGTCTAAAGCAGTTGGTTTTCGTAGAGCGTCATGACGTTATTACTCAGGCTATCCAACGGGAAAAGCTGATTAAACATTGGTCGCGTGCCTGGAAGATAGAACTTGTTCATTCGGTTAATCCGAGATGGGCCGATCTTTATGACAGCATTCTTTAAGATGGATACGCGAATCAAGTCCGCGCATGACGGAGGGGGGATATGGAAGGGGGCTGGTTAGGATGGGGGTGCTTATGAATGCGCTTCCAACCAGCCTACCACGTCGTTAATAGAACTCACCACATCACCCGCCGGCATGCCCGGCTGTTCAATCATAATAATGGGAATATTGAGGTGATGGGCGGCTTGGATTTTGCCGACGGGGGTGCCGCCGCTGTTTTTGGAGACCAGGACATCGATCTGGTAAGTCACCATGATTGTGCGGTCGTGGGCAGCATCGAAGGGGCCGCGCTCCAACAGAAGGGCGTGGTTGATGAGCGGGATCGGGAGGGCAGGCTGTTCGACGGCGCGGATAAGGAACCATTTGTCGGCGAGGGCTGAAAAGGCATCAAGGTCTTTGGTGCCGATTGAGAGAAAAACCCGGTCGCCAAGCGCGCTCAGTTTCGCCGCCGCCTCTTGGTAAGTCTTCACCGAAATCCAGCCCAGCTCATCCGATGGCCAGGCCGGGCGGCAGAATTTGACGCGGGCGGTGTTCGCTACGAGGCACGCGTCTGCTGCATGTGATGCCATGGTCTGGGCGAAGGGGTGGGTGGCATCAACCACCAGATCAATACTTGCTTCCGCCAGATAGGCAGCCAAGCCCTCCGCACCGCCAAAGCCACCGGTTCTAACCTCGCAAGCGGGCAGGCCGGGTTTGCGTGTTTTTCCCGCCAGCGAATAAATGACTTCATAATTGGGCAGGTCACTGACAGAGCTGGCCAGCGCACGGGCATCACTGGTGCCGCCCAGGATCAGCACCCGTTTCATATTTCAGCCTTAAACGGTGCATGGCCGATCTGCTTGCCGCGCCGATCATAGACCAGCACTTCGATATCGACGTTTTCTTTGACCTCGCCGATAGCAATCGCTTGCGCTGTTTTAGCTACGTGATCACCAAGAGTAAGGGCATTGTCTTCCACTATCGCCATAATATTTCCGGCGCTCTCAGCCTTGGCGATCTCGGTGCAGACGTCCTCTGGCGCGCCGTCCTCGGCGGCGAGCTTGGCCAGAAATGCTGGCTCAACCTGCGAGCGCTTTGAATGCAGATCCATATGCCCGGCGGCGAGTTTGGAGATTTTGCCGAAACCGCTGGCAATGGTGAGCTTGGGGATCGGGTGGCTGCGGAGATATTTAAGCGTGCCGCCGGCAAAGTCGCCCATATCGAGTATCGCTGACGGCTCAAAGCCGTATCGCCGGGTGGCGGCTTGCTCAGATGTTTTGCCGGTACAGGCCGCGACATGGCTGAGCCCCGTCGCTCGTGCAACATCAATGCCTTGGTGGATCGAGGCTATCCAGGCGGAGCAGGAATAGGGAATAACAATCCCAGTGGTGCCCAATATCGACAGCCCGCCCAAAATCCCGAGGCGTGGGTTCCAGGTATTTTCTGCCAAAGCTTCGCCGTTATCGACAGAAATTTCCACTTCAACAGCCAACTCGACGCCCTGCTGATCCGCCACTTCCTGCAAGTTCTCTTTGATCATTTTGCGCGGGCCGGGATTGATGGCAGGCTCGCCAACTTCGAGCGGTAAACCTGGTTTGGTGATGGCACCGACGCCAGGCCCGGCTTTAAATGTGAGTTCTGCGGCTTTTCTGACGGTTGCTCGGATCGTAGCGCCGTGGGTGATGTCGGGATCATCGCCGGCATCTTTCTCCACCGCGGCCATGCCGGTATCACTGGAATCAATAATCACAAAAACCGGCTTTTGACCGCCGGGCAAAGTAATCTCAATCTCGCTTGGAATTTCGCCGGTGAGCAGCCCTATATAGGCAGCTTTGGCGGCAGCTGTGGCGCAGGCGCCAGTGGTCCAGCCCCGCCGAAGCACTCGTTGATCATCATCTGTTTCGCTATTGTCGATATTTGACATTAAATCAACTTATAGGCTTTTTCATTCCTGCTCCAGTCTGCTAAATAGTGAAACTATGAAAAATATATCAATTGATCTGCCCGCCTTCGAGCCGGGCACTGTTTGGGTGGTTGGCGCCGGGCCGGGTGATCCAGGTCTGTTATCACTGCTGGCGCTCCATGGCATTCAAAATGCGGATGTCATTGTCTATGACGCCTTGGTGGGAGACGGCATCCTTGATTTTGCCCGCGAAAATGCCGAGCTGGAATATGCCGGAAAACGCGGCGGTAAACCCTCTGCCAAGCAAACGGATATTACTGACCGGCTGGTTGAGCTGGCGCAGGAAAACAAACGCGTGCTCAGGCTCAAAGGCGGTGACCCGTTTGTCTTTGGCCGGGGCGCTGAGGAATGCCTGCGCCTGGCAGAAGAAAATATTCGGTTTCGGATTGTGCCCGGTATAACAGCCGGTGTCGGTGGACTGGCTTATGCTGGCATTCCGATGACGACGAGGGGCACCAATACAGCGGTGACATTCATAACGGGTCATACGGCAGGCGGTATTGTGCCGGATGATATTGACTGGCAGGCGCTGGCCAACGGCTCGCCAGCCTTGATCTTTTTTATGGGCATGGCCCATATCGGCAACATCGCCGATCAATTGCGAGACGCCGGTCGGCCCGGCACAGAGCCTGTCGCTGTAATTTCGAAGGCGACCACACCGGACCAGAAAGTTTTGGTCTCGACCTTGGAGAATTGCGCAGCCGATGTTGCGGCTTCCGATTTGGTGCCACCGGCCTTGATTGTGGTTGGCGATATCGTCAACTTGCGCGACCAGCTAGATTGGCTCGGTGGTGAGTGAGCAAATCGCCTCAGGATTGGTCATCGCCGCACCGGCCTCCGGCAGCGGTAAAACGGTTGTCACACTAAGTCTCCTGCGCGCGCTCAAAAATGCGGGCGTCAATGTCGCTTCATTCAAAATTGGTCCCGACTTTATTGACCCGGCGTACCACAGCGCCGCCTCTGGCGAGCTGTGCCGCAATTTGGATTTCTGGGCCATGCGGGAAGATACCTTGATGCGCCAGCGGGTGCGTGCGGTCGAGCAAAGTGATCTGGTGGTCACCGAAGGCGTGATGGGCCTGTTTGATGGCGCGACGACCGGCAATATCCAAAATAATGGCTCAACAGCAGATGCGGCGAAATGGCTGAGCTGGCCCGTGATCCTGGTGGTCGACGCCAAGGCGCAAGGCGCATCGGTCGCCGCTTTGGTTGAAGGCTTTGCCCGCCACCGGGATGACATCGACATTGCCGGGGTAATTTTTAATCGCATCGGCGGGCCCGGCCATGAAATAATCCTGCGGGAAGCTTTGGCGACAACGAATTTACCGTGTCTCGGCTGCGTGCCGCGCCATGCCGGACTTGATTTGCCAAGCCGTCATTTGGGCTTGGTCCAGGCCAAGGAAATGCCAAAGCTGGATCAATGGCTGGATGAGGCGGCGAAGATCATCGCCAGTCACGTTGATCTTGAAATGCTCCAAAAAATCGCCGAGCGCCCTAAGCTCGTCCTCACTTTAGATGAAAAGCCCGCACTCCCGCCGCTTGGCCAACATACCGCCATTGCCCGCGATGATGCGTTTGCCTTTTGTTATGAACATCTGCTGGATGGCTGGCGGGCAGCGGACACCGAGATCAGCTATTTCTCACCGCTTGCTGGAGAAGCACCAGATTTTCTGGCCGACAGCGTCTACCTCCCGGGTGGCTATCCTGAGCTTTATGGCGCCGCAATAGCTGCCAATGAAAGCTTCCGGGAAGCGATGAAAATGGCAGTGGCGAAAGGTGCGGTGATCTATGGTGAATGCGGCGGCTTTATGGTGTTGGGTGAAAGCCTAACCGACCGAAACGGTCAAAGCCATGATATGCTCGGATTGCTGCCCATAAAATCCTCTTTCGAGACGCCGAAGCTTCATCTGGGTTATCGCCAGCTTGAACTCGTAGAGGACAGCGCGTTAGGGATTGCCGGGACTAAACTCAAAGGTCATGAGTTTCATTATTGCGATGTCAGTGCGACCGGTCCTGCATCAAGCTTGTTCCGGGCCATGGATGCCAGGGGTGGAGATTTGTCCGAAATGGGATGTCGCCAGGGTACAGTGATGGGCTCATTCGCCCATGTTATCGATAGCGTTTAACGCCGCTGCTAAGCGCTGCCATTCATTTTCAGCACCGGCCAGGCCAATCCTCAGCCAGTGGGGCTGATCCTCAAACCGCCGTACCAAAATACCCGCTTTTCCAAGGGCATTGTAAATATTCAAAGCTTTATCGGTTTCAACGAGCGTGAATAATTCCGTGCCACCGACAATCGAGAGGGAGTGGGATTGCAGCAATTTATTAAGCCGCGCGCTCTGATCAGTAAGTGTCTCCTGCATGTCAGCAATCCAAGCCTGATCTGAAAGAGCACGTCCACCAATTTCAATCGCCGGGCCGGAGACAGCCCACGGGCCCAGGCGTTCTTCGAGTGCCTGCGTTATCTCTGGCGCACCGATCACAAAGCCGAGCCTCAATCCAGCGAGCCCAAAAAATTTACCGAGCGAGCGCAGGACCAAGATGTTGCCACCGCCCAAATGCGGCACAATGCTTAAATCTGGCGAGCCATCACAAAAGGCTTCATCGATAATCAGCAATTCGACCGTCTCCGCGAGCTTGAGAAGTTCATCTGGCTGGTACCGGCGCCCATCGGGATTGTTGGGATTAACCAGAACCGCGATGTCACTTGCAGCGAGTTCATCGAAGGCGGTGTAGGCAACAACGTCATTGCCGGCCTGTTCCCAGGTGTGGCGGTGTTCGCTATAGGTCGGCGACAGGATGACGACCCTCCGTCCCGGATACAGCAAAGGTAAATTCTGCAATACCGATTGCGTGCCAGGGGCGGCAATAATGTGAGGGCCGGGTGGGACGCGATAGAAATGTCGGGCGGCGTGCAACAGATGCTCAACCTCACCCGGCGTCGGTAACATACGTAAAGCGTTCTCCGTGATATCAGTATTGGGATAGCAGGCCGCATTGATACCCGTCGAAAGATCGATCCAGCCGTCTTTTGGCGTGCCAAACGTCTCTGCTGCTGCTGTTAAATTGCCGCCATGGAGAGGTTTAACCTGGCCTCTGTTATTTTGATCATCAAACATAGCCCATCATAGCAAGTCTATCCCTGAACGGACAGCAGACGTTTGGCAAATTCTATGTTAAGAGGGGCGGTGATGAGAATTTCTTTAATCAAATGAGTTGCCCGTGACGATTTCAAATGTTCCAACAACCCTATTCACTGGCTTTTTTGGCGTCGGTAAGACGACCGCCATTCGCTCGCTGCTTTCACGTAAGCCGGATGGTGAGAGCTGGGCGATTTTGGTCAATGAATTTGGCGAGATCGCGGTCGATCAGGCAGCCTTAGAAGCGGGACCCGAGGACGCTGTCACCATCCGGGAAATTCCCGGTGGCTGCATGTGCTGCACCATGAATGTGCCGATGCGGGTGGCAATCACCGAGATCTTGCGTCGCGCCAAGCCCGACCGTCTGCTGATTGAACCAACCGGGCTCGGTCATCCTGCAGGCATATTGGATGAGCTTAGAAAAGATGATCTCAAAGGCGTGGTTGATGTGGGAGCCGTTATTTGTTTCATCGATCCACGTTTTGTTGGTGATCCGCGCATTGAAGAGGTGGAGGTGTTTCGTGATCAGGTCCATCTCGCTGATGTCTTGATTGCGAGCAAAGCGGATCTTGCGAGTGCCGATGATCTTGTGCGTTACCGCGAATGGGCAGGCGCACTGTTTCCGCCCAAGCTTGAGATTGCCGAGGCGGCTATGGGAGATATTGATTTAAGTTTGTTAGACCTTAAATCATCCGACGTGCGGGTGCCGTTATTCCCCGGATTGCACGATCATGCGCCTGCGACACCCCCTGCTGAAATTGGTGCCGCCGAAGCCGGTAAGCCGGTACGGGCAGAGAACACCGGCGTGGGTTATCAAGCCTGCGGCTGGATATTTTCATCTGAGGATATTTTTGATCAAGATGGCCTAGTTGATTATCTCGGCCCACCCGGCCCCAGCGGGTTGGAGAAGGTTGAACGCCTCAAAGGTGTGTTTCGCATTGGAACTGATTGGATTTTGCTCGATCGAGCGCGTAGCGAAATCACCATCACCCCGATCGCCTACCGCCGCGACTCCCGCCTCGAAATTATTTTGCCAGAGGGCGAGAAAGTTGATTGGGATGAAATTGAGAATGCGCTGATCTCAATTTTGAAATAGCGAGCTGTTATACGACTGTGTTGAAGTCGATGGTCAGATTGCTGGACCCTTGCGCGGCATCGAAGTCCGTTGCGTCGACATTTTCAACAGTGAGCTCGAAATCTTCGACATTATTAAATGTTAGGACCGCGTCGTTGCCATTTTGGGTAACGCTTAGGTCGTCAGAATTGAAATTACTGCCGGTGAAAATCAATTTTTCAAAAGCTTTGTAATCGGTGATGGTATTGTTGCCGGTCTCTTCATAGAAATAAAAGATATCCGTACCATCGCCACCAGAGAGCGTGTCATCGCCCTGGCCGGCATAGAGACGGTCATTACCAGCGCCGGCGCTTAAAATATCATTGCCGTCATTGCCATACAGACGATCGGCGCCGCTGGAGGTGGTCAGCGTATCATTTCCGCCCTGGCCATATAGCGAGACATTCGCTGTGACGCCGGATGCATCGAACACGTCTGCTCCGGCATTGCCTTTGGCGTATTCAACATTGCTTGCCGCGAGGTCGATCGTTGTATTATCGCTGGAGAGAACGAAAACTCTGTCGATACCATCACCGCCATCAATGACGGTATCATCGCCATCGATATAGAGACTGTCATTACCCGCACCGCCGCGGAGTTCATCGGCACCCGCATTGCCGTAAAGCCGGTCATTGCCGCTGCCACCGGTCAAAACATCATTGCCATCTTTACCATAAAGCGAGACGTTGGCGCTCACATTCGAGGCATCAAAAGTATCATTACCGGTATTGCCGCTGGCATATTCAACATTGCTGGCGGCGAGATCGACCGTTATGTCGTCACCGGAGAGAACAAAGATTCTGTCGATACCGTCACCACCATCATTGACGGTGTCGTCGCCGTCGATGTAGAGGCTGTCATTACCCGCACCGCCGCGGAGTTCATCGGCACCCGCATTGCCGTAAAGCCGGTCATTGCCATCGCCGCCGGTTAAAACGTCGTTGCCATCTTTGCCGTAGAGTGAGACAGCGGCGCTGACGCCGGAAGCATCAAAAGTATCATTACCGGTATTGCCGCTGGCATATTCAACATTGCTGGCGGCGAGATCGACCGTTATGTCGTCACCGGAGAGACCAAAGATTCTGTCGATACCGT
>JABIHH010000040.1 GCA_018649725.1 Rhodospirillaceae bacterium | reverse complement strand
GATAGTGTATTAAGGCAATTGCCAACGCCGGAGGATTGCATGAGCAGAACGCCGCGTTCGCCACCCAGCCAGGCACCAAGCAATAAGCCGATGCCTTCTTCCTCGGTGGTCAGCACGGTGGCTTCCATGTTTGGCTCTGCAATGGCGCGCTCGATCAGTCGTGCATGTCCGGTATCCGGCACATAGACGACATGCTTGATATCAGCTGCCAGCAAAACGTCAAAGACCTGATCGGACCAAATATCCAAGGTGTCAGGCTGCTCTTTATTCAGCATAAAAGTTAACTCCAACGGCGGCGTCTAAGCCTGAGAATTTCTACCACTAATAAATCTTGCTTCGACCTATTCTTCAAATATAATTCTTTTAAATGAGATATGCCAAAACGGTAAATCGATTTTGAACAGGGAGTAGAAGCGTTGAATTTCCGTCAGCTTCGCACTTTGGTGCATATTGGCGAACTTGGCAGCTTGAGCAAGGCAGCGGACCGGCTGCATGTCGCTCAACCTGCCTTAAGCCGGCAAATCAGAGCCTTAGAAGACGAGATCGGCACACCGCTCTTCACCCGCCATGGCCGGGGCATGGTACTGACCCAAACCGGCGAGCTTTTGGTCGAGCGGGCGAACAATATTTTGCGCCAGATTGAAGAAGCCCGCGCCGATGCGATTTCTTCGGGGGGTTGGGTGCGCGGCAGTGTGGTTATCGGTATGCCGCCGACAGTGGCCGATATTCTGGCTGGCCGCCTGGCCAAAGGTTTCGCCGATCAGCATCCGGACGTTAATTTGCGCTTTGTCTCAGCTTTTTCCAGTCATTTGATTGAGGGCTTGCAAAAACGAAATATCGATCTGGCCATCCTTTACGATCCGAAGTCACATGGCAGCTTGCATATTGAGCCCTTGCTGCAGGAAGATCTGTTCCTGGTGGCACCGGGGAAAGCAAAACTCTCCCTCAAAAAGCCAATTTCTTTTAAAGATCTTGCCGCCGAAACATTGCTGCTGCCGGGTGGTCAACACAGCATACGGCAGCTGGTCGAACACCACGCCCGGGAGGCCGAATGCGAGCTTAATGTCACCCTGGAAGCGGACTCATTGAGTTTGTTGAAAAATTTCGTTTCACTTGAATTGGGCAGTACCGTCCTGCCCCTGCCGTCGGTGTACCCGGAAATCGAAGAAGGATCGCTCAGCGCCGCACCGATCATTGATCCTTCACCGACACGCACTCTCGTGCTGGCAACGGCGACCGACCGCGCGGTTTCCAATGCGACCCAGCGCGCCGTCGAAATGATCAAGCAGGAAGTCGGTGAAATGATTGCTAAAAATATTTGGGTAGGGCTGCCGCTTTAGATTGCACGGCACTAAATTGCAGCAATAACAAAACGGCATAGTTGATTGAAACAAACAACATTTGAAGGAATAGCCCGACATCATTAATCATAGCGGGCTGGAAAACTGCAACGGAGAACAACGGCCCATGTCATCGAAAAATCCAGGCTCGGAAAAGAAGTATACTATGACGGAAACACGCGACGTCATGGTGCCGATGCGCGATGGTGTGCAGGTGGCGGTCGATGTCTTCCGGCCCGATGACGGCGGCAAGTTTCCGGCACTCTTGGCGATGTCGCCTTATAGCAAGGGCATCCAATCCATGCCCATCGCAATTCAGCCCGACCGCTCATCTATCCACCACACGCCCACCGAGGCTGGTAATCCGATCTATTTTGCCGAACACGGTTATGTTCATATCATTGCCGATGTGCGCGGCACCGGCCAATCGGAAGGCGAATATCTCGGTTGGATGTCAGAACAGGAAGCCCAGGATGGTCACGACCTGGTCGAATGGGCCGCCGAGCAACCGTGGTGTGACGGCAATGTCGGCATGGTCGGCATATCCTATTTCGGCACCATCCAGCTTCCCGTCGCCGCCCAACAACCGCCGCATCTTAAAGCCATCATGCCGTGGAATGCGCCGGCTGATTTCTATCGCGAGTCGACCCATCACGGCGGCATCTTGCAGAGTTTTTTCTATTATCTCTACGTCCAGCGCATTTGCGCCGACAACTCAACCTCGGTGACCGTGAAAGACAACTCGCCCGAGGAGTTAAAACGCCTGATCGCCGAGCTTAAAGCCGATCCTGAAATCCAGATTAATCCGGAAATCTTTACCTATATCGACAGCCCGGGAAAGGCGCCGAATTATTTCGATATTCTCGCCAATCCGCTGGACGGTCCCTATTATTGGGAGCGCTCGCCGCGCACCATGTATGACCGTATTAAGATTCCGTCGTGGTGCCGCTCGGGCTGGTGGGCCTATGCCCATATGCATCTGGTTGGCGCTTTCCATAACTATAACGGCATCGATGCGCCGAAAAAACTTGAGATCGATGCGCCGGTGGTCGAAAAGCGACCGCTGCCGGATGAATATTGTGAAGTGGCCCTGCGCTGGTACGATTATTGGCTCAAAGGCATCGATACTGGCATTATGGATGAGCCGCCGATCCGCTTTTTTGTCAACGGCAGCGAAGAATGGCGCCACGAGGATGAATGGCCGCTGGCCCGCACCGAATGGTCCAAACTATATCTCCGGCGCTGGGAAGAACTTTCCTGGGAACCGGAAGAAGTGGACGGCAAACCGGACGCCTTTGTCCAGCAGCCACCCGACGAGGTGCTGGATTCTAACGTGCTCAAATATGAGACGGATGTCTTCAAAGAAGATGTGGAAATCACCGGACCGGCCTCGATTACTCTCTATGCTTCGATTGACCAGGCAGATACCCATTGGATTGTTTCGCTGCGTGATGTCTACCCGGATGGCAGCCAGCAGGAATTAACCAAAGGGTTTCTCAAAGCCTCGCATCGGGCTGTCGATGAAGAGAAATCCAAACCTTATGAGCCCTTCCACCCTCATCTTGAAGAAGTACCGGTTCAACCTGGCGAAATTTGTGAATATGCCATTTCGCTGGCACCGCTATCGAACATTTTTAAAGCCGGTCACAAAATTAGGATCGTTATTTCATCGCTTGATCATGCACGTTCACGTGACTATGAACTGGCGCCGGAATCGCTGGGCCGCACCCACGCACCGTGGCATATCAGCTGCGCGGATACGGTTCTGCACAAAATCTATCATGACAAAGACCACCCCTCACATCTGCTGTTGCCGATTATCCCGGCCAACCAGAATTAGTCTTTAGAGGGCATTACGCAAAAAGGAAAAGCAAATGACTGTAAAAATAGATTTGAAACTGCAACTCGCCGGGAGTGGCGAAATTGACTATGCGCTCGACAATATCATTATCGGTGGTCTGACCGGTATTGATGTTGAGGCGATCGAAAAACATCTGGACGAGCTTGCCGAGATCGGCGTCACCCGGCCAAGCGCGATCCCGCTGTTTTTCCGCGCTGCCGCAGACATGGTCAGCACCGCCGATGAAATTCAAGTGATTGGCGAAGATACCAGCGGCGAGGCCGAATTTGTCTTGCTTGGCACCGCAGATGGTATGCTGGTCGGTGTCGGCTCAGACCATACGGACCGTAAAGTTGAAGCCTATTCGATCGCCGTGTCCAAGCAAATGTGCCCCAAGGTAATGGCGCCGGAAGTATGGAAATATGAAGACGTTAAAGACCACTTTGGTCAGTTGATCATACGTTCATGGGCTACCGAAGGCGGCGAAAAGCGCCTCTATCAGGAATGCACGGCAGCTGATTTCTTGGCCCCTGATGATGCACTGCCGCAATGCTGTGATGGTGCTACTACCCTGCCAGCCGGTACGCTTTATTACGGCGGCACCGGGGCGGCAATCGGCGGTGTCAAACCGGCCGACCGCTTTGAATATGAAATTGAAGACCCGGTTCTGGGGCGGACCATTAGTCATGGTTATGACGTTACGCCGATACCGTTTGTTGAATAAATAAAATACCAAAGGAGAAACTCAATGGATAATACAAAAGTACTAGATGAATTTCACGCCGTCGACCTTAGCACGGGTTGGCAAGTGCCTACTGGCTATCCCGAGGGCATTGAAGAACTCATCCTATCTGGTGGGCTCAACGAAGAGGCTGGCACCGGCAGCCAAACTCGGTTGCTCCGCATCAAGGCTGGCGTTTATACCACCGAACCCTTCGTTCATGATTATTGGGAAGAAGTCTTTGTCATCTCTGGTGATCTCACCATGGGCAGCGATCAACAAGGTGAAGGCGGCGAAAGTTTCGGGCCAAACTCCTATGCTTGCAGGCCGCCGCACAACCCGCATGGGCCATTCAAAACGGAAGGTGGCTGCATGCTCTATGAAATTCACTACTTCGACGAAGCGAAAGCTTAAGCACTTATAACCATCAGCTTGAGACCTTATTCAACCGCCCTTCGGCCCAATACGCTGGAGGGCGGTTTTTTTTATTTGATGTGTTCCCAAAGTGTATTTTGAGCTATTTTTTAACGACGTGTAAGTAGCATTTTAACCACTCCATGCTATAAGAGAAATTAAGACAAGCAAAACAGCGGGTTAGATAAATTTCGAGGTAGTCATTTGGGTCAGCCTCTAAAATTTCTAGTAGTTTTCCCCCTATCAGGAGAGATGTGATGGCCAAAAAAAATGAGGAATATGCGCTTAAAGACCCCGTGACAGGTTCCGTCGTTACCATGGACTATGCCAGCTCGGATGAACGTTCTGCCCGAGATGAGCTGCTGAATTCATTTCGTGATTCCCCGATACCTGATCACTCCGTCTTGGCCAACCTTGGCCTGCACCTCACCTCAAAAACCTTTTCTCGGCTGCTGTTTATGAACGAATTCTACAAGATGGGCCTGGACGTGATGGGTCAGGTCTTTGATTTTGGTACGCGATGGGGCCACAATATGGCAATCTTCACCGCCTGCCGGGGAATGTATGAACCCTTCAACAGACACAGAAAAATTGTCGGCTTTGATACTTTTGGCGGCTTTCCTACCGTGATTACAGCGGAAGACGGGCAGTCGGAAATGATGGACGTGGGAAATATTTCCGTTACCGAAGACTACAAACCTTATCTCGAGAAGCACCTCGAAAGGCTAGAAAAAGATAATGCTTTGCCGCATTTGAAGAAATTTGAGCTCATGCAGGGCGATGCATCGGAAACCATTAAGACCTATTTTGCTGACAATCCTCACGCCTTGGTATCACACGCTTTTTTTGATTTTGATCTATATAAGCCGACGCGAGATTGTTTAGAGGCAGTTTGGGAGAGAGCGCCTAAGGGTGCTGTTTTTGGTTTCGACGAAATAAATGACGAAGATTCACCCGGTGAAACCCAGGCACTTATGGAGATCGTAGGAATATCTTCGATCAAGCTCCAAAAATTTCCGTGGGTAAGTAGAGTGTCTTACTTTGTGAAAGATTAAATATGGATGAAGGGTCATTCAAGAGCGCCACTAAATCCGTTCGAAGAAAAATTCTGACAGCAATTACCAAATCCGGCAAAGGGCATATCGGTGGAGCCCTCAGTTGCACGGACGTATTGTACTATTTATTTAGCGAGCAGATTGTTCAAATTTCACAGCCTGGTGAAAATACCGCCAGACCGTTGGTTATGAGCAAAGGTCATTCAACAACCGCCTTGCTGGCGGTGGTTGACGAACTGCAAAACACCAACTCTCTTGAGCCTTACAATTCAAAGGGATCTTTGCTTGGCAACAATCCTTCTGAACTCGTTGAAGGGGTTGAATTTCATACCGGTTCACTGGGCCACGGCCCTGGCCTTGGAGCCGGAGTGGCACTGGCGAAAAGGTTGAGCGGTGACGACAATGCCGTCTGTATTTTACTCAGTGACGGCGAACTAAACGAAGGCTCGGTTTGGGAGGCTTTTCAGTTCATTTCCAAACACCAGCTAAATATATCGATATTGATCGATAATAATAATCAAATTTGTGAAGACTTTCTTGAAGATGTGTCTCCGAAAATGGATTTTAAAAGTATATTTGAGGGCCTTGGTTACGAATTTTGTGAACTGGATGGCCATTCCTTAGCCGATCTCCAAAAGCTTAAGCCTTGGATTTATGAGCGCCAAGCGCCACGGATATGCTGTCTGAAAACAGTGAAGGGTAAAGGCGTAAGTTTCATGGAAGGTGTAATCAAATGGCACCACAGCATTCCCGACGATGCGAAGTTCAATCAGGCAATGGAAGAATTGAAATAATATGACTGATTTACGGGATGCATTTTTTGAAACCTTGGTCGAGTTGCTGGTGGCAAACGAAAAGATTGTTCTGTTGAGCATCGACATGGGCTCACATGTCATCCAGCACAATCGTCAACTTATGGGGGATCGCTACATAAATGTCGGCGTCAGTGAACAAAATGCTGTCTCGCTGGCCGCCGGACTCTCCTCACAAGGCTATATCCCATTTGTTTACGGTATCAGCTCGTTCTTGATAAATCGACCGCGCGCTCAAATCCGCCATGATGCCGTCATCGGCAACAACAAAATAAACTTAATCGGCTCCGGGCCGGGTCTGGCATATGATTTGGACGGACCAAGTCACCACTGCCTCGATGATATTCAAATGATGCGGACCTTACCTAACATTAAGGTCTTTTCACCATTTGATGCCGCCACCGCCGCCTTGGCGGCGCGCGCAGCAGTTGGGTCAAATTGCCTGACCTATTGCCGGCTCGACAAAGGCACTTATCCACAACGTTCAATAGAGCTGCAAGATTTGGGCGACCTTTACACCTGCCCCCGTGATCCCGAAAAATGGCTTATTTCTTCAGGCGTCGTTGCCCATAATATTGCTGACGACGATGCGCGGTCCGAAATGGTGGTATTCGGTGTTGAGGAATCCACCGGTCGCCAAATCGCTGATGTTATCCCTGATGGGGCGACTATCTCAGTTATCGAGGAGGCGCATATATCTGGCGGAATTCTGTCTTTAATCGCAGAAGCAAATTTGCTTTATCATAAAAAATGGAATTTTGAAGGCCCGCGATTAAAGAACATATTTGTCCAGGAGAAGTGGAAAAGAGACAAATTGTATGAGCTTTATAGCGAGACCTAGCTAAGCCGCCTCAATTCGAAAAATTACTGCAGCTCCCGGTACCATTCGATGGTCCGGCCAAAGCCCTCGGCCAAATTGATCTTGGCCTCGAAACCCAACCGTTCCTTAGCGCGCGAGCCATCCATTAACCGCACCGGTATGGTCGATGGTTTTTCAGGATCAAATCGGATATCGGCGTCGTCATATCCGTCCACCTCCAAGGCGGTTTGCAAGATACCTTTAATGGTTATGCCGCCGCCGGAGCAGATATTCATTTCATCGAAAAAATCACATTTTTCGACCGCGAGCATCAAGCCGTCCAAAAAATCGGAAACATAGATTAAATCACGGACATCTTCGCCGGTGCCCCATACTTCCAGCGGATTATGCCGCTCCACCACTCGCCGGATCAACGCCGCCGTCACATGGGAAGTGGCAAAATCAAACTTGTCATAAGGCCCGTAAATGTTTGACGGACGGATGACCAAAGTGGACATGGGCGAGTTGATCTTAGTGGCATAGGTACGGCAAAGAATTTCGGCATAGCGTTTCATCCAGGCCACCGGATAATAAACATCCACCGGATCAGCATCGAACATTTCCTCTTCCGCCACTGGCCGGTCGGCGGTCGGCGGGTAGGCGGCGCCGCTGCTGATAAAGACGAACTTTTTGACGTCGGCCTCATAGGCAGCTTCCAGAAGATGAGCATTCATCACCACGTTCGGCGTCACGTGCACTAAGGGTGTCGTTGCCATTACTGCCGCTCCCGATGTATTGGCGGCGCAATGAAACACGTAGTCAACGCCCGCGACCGCTTCCCGGCAGGCCTCAAGATCACGTAGATCGGCGTGTATTGTTTCGATGCCGTCAGCCGATATTTGCAGTGGTTTTTCATGCAGACTGGCGCGCACAGATGCGCCTTCGGCTTTGAGGCGGAGAATGAGATTGGAGGCAATAAAACCAGCACCTCCGGTTACCAGTACTTTCAATCCTTTAACCATCTTGATCCTCACGGAAATAGTTTTTCCGCCCCTCGCCCTCGCTGCGGTGTTCCTGATACCAATTATAAGTAGCTTCGAGACCGGCGCGCAGGCTAGTCGCCGGCTGGTAGTCCAACCAGTCCTGAGCGCGGGAAATATCCATCACCCGGCGCGGAAATCCGGATGATTTTGAGGTATCGAAGTGATGGTTAAAATCAAGAAATTCGTGCAGCGTATCCACCAGTTCGGCGATGGAGTAACCTTTGCCACTGCCGAGGTTGACGAAACTTCCCCTGGTCCCTTTATAAAGCGCCAACAAAATGCCATCAGCGACATCAGCGGCATAGGCAAAATCCCGAATGGCGCTGCCATCGCCCCATGTCCTGCCCCCCTATAACTGAGCCACTTGTGGTATGAATATTTTAGTTATGTTGGGAGGTAATAATGACAAGGAAGCGATTTTCAGAAGAAGACATACTGGGAATATTACGCCAGATAGAATTAGATTTGGCGGGTGGTAGCGCGGTTGAAATGGCAATACGGACAGCT
>JABIHH010000033.1 GCA_018649725.1 Rhodospirillaceae bacterium | reverse complement strand
GAACCGACTTGTCGGTGCACTCACAGGCGCATTTAAACAAGGTGGCGCGACAGCTCAATGAACGGCCTCGCAAGACATTGGAGTTTGCAACGCCGGCGGAGAAATTTAATAAATGTGTTGCGTTGACCGGTTGAGGTCGCAGTCAAAAGCAGACGCTTATGCCATATACGCTAGATGTCCGCTTTCGGGGGTAATGCAGACATGAAATTGATGCTGCCAGATGTCTGCTATTAGCCAAAAGCGGACATTTCAGTTATCTCAATTTTATCCGCAACAAGTGTCGCCATCCTGAATAGGTGGACATGGAACTGTGCCATAGGAACAATAAACACAACAATCGCCGGGCAATGGTTTCAAAACTACGCCACACCCCTTGCAGTCATAGAACCACTGACAGGCGTGCGTTGGCATGGTCTCTGTTTCCCTGTGGCCACATTCGGGGCAGGTAATTTCTGATTGAAGAATGAAATTTAATTCACTGCTTTGCGTCGTCGTATCCATAATGCATATCCAATCAGCAAGACAAAAAAACCTAAAACAGGAAAGAGAACAAAGTCTAGATAGACGCTTAATGCAGACAATCCGATTGCACCAAGTAACAGTACCAACACTGGTGTCACGCAGCAGATAGATGTAACGATTGCTCCTGCTACACCAATTTTGAAAATCTTGCCGTTTCTCATAAATTGAAGATACAATCTGTAGTAACTACAGGTTCAAGCATTAAATGGAATTTCTTATGCAAAAAAGTATGGAGCAGATTGGCATTGGAGAATTGTCGCAGCGAACTAACTGTAACGTTGAAACCATTCGCTACTACGAGAAGATTGCCATATTGAACAAGCCGGACCGTACTTCGGGTGGTCATCGTGTGTACGGTGAAGTGCAAATCAAACGTCTTTCAATGATATTGAAGTGTCGCCAGCTAGGTTTTGCCATTGAAGAGATACGAGGTTTGCTCAGCTTGGTTGATGGCGGTATTGCGACATGTGCAGAAGTTAAACACATCACAGAAGGGCAATTGTCGGAGGTTCAACGTAAAATGGCTGACCTTAAGAAAATGGAGAAAACACTAAAAAATATGGTGGCTCAATGCAGCGGCTCTAAGGTGCCAGAGTGTCCAATACTCGATGTTTTATATGCGGCTTAACGTCCGCTTTGGGTCAGAAGCATATATTCTATCGGTTAGCCGATTACGTCCGCGATACACCCGAAAGCAGACGTTAGTGATTTATTATTATGAACATATTCAGCCATGAATTTAATCTTCCTCCTCATATCTCAGTCGATTCGGAGAGCGATAGCCATCCTGTTTTCGCCGCTTCATATAAGCACCATACATAGTGCGTTTTTCGGTGTCGCCGTTCTCTTTATGGACGTAGGGGCAAACATCAACACAGATATGGCAATAGGCATCATGGAGGCGAGAAAAGGGATAGCATTTTTCCATATCGATGCGCCAACGCTTGATGCCTTCGGTCACGATATGGTCAGTGGCGATGGCATCACCGGGACAGTTATTGCGACAAATTTTACAATTCCTGCAATAGTCTTGGACGCCAAATTCGAGTGGTGAATCGTAAAGCACCGGCAAATTGGTTGTTACAAAACCCGGCCTAAAATTAGCAGCATATGTTGGATTAATGAGACTGCCATGGCGACCAAGTTCGCCAAGGCCGCATTGATACATGGTTGGAATAGCTTGAATTTGCAGCGCACCATTATGATGTGCCCAGGCTGGATAACCCATATCACGGATGAAAGTAGCGAGATCGGTAGCTATGTCAGCAATGCGCATATATACCTCATAAGTTTCCGCTTCGATGGCGAGCGAACCTTTGAGGACATTTCCATAATCTTCGGCGAGAATGAACGCGAAGACATTCCGGTGCGGCATATCAAAGCCTTCATCGATCATGGTTGGCGTAAGTGCGCAGCATCCAACCAAATTAGCCCCTAATTCTAGCGCTTTTGCCTTTACTTCCTCGGTGATATGTAACGTATCTGTAATTTCTCGTTTGTCAGGATTGACCGGACCATCACGATCTTTGCCTCGACTGAGCCAGTATTCGCTGGCGGCTGTCCGCACATCATCTTTTTTCGTCCATTGCGGTACATTATCCAAACCTCGTTCAGCGAGCATTTTACGTAGCAACGGGTCCGCAGGGCCTTGCTCCCGTCTCCAACTAGTACCGATCATCGAACGGGCATCCTTTATTACGAGAAATAATTTATTGCGGTTTTTTTTATGTTGAAATCTTGGTTGGCAAAATTCTGATGCTATACAATATTAGCGGTTTATCTCAAATGTCTAGCTCCAATTCTCAATATCATCGCGTCACAGGCAAGTGTCCGCTATGGGTCATTAGCGGACTCTTTTCTACTATTCCAATAGTGTCCGCTATTGGGAGTGAAGCGGACATCAATAATAAGAAATTCACCGCCATCTTTGGTAAGTTATGAAATGGACCAAACCCAGCCACCGATCCGCTCAGCGCCAGGGATGATCAACTCTAGACCTCCCTCGTAATGCGGCCTGCCTCGCCATTCTGCTTGCTTGGTTTGATAGTGATGCCGCTTTCCTCCAATGCAGATATTAAAGCTGAACTGATTTCTTTTTCCGAACTGGTTTAGAGGGTGATTTGGGCGGCTTCAGGTTTTGGCCTGTAAATGTCCCAGTTGGCTGCGGATCTTTGCCTGCTTTTTCCTGCCAATCATGATGTATAAATTTACCCATTTCCAGTGAGGGGCCAATTCGGATGGCCCCTATCACAGGGCCAGTTTTGTAGATCGGATCGTCGGGCTTGGCCCACCCTTTATGGATAACTTTAGCCATTGTTCCCTCCCGATCGCTTCTTGAGTTGCGGCGAAATCTGATAGTCTTCGTTTAAGTCGTTTTGCAACTGTCGCAACTTTTCCCCTGACAGCATTGGGTACTTGCTTGGAAGCGGCCCCCTTGACGGGTGACGTTCCTTTACCGCTTCTTGCTTCGATGGTTTTTTGGGGTTTGTCATTGTAGTTCTCCGCTTTAGTGCTTTTTGGGGAAATCCCACGGCGCACAATCTGAAATCAACTGCCGAACCCTTGAAGTGGGTCAGTCCTTTTTATTCGTGTGTGGTTTGTCTTCTCTGATTATGAAGCCGCTTGCTTCCAAAGCGGCCTTCAAGTTCTCAAACTTCTGCTCTCGGCTCATCTCAGGCGTTAGCCTTGTAAAGACAGCTTTAGGCTTCGGAGTACTTTGTGGATTGGACATAAAAAATCCCTTCTTCGGTTTGTTCCGATGAGGGCTGACGCACGTTTAGTTGCCTTTTTGGCCACATCTCCCTTTCGGGAAAACCACCTTGCACAAGCTGCAGGTTGGCGAGGGCGTCAGCCCTACTCTTAATGTCCGAGTATGATAGCAAATTAATACCGGCGATGCCAGCAGTAGGCAGTTTAGCTCATAGGTATCACCCAACATTATATCTGAAATTGTCTCAGCCAGCTTTGCCAATGGCAAAGAACCCCTATAGAGTTCGCTACGGAGCCGATACGCATGGCTCTGGGGCTTAGTAACTCCGACGAAAGCGGTTGGCACGACCGTAACGTGCCGCCTTGACCTTATGGTCGGGGAGCTTGGGCTATGTCCAGGCCACCCGGCTAAAAACCCAAGGGCCGTCTTTCGTCGGTTTACTAACTCCCCGATCACCAGGATCAAGATCGAAGTCAACTTGCGGTGGGCGCACCGCAGGCTCTGGCCTCAGGGGAATTAAAGTGGAATTTTGGATTGTAGGGGTAGTTCTAGCCCTGCTGATTTTACGGCAAATGTGGAAAGCCCACACGCACCCAGCCCAAGTATTATGCCGTCAGGCCGCAAACATGAATTGGGTCTATTGTGGCACTGAAAAGGATATTGAGGGTTATAAAAATAACAAATTACAACGAGATAATTTTGAAGCCGTAGTTTCATTTAGTAACGAAACGGTACAGCTTACAAATCCCTATCACACCGCGCCTTTTAAAGACTTCATAGAACTTGAACGTTGGTTGGCAAAGAATAACGAATTAGAGAACCCCGTCCAGGGGACCTCCCTCAAGAGCAGGCAGCCTGCTCCTGAAAAAGAGTTTGTAATTGAGAGAGGAAGCCCAATTGAGAACGCTTTAAGAGGTGATGATATTTATGCCGACACAGGTGTCCTTATGGTTGAAATGCAAAAGAAGTTTGCAGAGACTGATGGTGCCGCGCAGCAAACAAGAGATAATTGGAGCATAATAAAAAATTGGCTCGAATTGGACGATGGCGCAGAGTTAGGCCAGAAGGAACGTCAAAACATCAGGAGGGCATACAAGGCGTATTTGGCAATTGGAGTATCTCCTTCAGCTGAATTGGCCCCGGTTTTTGAAGAGGCATCAAAATACTATAAAGCCGTGGGGTATGATTTTGAACCAGACAAACCACCTAATGAAGTGCTGGAAGCGTTCGTTAAAATGTTGTCAAGCAACCCGTAGTGCAACGCGCAGGCGATCAGAGCATATTCGTCGACTATCTTCATTAGATCCCCCCTTCACAATTGATTTGCACGCTTCTCCATGAGGAATGCAAGCCTACGTGCCAGTTCCAGGTCTGACACTGTTTTCTGGACGACTTCAGCTTTGACGGTGACATCCTCTTTGAACATGTGGAGATGTTTTCCTATGCTGTCCAACGCAGTCCGCTTATCCGCCAGTTTTATCTTTGCAACATATTCGACTTTACCCTGGCCTTTCTGAGCGGTGACAATCTCAAGACCACTGATGGCACCTGCTAGATCGTCAGGCAATTCACTCGGTAATTTCAGGTTGCCGCTCTCGTCAAAAATCTTGCGAATATCGAAAAAACCAATTTTTGCAAATTCCTCAATGATGCGATCTACTGTAACGTCGTGACGTTTGAGTGCGTGGCTCTGCAGCTCTTCAATTCTAGTTTGAATGTTCTCTTTTGCTCTCAGCCGTGCAGCATTGTTTCTACCAGGTTTGAAACCAGCATCTATGTATGCTCGATCAGAAGTCTTACCCTCGACAACGCCTTGGCAATACCGCTCGTGGCGAAGAATTTTAAGTGCAGCCATTTACTGCTCCTGCGGTTGGGTGGGGCACGTCTGTTATTTAGCCCCAGGCATGTCCTTTTATTACGGTATTATATTACCTCAAATCTAGCTAACTTACGAGATGAAAGATGGCCGATATGACGAGCATGTGTGTGCTGCAAAGAGGGCTTTAAGCAGGTGAAACAACTTGAGTACCGTTCAGTATGTCCGGGGCGTCCGACCCAGGTCCAACCTCATGTCCAACCCAGAATACCTCTGCACTCCTCTAATTTCCTTGGCTTTTTGGTTTACGTCCAACCTGTCCAACCTTAATTAATATTTGGTATAGAGAATGGAGACCATATCTTAGAAAGATATAGTCTCTTCTTTTGTGCGCGGAATGTCTCAAAATGGTTGGACAAGGCGGACATCCGTGAATAACCGTTATTTATCAAGGAGATAGCGACGAGTAAAGCTGGACACATGCCCGGACGCTAGGATCTTTAATCCCATATTTTTGGTCCAAGACCTGTATTTTGCTCAAAAATGGCCCTCACCTCGCCTAGCGAGTGAAATCGCAGCACGCGGGAGCGGTTCGATGCTTTCCCAATCCTATGTTCCATGAAAGCTCCTTTCTTTTCTTTCAGTAGGTATTTACGAAGTTCAGACCAGAAGACTTGTGGGTGAGTGTTTGTATAGGTGTCCTTTCGGTGCTCACAAAACGATACGAATGAACGATGCAGGTCGTTCTTGGCAATTTCCCGCGTCTTGTTCATCCACAATTTTTTGCGAATTTCATCCGTCACTTGGCCAGGCTTGTTGTACAACTTTTTTCCCAGAAATTTCTCGTTGTCGGCAAGGCCCTCAGCATGGCCGCCATAGAGAAGATCGAACAGGAACGCTTGGACCCCCTTCAAGCCTCGAACCATAATGTCTGAATGGGCCTCGGTCTTTGGAAATCCGCGCAAGTCAAAATCTGACAAATCCATGTTCAGCAGATGGTGGAGGAAGTGACCGGCCTCATCGCTCTCAATGGCTCGATGAAGGCTCGTGAAGTATTCATTATCGCCAATACGGTTGCTGCTAACATCCAGCACAAAATAACGTCGGTCTCCCGTCTCAACAGGTACGGCCCATTCCTCGTTCGTCGCCATCATAATCGATAGCCTGTTGGGCACCTCGAAGGCATTGACGCCTTTCGGTTCGATTGTTACCCGGCTTTCAGTGATGAGGGATTTGAGTGGCCCCTTGATGGTCGGATCGCCAGAGAAGATTGCCTCATCGGCGAACAGAAAACAGCAGTCTTCCAAGTGGCTATTAAACTTTCCAATCAAGTGTTCTCTTTGGCTAACCTGTCGGGCGTGGTCGCCGAAAACGCGCCTCATCAGCTTAGACAAAACAGACTTCCCGCATCCTTGGCGACCCTTCATGACAACACAAACTTCGCCCTGCCGTTCCGGATGCTGAACCGTCCTAGCCAGCCAATGAATAAGGTAGTCATAATATTCCTTGTCACCTGAACAGACTACTTCCAGCAGGTGCGTTCTGATGGTACGCCATTCTCCTTCGACAGGCTCCAAGCACCACCCTCGCCAGAGATTGAGCGTGCCAGCAGGCACGATCCCGTCAGGGTAAAGGCCCGTTCCGTTAACGAAGGTCTTACGCCCACGCCATGACAGCCACCAAACTGCAATACACAACTGCCTGTCGCCAAACCGGATGAAATTATTTTTCTCCTGGAGTACGAAGTCCCGCTCGGACAACCTGACCAACTTGCGGTCGTGCCGAAATTTACAAACCCTGACCTTGTCACCTTGGGTCAGCACGAAGTGCTGGTCTGCGAATGCCTGCTGCTGAGGAGACAGTTCCTCCTCAGACGCGATTTCATCGGGGGTATCCTTCCACGCTTTAACCGCTTCGCGAATGGGCTTGCGCTGGTTCCCTATCCCTAGCCTTTCGGCGGCTTCCTTCTCCGCCTTGGCTGCGTCGATCTCGCTCATATCCGAGAATGACCACACTCGGCTAACCTCCTCCTCAAAATCGAGTGTCGCAGTTGCTAGCATTTCCATAACACATTTGAAGTCTGGTGTTATTGAGAACCACCGCTGTCCATGTGCAAACGAATTTACTCCCGGACGCCTACCTTTGTTCCAGTAAAATTTGCCTACGGTACGTCCACCGTCATAGCCCGGTTCAATAGGATCGAAGCATACCCTTCCGTCATACGCCTCACCCTTAATGAGCAGATCGAAGACCGTTAAAACCTCGCCATCGTCAAACACCACCTCCATGTCGGAGCGTAGAACGCGCCTGTCCAGCAAGTCATCTATCGCCTTATCGGTGATGGTCACGCCCCGTTCTTTGGCCTTCTCTTTCTCCCTCTTGCGCAAGGCGGAGCGGACGGTAGCAGCAATTTTTTCTAGCGCGAAGTTGGCCTCAGCCTTAGCTGCGGATGCCGCCGCCTTCTCATCAGCGGACAGCGGCTTGATGATTGCTGGGTCAAGGTGCTTGCCTTCGCGCACCAACCAACGGCGATCCTGGCAAAGGTCATCGACACATTCAGGGGCGGCGTAGTCCGGCTGTGCTGGCTTCTTAAGAGCCTCGTCGGCAAGGCTCCGATACAGGATGCCACCTCCACCATCAACGAAAGCCCAACCGTAGCCCTTAGCCCAACACGCCTCATGAATATGGTCGATGATGTCGGGGATGCGGGTTCCGTCCGTGACGGGAATTTCGATGCGATATCCGCCCGCTCCCTTGATCATCTTATTGCCGTGTTTGATCCTTGAAGAGGAGCTATCGGTGACAAGTAAAGCGCAGCCCTTGGCTTCGGGAATCACCTTAAGGAACGCCTTTTCAGCTTGCTCAGGCGTCAGGAATTTTTGCGGCCTCTCAGGGCATAGCCCCGCGACTTCACCCTTGCGCTTGGTATCGATGTCGATGCGAAGGATGGCGGGGCCGGGACGATGCGCAAGGAATTTATTCGACAGGGATATGGATGTGATACCGTCGGCGCAGTCTTTATAGGCGACAGCGCGACCGTGCAACACGGTGCTCTCGAAGTTGCCCACTACGAGGATCGTGTCACCCCCCAACGTCTGCCTCCAAGAGGCATAGTCCTCGAAGGTAAGGTCGCGACAGATTGCTCTCCCTCGCTCCGACCGATTGCCTCTATCCTTGATTAGCTTGCCGTCTTTACCGAGCTTGAAGAGTTTGCCAACAGGCGCATCGTACTCAACGCCACTGACACGCAGCAGGTTGTTCGGATTTGAATTTTGTTCAGTCATGTTTGTTCTCCAAAGGTGGAGAACCGCGTCTCTGTGCTCAGAATGGTGGTAGTCAAAGCGTGGTGCTGCTATAATTGCTGTGTTCAAGTAGCGACGAAGAAGCACCATGAAGAGCCACCTTCTCTTGGGGAGGCGGCTCTTTTATTGAAAATTGTCGAGTGAGGTTGCAGGGGACATTAGATATCCCCCGCTTCAAGGGCCGCCTGGAAGCGTAGTGCCTCCGCATCAGTGATCAGAGAAGTCTTGCCGCACTTGATCAGCTTGATTTTTCCGGTGGCCACTAGACCGTAGAATTTTGTACGACCCATGCCGTGAGCATAACAAAACTCCTTCACTCGCCAATTCAAGGGGCGTTTCATATAAGGTGCTTGTTCGATTGACATATTACTCTCCATTCGATCATTGGCGGCTTTAACCGCACGGTGTCGAATAGAAGCTACAAGATTAGGGGACATAATTCTGGCAATGCTCTGCCGGATATTGGCAGTAGATTAAAATTTTACCTAGAGAAGCTGGCTACCAAAGTTGCCAACCTTGGGGAGCTTGTTTTTTGGAGGCGCGTTTAATGCTGCGCACCAAATTGTCCACACTCACTCTATTCTTCTTTTTGTCTTCCGACACAAATCCAACATTCATTAGCAAGCGTTCAACGTAAGTTTCAAAGTCACTTCCGCCGCCTTTTTCTTTACCTCTTAACGAACCATCATGAGCTACCCAAATTGCCCACGCTTGCTCCCCAATAATTTTGCGTGACCTGTCAGGAGAAAATTTTCCCTTCCTAACCCGGCTAAGTGCGCCGAGCAAATAATCCTTCATCACTTTCGTAGGATCTGTTAATCCCGCATTGACCTTAAGAAAGAAGATTGTATCAGGAGAGAGCCGGTCAAAAGCATCAATGAGCTGTTCCAAGTCACGTTTAATTTTGCTTGGAGGCCTTCTGCTTGTAGAGAACATCTCTTCGGTTGGCCCCATCTTAGCAGCCTCAACAATACATATTGACCCATATTCAAAATCAGCACGGCGTTTATCCGGGCACAGATTGGTGTACTCACCTATATCCGGGTCATCCCAATTGACCTTAGCCCAATTGTTTTTTCCATCGTCAAATATGGTTGGGTGCGTCATCAACCTGCCCCCTTGATCTGCACAACCTTACCGCTTTTGTCTCTGCCACTGCAGAAAGCGCCCCACATATCCATGACGCCACGCCGCTTATCAAAATGGTCGGTTCTGGCATAGGCTGCTTCGGCCTGATCTTTGACGACGTGGGCCAGGCAAGCTTCGGCAATCTCTCGTGGGGTGTTGGTTGCTTCGGCACACCAGTCTCGAAAGGACGATCGAAAACCGTGAACGGTGATGGGAAGTTCAGCGCGTCGGATTGGCATTGTCAGGGTCATATCTGAGAATGGTCGTCCTGGCTTCTGTCCTCCAAAAACAAATGCGTCTGGCTCAGAGGCCCGACGGAAATCGCTCATCTGTTCCAAAATCCTAATTGCTCTATCCGAAAGGGGTATCCGATGCGCTCGGCCCGCCTTCATTCGGTTCGCCGGGATCGACCATGACTTTTCTTCCAGATCGAACTCCGACCAATGAGCGCCCCGAACTTCACCAGAACGAGCCGCCGTTAAAATCAAAAATTCGATGGCAAGTTTCACAGTCTCACTTGCCTGTAAAATATTACCCAAGTTGGTAATAAAATTAGGAACATCCTGCCACGGCATAGCTGCGAAGTGCTGCCGGATTTTCGGCTGCTTAGGCAAGCCACGAGCAATGGACCGCAAGGGAGCCTCAGCTTCTCGCCAACCTTTGGCGTGAGCAAAATCCAACACCGTACCGATACGTTGGCGAACTCGTCTTGCAGTCTCTGGAATAGTCAGCCATATCTCGGCTAGTACGTCGCGGACCATAGGACCGTCGATTTGATTGATGGGTAGATTACCAAGGTGCGGGAAGGCGTAGGCCTCCAGCGATGATAACCACTGCTTGGCGTGTTTGGCATTCTTCCAAGAAGGTGAATGCTCTTTGTGGACCATCTCCGCCGCTTCTTTAAAAGTAGGTATGGAATGGCTGGCTCGGCGGCGATTAACTCTGGGATCCTCGCCTCGACGAACTGAACGGCGCATATCTTCAGCTGTGTCACGAGCTTCGGTCAGGCTGACGCTAGAGGCCGACCCTAGACCAAAATCACGGCGTTTTCCGTTGATTTGAATGCGGAGAACCCATTTTCGAGACCCGGTGTCAGAAACAACAAGATAAAGTCCTCCGCCATCGCCATGACGCCCGGTAGAGGCCTTCTTTACACCCAATGCCGTTAACTTGCTCACAACGCCTCCATAATGCTATGGTCCCACATTTAGTCCCACACTATCTCACGGCTGCGGGAGAACGTCAATGAACAGAAATGGATGGTAAATGGCAGATTATCAGGCACTGATGGGTATTTTGGGACAGTAAGGGATGTAAAAGAACGTTTGTTATACGGTCTTCCCCTCTTCCATTTAAAACAGGCTCCACCCCTATTCTTTTGGAGAGTTTATTATTGGGTGAGGTTTGCCTTCCAATTTTCAGATCTTTCAAAGGTGAACAGAAACAACCCCTTCTTCGACACTGACTTCATGCGTATTCACACCAATCGTGCAAGGCGCACCGGCGGCCTCACCGGTCTTGATATTAAATTTGCCAAAATGGACCGGGCATTCGATGATGTCATCGTTGATATAGCCATCGGATAATCTGGCGCGCATGTGGGTGCAGATATCATCAATGGCATAAAACTCGCCGCCGAGATTATACACCCCGATATCCTGATCACCGATTTTTACATGCTTCACGCTGCCCGGCTCAAGCTCGGCTACCGGGCAGATCGGATGGGATTTGCTCATGCCTGCGCCGCCAATAGTTTTTTGGCGTCATCTTCGATCACTGTGCCTGCGAAATAATCGGGATTAACCGATAAATGAAGCATCGCCGGATTGGTGAAGGTTAAATCACGGAAATCGTCTCGGGTGATCAATTTCGCATCGACCAGGCTCCAGGCTTCCGACAGGATCGACTTCGCATCCATCACATCCCAATGACCAATGTCGGAGCCAAACACCGCCTTCAACGGCTTGCCAAGTGGGTTCAGGCGGCGGTTAAAGGCAACGGCGGTCATCCGGTCATCCGCTTCGCAGCCGAAATAAAACGGCTCGACAAAAAGCTCTCCGAGGTCGCGAATTTCAGTCATACCGCAGGCTTCAAACTCGTTAAACAGATCAGGGCGGTCCAATTTGGATAGCGCGCCATTTGGTGCCTCACGAATGCGATCTCCGGTCAAATACTCATTACCGTATTGATCAAACAATTCGCCCAGCAAATCTGCATCCACCTTGTTGGGATCGAGATTAAGCTCCAGATTCTCGACATTGCGTTTTTCAAAATGCTCGACGATATCATTGAGCAGATTGAGCGCCCAGGCGGCACCGCCTTCGAGGAAGCCGAAACTAAGCTCCGGAAAACGCTTGGTCACACCGCCCAGGAACAAAGCCCGGGCAAAATACTCACCGCCAACACCAAAGCTGCCGAGATGGTTAAAGACATAATTGGAGGGCGAATTGCGATAAGCATTGCCAATCGCCGCGGTATGACCAACCGGCGCCACTTTCAAATCCACACATTTCTGCCAGAACGGATCATAATCCCGGTGCGGGTCAATGGCGATCGAGCCAGTTTTGAACGGCGCTTCAGGGCCTGCACCTTCGACCGGGCGCATCACTTCGGTACCAACCATAATCGCTTTATGGCCAAGCTCGTTGACCGCGAACTCCAATTCGGTAATGGCTTCTTCCGGCGTAAAAGTCGGAATAACGGCCACGGGACGCATGCGATCACCCACATCTTTGAACATATCGGCATAGAGCATGTTCAAAGCCCGGCAATAAGCCGGCCGCATTTCATCGTCTTGGATATAGAGACCCGGAATACCCGTTGTCGTGTAGAAATGAGCAAAGTCCATGCCCATCTCATCCATTTGGCTATAGAAATAATTCGGTAGCATCGCCAACGCCCGGTCAGCTGTATGGGGGCCCGATGGCACGCCCCACCAGAGGAATTTGCTTGGTTGATTGTATTGGCGTAGCGCCCAACGAGTCTTGGCCAGTTTATCAGCGGCGTCATTGCCCAAAATTTGTTTGAGAAAATCAAGCACGGCGAACGGGCTTTCAACCACATGCGCATCGCAATCAATTACCGGGTGGTCAACTTTGGCACGCACATCGCGTCCTGGAAAAGCAGCAAATCCTGACATGTGTAAGGCTCCCTTATATGTGAATGTGCACGCTACCTTCTTTTGTTGGATATGTTAACTGGATTCAGCGCCAAGACTCACCAGAATCCTGATATTATCTCGACCAATTCCACTATGAGTAATTTTTTAAAGCAAAAGGTAAATTGGTTGGCAAAGACTTATATATTACCCAATTTTTGCTCTAATTAGGTATGTGGGATTTAGCCCACTCACAATCTTTAATGAATTCAACAGTTTTCGTTAACCCTCAAACCACTAGTGGGATTATTCCCACTTTTGATAATTTTTTTATATTGGGAAAATTGTTGACTGAAAATCTCACCTGGGCTTAAAATCTATTCAAAAGAAAAGGAAACTTTAGGCAGGTGATGACAGAGCACGCAAAATTAATAGCCGAAATCGAGCAGTATTGCCGCGAGACAGGTGTCGCTGAAAGCACCTTTGGGCGTCACGTCGTAAACGACGGAAAGTTCGTCAGCCGATTGCGCGACGGTAAGGGGGTGACAACTTCAACAGTCGCCAAAGTGCGCGCCCATATTGGCCAAAATCATGCGCTGGAAGAGACCGCAGCTCCGCGCCCAAAAGACACATCACCAAAAGTAAAAAAAATCTCCCCCAAACAGAGAAAGCGGGAAGAATTAAAAAAGACGGCGTTTCGGTTTTATGACAACCGTCAGAAATACCTTATGTTCGTCAATACATGCAGTGAGAAATGGGTCGTCGCAGAACGCGCCGGGATGGAGCTTGCTCATATTCACCCGCAACCACCGGCGCTTAGATTGTTCGATGCCGGCATGGGTGATGGCACGGTTCTGACGGGCGTGATGCGAGAGATGCATCGACGTTATCGAACGCTGCCCTTTTATATTGTCGGCAAAGAAATCAGCTTGGAAGACGTTCGCCTCAGCCTGGAGAAAATGTCGGACCGCTTTCATGAACATCCGGCGACCGTCTTGGTCGTCACCAATCTATATTACACCGAGGCCCCTTGGCTGACACCGAGATCGATGCAGGCTGCCGCGACGTTGAACTGGGTCGATGTGCCCTTAGCCGGAGACTCAGCGCACGAGTTTCACGAACAAATAAAAGACCTGCAACCTGCATTGGCCGACGGTTGGCAGGTGCGGGCCAGTGAGAAGACCGGTAACCCGCTTTATGTGAGGCCTTCCGTGATGGTGCTTTATCGGGAGGATCATAAATTCCTATTAGATCAGGTAATTCCCAAACCCGGCCAAAACCGCGCCGATTATGATTTGGTTATGGCATCGCAACCCTACCGCGCGCGCATGCCGGTGGATTTTAAGGTTCAAAAGGTGATTGCCCCTCTGGCACGCGCGCTGGCACCGGGTGGGCGCCTGCTCGGCATTCATTCTTTTGGCAATGACCCGGGCTTGGAAATCATCAAGCGCGTTTGGCCCGATGAAAATCCTTTTATCACCAATCGCCACGAGTTATTAAAAACGCTTAAACAAGAGCTCGGTAAAACTCATCGCGATTTAAACTACAATGCTTATGCCGATAAACGGGCTTTGTTCCGCTACGACATGCATACCCTACCAAGTGAAATCGGCAATGAAAGCATCGGCACATCGACTTTGCTTGCCGCCTGGAATGCAGCGACCTATGTTGCTCAAATTGAAGATGGACGATTAGAGGATGTTATGTCTGACCACTCCTATTTGGATGCGACGCGCGATGTGCTCAACGAATTTAATGGTTTGTGGTTCAATGACGAATCCTATGTCGTCTCCCGGCGCCGGAGATAATTGAGATGACCCCTTACTCACCTCCCGTTCAAAGCCCCCTTGTCCGCAAACTCCTCAATGGCGAGATGACCTATACGGTGGAGATATCGCCCCCTGTCGCAGGCTCCAAGGAGCCTCTATTGGCTCAGGTTGAAAGACTAAAGCCTTATATTGATGCGGTGAATATTACCGATGCAATCGGTGCCAATGTCTCAATGTCCAATATCGCGGCAGCCGCCATTCTGATCAACAATGACTATGACGTTATCTTACAGCTCAATTGCCGCGATCAAAATCGTATCGGTCTAATGAACGACCTTTTGGGCGCCGCGGCTTTGGGCATCCATAACATCATCGCCGTCAGAGGCGACAACCCAGAGGCTGGCGATCATCCCAACGCTAAAGGGGTGTTCGATCTGAAAAGCCATGAATTGGTCAGAACGGCTCATGAGATGACGACCAACGGAATTGTACCAGCCCGAACCATGAAGATGGCCGCCGGCAGTGTACAGGCTAATGCAAAATCAATAATAGACCCACCGCAATTTTTTACCGGCACCATCGATGTGCCCTCACTCGCCGGAGATGATGTTTGGGCCAGCCGCATTCACAAGCGTGTTGCCGCAGGATTGCAGTTTATTCAAACCCAAGCCTGCTACGATTTGAATTTGGTCCGCCGTTATTTGGATGTTTTGGTTGATCAGGGATTGTCGGAAAGCCTGTTCGTCATCGTTAGCAACAGTCCGCAAATTTCAGTTCAGTCAGCCCTTTGGGTAAAGGAAAATATTTGGGGCGCAGAAATTCCAGACGATATTGTTGACCGCCTCAAGGGGGCAAAAGATGCGCGTGAAGAAGGCATCAAAATCTGCCAAGAGCAAGTCGAAGAGTTGCTCACCATCCCAGGCATCGCCGGCATCAATCTCATTGAGCGCGAGAATGTCGAAAGTATCGAAGAAGTTCTAAAGACGTTGTAGCCGCCTCACTTGCCTTTCGAGCCGAAATAAACACCCAGCAAGATGAGT
>JABIHH010000076.1 GCA_018649725.1 Rhodospirillaceae bacterium | reverse complement strand
GATATGTCGAAGGAAAAATTTGAGCGGACCAAACCGCATTGTAACGTTGGCACAATTGGTCACGTTGACCATGGTAAAACGACGCTGACCGCAGCGATCACAAAAGTTCTGGCAGAAAGCGGTGGCGCTGAGTTCACTGGTTATGCTGATATTGATAAGGCGCCCGAAGAGCGGGAACGCGGTATCACGATTTCAACGGCGCACGTTGAGTATGAGACGGAAGCCCGTCACTATGCGCACGTCGATTGCCCGGGCCACGCTGACTATGTGAAGAACATGATCACGGGTGCGGCGCAGATGGATGGTGGCATTTTGGTTGTGAACGCAGCTGACGGCCCGATGCCTCAGACCCGCGAGCACATCTTGTTGGCCCGCCAAGTTGGTGTTCCTGCCTTGGTTGTTTACTTGAACAAAGTCGATCAGGTTGATGATGAAGAGCTTTTGGAACTGGTTGAGATGGAAGTGCGCGAACTTCTCTCATCGTACGATTTCCCAGGCGACGATATTCCGATTGTAACGGGTTCTGCTTTGGCAGCCTTGGAAGACCGGGATGACAACATCGGTAAAGAATCTATCCTCAAGCTGATGGAAGCTGTTGATACTTACATTCCACAGCCGGACCGTCCTATTGATCAGCCCTTCTTGATGCCGATTGAGGATGTGTTCTCAATTTCTGGCCGGGGTACGGTTGTCACAGGCCGGGTTGAAAGCGGCGTCATCAATGTCGGTGATGAAGTTGAAATCATTGGCATCAAAGATACGCAAACAACGACTTGTACCGGTGTTGAGATGTTCCGCAAACTTCTTGATCGTGGTGAAGCGGGTGATAACGTTGGCGTATTGCTGCGTGGCACCAAGCGCGAGGAAGTTGAGCGTGGCCAAGTTGTGGCAGCGCCTGGTTCGATCACACCGCATAAGAAGTTTACTTGTGAAGCTTATATCCTGACGAAGGAAGAGGGCGGTCGTCATACACCGTTCTTTGCCAATTATCGTCCACAGTTTTACTTCCGGACAACAGACGTGACGGGCATGGTTGAATTGCCAGCAGGCACCGAGATGGTGATGCCGGGCGACAATATCACGATGACCGTTGATTTGATTACACCGATTGCGATGGATCAAGGCTTGCGCTTTGCTATTCGTGAAGGCGGACGTACTGTCGGCGCCGGTGTGGTTGCAGACATTATTGAATAAGACATTGCTAAGCGGCGCTCCATGAAGGAGCGCCGTTCGCATTACACTATAGAAGATTTGGATTTAGGAAATGGTAGACAGTCAGAACATACGCATACGACTAAAAGCGTTCGATCATCGCGTGCTTGATACCTCGACGGCGGAAATCGTGAATACCGCTAAGCGGACAGGGGCACAAGTTCGGGGACCGATCCCACTGCCGACCAAGATTGAAAAATACACCGTGTTGCGCTCGCCGCACATTGATAAGAAATCGCGTGAACAGTTCGAAATTCGCACTCACAAGCGGGTGCTTGATATTCTCGATCCCACGCCAGAAACGGTTGATGCATTGATGAAACTGGACCTTGCGTCCGGCGTCGATGTTGAGATCAAACTCTAGGTGGATGAAACCATGAGAACCGGTATTATAGCTCAAAAGCTCGGAATGAGTGCCTTTTTCGCAGAAAATGGCCAGCACATTCCTGTCACGGTCTTGAAAGTCGACAACTGCCAAGTCGTCTCTCACCGGACCGAAGAAACGGATGGCTACACCGCTGTTCAGCTTGGTGTTGGCGAAGCCAAAGTGAAAAACGTATCGAAGCCGATGCGCGGTCACTTTGCAAAGTCAAAAGTCGAGCCGAAGCGTGAAGTTGTTGAATTCCGCGTCTCTGATGACGCGATGGTTGATGTTGGTGCTGAACTCACCGCTGACCACTTTGTTACTGGCCAATATGTCGATGTTGTTGGCACGACACAGGGTAAGGGTTTTGCCGGTGCGATGAAGCGCCACGGCTTTAAAGGCCTACGCGCAACGCACGGTGTTTCGATCTCTCACCGTAGTCACGGCTCAACCGGCCAGTGCCAAGATCCTGGTAAAGTTTTCAAAGGCAAAAAGATGGCGGGTCACATGGGTGATACTCAAGTGACGACGCAAAGTCTTGAAGTTGTCTCTACCGATGCGGATCGTGGCATTATTATGATCAAGGGTGCTATTCCCGGATCAAAGGGTGGCTACATTCTGGTCAAAGATGCTTTGAAAAAAGATTTGCCGGATAACGTACCAATGCCAGCCGGTATTCGCGGCGGCGCAGCTCCTGAAGCCGAAGAAGCTCCTCAAGAAGAGGCGGCTCCTAAAGAAGAAGTAGCAGTAGTTGACGAGGCTCCTGTAGAAGCACCAGCTGAAGAGGCTCCGGCAGAAGAGGCCGCTCCTGAAGCTGAAGCAGAAAGTAAGGACGAAGAATAATGAAGTGTCCGGTTATAGACATATCTAACAAGAAGGTTGGGGACATCGATCTCGATGAAGCCATCTTCGGTGCGCCAGCTCGGCCCGACATTTTGTCGCGTGCAGTGAACTGGCAGCTCGCCAAACGGCAAGCAGGCACTCATAAAACCAAGCAGCGTGCTGAGGTCACTGGCTCGACGGCTAAGCCGTTTAACCAAAAAGGTACCGGTCGCGCGCGTCAAGGTGACAAAAAAGCCCCGCATCATCGCAGTGGTGGTGTTGCTTTTGGTCCGCTCCCACGCTCGCATGCTCATGGTTTAACGAAAAAAGTGCGTCGCTTGGCTCTTAAGACGGCGTTGTCCGCTAAGCAAGCTGACGGCAAATTGATCGTCCTGGATGAAGCAAAATCAAAAACCTCCAAAACGACTGACCTTGCCAAACAAGTTAAGAAGTTGGGTTGGGAGTCAGTGCTGGTTATTGACGGTGCTGAAGTGGATGCAAATTTTGGTCTTGCGGCCCGTAACATCAAAGGTATCGATGTTCTGCCGAGCCAAGGTGCAAACGTTTATGACATTCTGCGTCGCGATACTTTGGTTTTGACCAAAGACGCCGTTGAAAAATTGGTGGAGCGCCTCAAATGAGCAAGCACAGTCACCTCGGTAAAAACGTGAAATTGAGCCAGGAACGGATGTATGAAATTATCCGCTCGCCAATTATCACAGAAAAAACGACGATCATCTCTGAGCACAATCAAGTGACTTTCAAAGTGCCGCTTGAATCAACCAAGCCAGAGATCAAAGCAGCTGTCGAAGGGCTGTTCAGCGTCAAAGTTAAAGCGGTCAATACGATCGTTCAAAAAGGTAAAGTAAAACGTTTCCGGGGTCATCTCGGTAAGCGCTCTGACTTTAAAAAAGCAATCGTGACGTTGGTCGAAGGTGATTCCATCGACATCACGACGGGAGTATAGAGATGGCGCTTAGAAATTATAAGCCGACTTCTCCGTCACGCCGTAATTTGGTTCTGATTGACCGTTCCGATCTATGGAAAGGGAAGCCAGAAAAAAGCCTTACCGAAGGTTTGTCCAAAAATGGCGGTCGGAACAATAAAGGCCGTATCACAGCGCGTCGGCGTGGTGGTGGACATAAACGTCGCTATCGCATGATCGATTTCAAACGGACAAAGTTTGATATGCCTGCAACAGTCGAGCGGATCGAGCACGATCCTAACCGGAGCGCGTTTATTGCTTTAATCACTTATGAAGATGGTGAAAAAGCCTACATCATTGCGCCGCAGCGTTTGGCTCCTGGTGATAAGGTTATCTCTGGTGAGAAGGTCGACATCAAACCTGGTAATGCTTTGCCAATGGCAAATATTCCGGTTGGCACGATCATTCACAATGTCGAACTTAAAGTTGGCGGCGGCGCACAAGTTGCTCGCTCAGCCGGCACATATGTTCAATTGATTGGTAAAGACCAAGGTTATGCCCAGCTTCGCATGAACTCCGGTGAGATTCGGATCGTTCGCGCTGAATGCATGGCGACAATTGGTGCTGTCTCCAATCCAGACAAAGGAAATATCAAACTTGGTAAGGCTGGTCGTAAGCGCTGGTTGGGTAAACGCCCAGCTGTTCGCGGTGTCGCGATGAACCCAGTTGATCACCCACATGGTGGTGGTGAGGGTCGGACTTCAGGTGGTCGTCATCCGGTGACACCTTGGGGTAAGCCTACCAAAGGTAAACGCACTCGTAGCAACAAGAAAACCGATCGGCTTATTATCCGCCGTCGGAAACGTTAAGGAGATACCGTGGCTCGTTCAGTTTGGAAAGGACCGTTCGTCGATTCTTATCTGCTTAAGAAAGCAGAGGTTTCACGCGCATCTGGTCGTAACGAGGTGATCAAAACTTGGTCTCGTCGGTCAACAATTCTACCGCAATTCGTAGGATTAACCTTCGGTGTTTATAACGGGAAAAAACATATCCCCGTTTTGGTGACTGAAAATATGGTTGGTCACAAAATGGGTGAGTTTTCCCCAACGCGTACATATCTCGGCCATATGGCTGATAAAAAAGGGAAGAGGGAATAGCCATGGGCAAGAAAGCAGCGCCCAGAAGGTTTGCGGATAATGAAGCCACGGCTTATGGCAAAATGATCCGAACTTCGCCGCAGAAAATGAATTTAGTGGCCCAAAGCATTCGTGGAAAATCCTGCGAAGTGGCTCTCAATGACTTAACTTTTTCAACTCGCCGGATTGCTGGTGAAGTGAAAAAAGTTCTTCAAACCGCCATCGCCAATGCTGAGAACAACCAACAGCTCGATATTGATCGTCTGTATGTTGCCGAAGCCAGCTGCGGTCGGGCATTTGTAATGAAACGCTGGCGTCCACGGGCTCGTGGCCGTACCGGCAGAATTTTTAAACCGTTCAGCAACTTGACCATAGTTGTGCGTGAGCGCGAGGAGACTGCATAATGGGTCAAAAAGTAAACCCGATTGGCTTTCGCCTAGGGATCAACCGTACTTGGGATTCCCGCTGGTATGCTGAAGGCGAAAACTACGCCGATCAATTGCATGCAGATTTGGCGATCCGCGAATTTTTGCAAGATAAGCTGAAACAAGCTGGTCTCAGCAAAATCATTATCGAACGTCCTGCTAAACGTGCTCGGATCACGATCCATACCGCGCGTCCAGGTGTTGTTATCGGTAAAAAAGGTGCTGACATTGAAACGCTTCGTTTGGAGCTTTCAAAGCGTACCGGCGGTGATGTCAGCTTGAACATCGTGGAAATCCGTAAACCTGAAATTGATGCGACTTTGATTGCTGAAAATATCGCTCAGCAGCTTGAGCGTCGAATTGCTTTCCGCCGGGCTATGAAGCGTGCTGTTCAGTCAGCCATTCGTCTTGGCGCTGAAGGTATTCGGATCAATTGCGGTGGTCGTCTTGGTGGTGCTGAGATTGCACGGACCGAATGGTACCGTGAAGGTCAGGTTCCACTTCATACTTTACGCGCTGACATCGATTATGGTGTTGCCCGCGCAAAAACAACTTATGGCATCTGTGGTGTTAAAGTCTGGGTCTATAAGGGCGAAATTCTTGCTCATGATCCAATGGCTCAAGACAAGAAAACACAAGATCAGCAGCCATCTCGTTAATTTGAATTTTTTGACTAAGAAAGTCTAAAGCAATGTTGCAACCAAAACGCACAAAATTCCGGAAAGCTCATAAAGGGCGGATTCACGGAAATGCAAAAGGCGGTACGGATCTTAATTTTGGATCCTATGGCATGAAAGCAATGCAGCCGGCTCGTCTAACGGCGCGTCAAATTGAGGCCGCTCGTCGTGCCATGACCCGTCATATGAAACGTGCCGGTCGTGTCTGGATCCGGGTTTTCCCTGATGTTCCAGTCTCACAAAAGCCAGCCGAAGTTCGTCAAGGTAAAGGTAAGGGTAACCCGGAATTTTGGGTTGCTCGGATTAAGCCTGGTCGGGTGATGTTTGAAGTTGATGGCGTGCCAGAAGATGTCGCGCGCCGGGCCTTTGAATTAGCTGCTGCCAAATTGCCGATCAATACGAAATTTATCCAACGCTTGGGTACAGGAAACTAAGACGATGAAAGCTGAAGACGTACGCGCAAAAACCGTCGATGAGCTGAGCGATCAGCTTAACGATTTGAGCAAGGAAGCATTCAATCTTCGTTTCCAGGCGGCAAGTGGCCAATTGGAAAATACCGCTCGAGTTCGCCAGGTTCGCCGCGAGCTTGCGCAGGTTAAAACAATTTTGAATGAGAAAAAGCGCGTAAGCGCTTCTTAAGGAGTTAGTAAATGCCTAAGCGAATTTTGCAAGGTGTTGTGGTAAGCGACAAAATGGACAAGACGGTCGTCGTCAATGTCGAACGTCGCACCCAACATCCGCTCTACAAAAAGTTCATTCGGCGTTCGAAGAAGTATGTTGCTCATGATGAGAACAACACCGTTAAAGAAGGTGATGTTGTTCAGATCCAAGAGTGCCGTCCGATTTCGAAGCGGAAATCATGGGAAGTCATCACCGCAGCGGAATAAGCTGTTCGCGGTGAATAAGTAAAGGAAGAATAATATGATCCAGATGCAAACCAACCTGGATGTCGCCGATAACTCTGGCGCGAGACGGGTGCAGTGCATCAAAGTTCTTGGCGGGTCTAAGCGTAGAACTGCTTCTGTTGGCGACGTTATTGTCGTCACCGTTAAAGAAGCTATTCCACGAGGCCGCGTTAAGAAGGGCGAATTGCACCGGGCAGTTATTGTACGGACCAAGAAGGAAATTCGTCGTGATGACGGAAGTGCCATTCGGTTTGACAGCAATGCTGCCGTTCTAATCAGCCAAGCAGGTGAGCCAGTCGGCACACGTATCTTTGGACCAGTGACGCGTGAATTACGGTCACGGAAATTTATGAAGATTATTTCCCTGGCTCCGGAGGTTCTCTAAATGGCTGATAAATTTAAAGTAAAAAAGGGTGATCGGGTGATCGTTCTTTCCGGTAAGGACAAAGGCAAGACAGGTGAAATCCTGAAAATGATCAAAGAAGATCAGCGCGCTATTGTCCAAGGTGTCAATATGGTGAAACGCCATACCGCACCTTCACAAGCCGGTGCCGGTGGAATCGTCGAGAAAGAGGCTGCTATTCATGTTTCAAACCTCTCTCACATCGATCCAAAAGACAGCAACGCCACTCGCGTCGGATACAAGACTTTGGAAGACGGACGTAAAGTTCGTTATGCCAAACGATCCGGCGAAGTGATCGATATATAGGGTGAATTGAGATGACTCGTTTAAACGAAAGCTTCAATTCTGAAGTAAAGCCAGCCTTGATGTCGCATTTTGGTTATAAAAATGTGATGCAGGTGCCAAAACTTGAGAAAATTATTATCAACATGGGTGTTGGTGAAGCCTCTCAGGATAAGAAAAAGATCGAATCTCCGCTTGAAGAAATGGCGTTGATTTCCGGTCAAAAGCCCATCATTACGCGTGCTCGCAAGTCAATTGCGGCCTTTAAATTGCGTGATGATATGATTGTCGGCTGCAAAGTGACGCTGCGCGGAAATCGGATGTATGAATTCCTTGATCGCCTCGTCAATATTGCATTGCCTCGTGTTCGTGACTTCCGCGGTATTTCACCAAAGAGTTTCGACGGACGCGGTAATTTTGCTCTCGGTATTAAGGAACAGATTGTGTTTCCCGAGATCAATTATGACAAAGTTGATAATATTCGCGGCATGGACGTCATCATTTGTACGACGGCCAAAACCAATGAGGAAGGCCTCGAGCTCCTCAAAGGTTTCAACATGCCTTTTACTAATTAATAGACGAACGGAGCCTTATAAATCATGGCAAAGAAAAGTGTCGTCGAGCGGAATAAAAAACGAATTCGTTTGGCTGAAAAATTTGCAGCTAAGCGGGCAGCTTTGAAAGCAGTGACCAGGGACGAGTCCTTATCTGCTGAAGAGCGTTTTGAAGCTCAATTGAAATTAGCGCAACTACCTCGTAATTCTTCGAAGGTGCGCGTTAGACTGCGTTGCGAAATCTCCGGCCGTGGCCGTAGTAACTATCGCAAATTCCGCATGTCTCGTATTGCATTACGTGAACTGGCCTCGCACGGGAAAATCCCGGGCATGGTCAAGTCTAGCTGGTAAGGGAGGAACACATAAATGTCTATGAGTGATCCCGTAGCGGACCTTTTAACACGTATCCGGAATGGTCAAAGTGCTAAGAAAAGTTCTGTTAGCACGCCGGCTTCTAAACTTCGTGCCAATGTGCTCGATGTGTTGAAGCGGGAAGGTTATATCCGTGACTATTCACAAGATAACATTCGGAAAGGCATTGATGAAATTGTCATCGAGCTGAAATACTATGACGGTGAGCCGGTGATCAAAGAGATCAACCGTATCTCCAGTCCTGGTTGCCGGGTTTATTCCAAAATCAAAGACTTGCCGCGCATCTATAACGGCTTGGGGATCGCTATTTTGTCGACTCCTCAAGGTGTGATGTCGGACGCCGAAGCGCGCGCTGCCAATGTTGGTGGCGAAGTTTTGTGCCACGTATTCTAGGGTAGGGGAGCACAGACATGTCACGCGTAGGATTATTACCAGTTACCATTCCAGAAGGTGTTACCATCGATCTGGCTGGTCAGGTTTTGACGGCTAAAGGCAAGCAAGGTGAATTGAACCTTACTTTTGTTGATGATGTTGTACCGTCTGTTGAGGACGGCAATATTTGGGTTAAGCCAGCAAATGATTCACTGAAAGCTCGCAAAATGTGGGGCACGTTCCGGTCTTTGGCCAGTAACGTTGTCATTGGCGTTAGCGAAGGTTTCACGAAAGATTTGCAGGTGAACGGAGTTGGTTACCGGGCCCAAGTTCAAGGCAAAGATCTTGTTTTGCAACTTGGTCACAGCCATGAAATTCGCCATCCGATCCCAGAAGGCATCAAAATTACATGCGAAACGCAGAACGATATCTCAATCTTCGGTGCTGATAAGCAAGCAGTTGGCGCGACAGCGGCCAAAATTCGCTCTTATCGTCCGCCCGAGCCTTATAAAGGCAAAGGCGTGAAGTACAAAGATGAGCAAATCCTGCGTAAAGAAGGGAAGAAGAAGTAAGTCATGAAAACTTCTAAAGAGCTCTATGACCGTCGGCGCAAGCGCACCAGCGGCAAAGTTAAAAGGAACAATGCCGGTCGACCACGTTTGGCCGTGTTCCGTTCTGGAAAACATATTTACGCTCAAGTCATCGATGATGCGAAAGGCGCAACCGTTGCTGCCGCTTCGTCAATCGATAAAGACGTGCGCGGTAAATTGAAAACCGGTGCCAGCGTTGAAGCTGCATCAGCCGTTGGTAAAGCGGTTGCTGAGCGTGCCAAAAAAGCGGGTGTCGACACTGTTGTCTTCGACCGTGGTGGATATTTGTATCATGGTCGAGTGAAAGCTCTGGCCGAGGCTGCCCGTGAGGGCGGACTGTCATTCTAGGAGTATGATAGATGGCGCAAGAACCTAATTCTCAAGGACCTAAAGGCCCAAATCAAGGCCGTGGTGGTCAAAGAGGCGGTAATCGTGACGGCGGTGGACGCGGTCGAGGTGGTCGTGGCGGTGGACGTGATGATCGTGATGGCGATGAGCTAATTGATAAGCTGGTTGGCATTAACCGTGTCGCAAAAGTTGTTAAGGGTGGTCGCCGGTTTGGCTTTGCTGCACTTGTTGTGGTTGGCGATGGCCGCGGCCGAGTTGGTTTTGGTAGCGGTAAAGCCCGTGAAGTACCAGAGGCAATCCGCAAAGCAACCGAAGCTGCAAAACGCAAATTGGTCCGCGTACCTCTTCGTGAAGGTCGGACATTGCATCATGATGTCGAGGGTCGTTTTGGCGCAGGTAAAGTGATTGTTCGGGCTGCTCCGGCAGGTACGGGTATCATTGCCGGTGGTCCAATGCGTGCGGTGTTTGAAACCTTGGGCGTTCAAGATGTTGTCGCGAAATCCAATGGTTCACCAAACCCTTACAACATGATCAAAGCGACTTTCGATGCGCTGGAAAACTTAGCATCGCCACGTGCGATTGCTGCGAAGCGCGGTAAGAAAGTCAGTGATATTGTCGGTCGTCGTGATGGCGCCCAAGCAGCGGCTCAAGAATCTTCTGCTCAAGAAGCTGCAAGTGAACAGGCTTAAAGATTATGGCTGATAAGAAAACCGTAACGGTAACTCAAATTGGTAGTCCAATCGGACGCCGGAATGATCAGCGTCAGACCTTGGTAGGTTTGGGGCTCAACAAAATGCACCGAACTCGGACCTTGGAAGATACGCCATCTGTACGTGGCATGATCAACAAGATCCAGCATTTGGTCCGCGTTGAAGACGACGCATAAGGAATTAGATTGATGAGACTGAACGAAATTCGTGATAACGAAGGTGCCCGGAAATCACGCATGCGTGTTGGCCGTGGTGAAGGCTCTGGTAAAGGCAAAACTGCCGGTCGGGGCGTAAAAGGTCAGAAATCTCGCTCTGGTGTGTCCGTTCTCGGTTTCGAGGGTGGCCAAATGCCGATTTATCGGCGGACTCCAAAACGTGGTTTCAACAACATCTTTGCCAAGAAATTTGAGATCGTTAATCTCGGTCGTTTACAAAAAGCAATTGATGAGAAAAAATTCGATGCCAAATCAACCGTCAATGTTGAAACCCTTGCGGCTGCCGGGTTGATCCGGGGCAACAAAGATGGTGTTCGTATTCTTGCTAAAGGCGACATCAAAGCGGCTTTGACCTGTGAAGTATCAGGCGCGACCAAATCTGCCATTGCGGCGATTGAAAAAGCGGGCGGCAAAGTTACTTTGCCGGATCCAACTAAGGTCGAGCTTCTGGCGCAAGAAAAATCTGCCAAGACTGCAGCTAAAAGAGTGGCGGCTGGTCCAAAGAAAAAAGCTTCCGTTGATGACGACGATGGTGAAGCCCCAGCAGCTGCTGAAGAAGCCGCTCCTGAAGCTGAAGCCGAAGAATAGCGACTGTTTAGGAAAGTCTGAGGAATATTATGGCGTCTGCTGCCGAACAACTTGCTGCCAATCTAAACTTTGGCGCTTTCAATAAAGCCACAGAGCTGAAAAAGCGTCTGTGGTTTACGTTGGGTGCGTTGATCGTTTACCGGCTTGGCACCTATATTCCTCTACCTGGAATCGACCCAACTATTCTACAAGATATTTTCCGCCAACAGGCCGGCGGTATTTTGGGAATGTTCAATATGTTTGCTGGCGGTGCACTTGGTCGTATGACCATCTTCGCGCTGAACATCATGCCATATATTTCGGCTGCCATTATCATGCAGTTGATGACTTCAATTTCGCCTTCGATGGCGGCGCTGAAAAAAGAAGGGGCCCAGGGTCAGAAGAAAATCAACCAATATACCCGTTATCTGACGGTCTTGATCGCGGCTGCTCAGGCTTATGGTATTTCGGTTGGTATTGAAGGTATGCGGGGATCACTCGGCTCTGCCGTGATGGATCCTGGCGCGTTCTTCCGCTTCACGGCCGTGATTACTTTGGTTGGCGGCACCATGTTCCTGATGTGGCTCGGTGAGCAAATCACCGCTCGCGGCGTCGGCAACGGTATTTCGCTAATTATTTTCGCTGGCATTGTTGCAGAACTACCAAGTGCTTTAGCCGGTACTTTGGAATTAGGCCGCACCGGCGCGCTGTCTTCCGGTATCATTATCGCTATTCTGATCATGGCTGTTTTGGTTATCTACGGCATCGTCTTTGTTGAGCGTGCTCAACGCCGTCTGGTTGTACAATATCCGAAACGCCAGCAAGGTAACAAAATGTATGGCGGTGAAAATTCTCATCTGCCGCTCAAGATCAATACTTCCGGCGTTATTCCACTGATTTTCGCGAGTTCGCTCTTGTTGATGCCGACTACGGTCATTAGCTTTATGGCGGGGTCTGGTCCCGAATGGCTGACAACAGTGACAGCTTTAATGGGCCGTGGTCAGCCGACTTATTTGATTATCTATAGTACTTTGATTGCTTTCTTTGCGTTCTTCTACACAGCAGTTGTTTTCAACCCAGAAGAAACAGCGGACAATTTGAAAAAGCATGGTGGCTTTATTCCGGGTATTCGCCCTGGTACGAACACGGCAAATTATCTCGAATATGTAACCACCCGATTGACGGTTGTTGGTTCGGCCTATTTGGTTGCCGTTGCGCTTTTACCGGAGCTTTTGATTTCTCAGTATTCAGTGCCGTTCTTCTTTGGTGGCACGAGCTTGCTGATTGTTGTTACCGTTACCATGGATACTGTTGCGCAAGTTCAGTCGCACATGCTCGCCCATCAATATGAAGGGCTGATCAAGAAGTCACGATTGAAGGGACGTCGGTGAGATGAATTTGATTATGTTGGGTCCTCCAGGAGCTGGGAAGGGTACTCAATGTGAACGGTTAGTAGAAAGTTTTGGACTAATTCAATTATCGACTGGTGACATGCTACGCGCCGAAACGAGTTCTGGCAGCGAATTGGGACAGACGGTAAAGAAGATTATGGATGCTGGCAATTTGGTGCCGGACGAAGTCATCATTTCGATGATTTCCGGTCAGATTGATCAGCATAATGAAGCACAGGGCGTCATTTTGGACGGGTTTCCCCGGACTACCGCCCAGGCAGAAGCATTGGATGTGATGTTATCTGAAAAAGATCTCGCGATGGATTTCGTAATCCAGCTTGAGGTCGATGAAGATGCCATCGTTGAACGTATTTCGGGCCGCTTTTCCTGCGCTAAGTGTTGTGCAGGATATCACGATACCTTCAGCAATACTGCTGTTGAAGGAATTTGTGATAAATGCGGCTCAACTGAGTTTATTAGGCGAACCGACGATAATCCGGAAACGGTGCGTTCGAGGTTAGCCGCATATCGGGAACAAACGGCCCCGATATTGCCTTATTATCGCGACAAAGGCGTTTTGCAATCTGTCGATGGTATGAAGGGTATGGAAGAGGTCTTTGACCAAATTAAGGAGATTATTGAAGGCGGTTAACACATATTTGGAGCGAGCTAAAAATAGGGGCTAACGCATTGACTTTAGATGCTTTGTGCCTATAATCGCGCCACTTTGGGAACCCCCAACAATAAATATTGTAACTGTTTTAAGCTAAGGAGATTCGACTTTGGCTCGTATCGCTGGCGTTAACATTCCGACCCAAAAACGGGTTGAAATCGCGCTTACTTATATTTTTGGAATCGGTCGCACTCACGCAAAGGCAATTTGTGCGAAGACAGAAATTCCAACAGAACGTCGTGTGCATCAATTAACTGATAATGAAGTCGTGCGCATTCGTGAATTAATTGATTCTGACTACCAGGTCGAAGGCGATCTGCGTCGGGAAACTTCAATGAATATCAAGCGACTAATGGATTTGGGTTGCTATCGTGGTCTCCGTCATCGGCGTGGTTTGCCGGTACGTGGTCAGCGCACCCATACCAATGCTCGTACCCGTAAGGGTCCGGCTAAGTCGATTGCTGGAAAGAAAAGTGTAAAAGCCGGCTAAGGAATATTTGGGTTTTCCCAAAATGTCTGATGGTTGGATTTGAGGAATAAGGTTCAAAAATGGCAAAAGCAGCAACTGCACGTCCACGCCGCCGCGAGCGTAAGAATATTACCTCCGGTGTCGCGCATGTGAATGCGACATTTAATAATACAGTAATTACCATTACTGATGCCCAAGGAAATGCTATTTCCTGGTCTTCTGCTGGTAGTCAAGGTTTCCGTGGTTCTCGTAAATCGACCCCATATGCAGCGCAGATGGCTGCTGAAGATGCGGGTAGAAAAGCGCAGGAACATGGTATGAAGACTTTGGAAATCGAAGTTAAGGGCCCAGGTTCTGGGCGAGAGTCTGCTCTGCGGGCTTTGCAGACTGTAGGTTTTATGATCACTGCAATTCGTGACGTAACGCCAATACCGCATAACGGCTGTCGTCCACGTAAAAGGCGGCGGGTCTAGTCTATTCGTTTTGTTGGCCGGTCCATCGGTAGGAGGGACCAGTCAGTTTAAATTTTGTTTCTACTGCTTGATCGAGGCGCAACCGTGATTCAGAAAAATTGGCAGGAATTAATTAAACCGAACAAATTGGAAGTCGTTCAAGGATCTGTTCCAGAACGACGTGCAACTGTTGTTGCAGAACCTTTGGAGCGGGGCTTCGGCCTGACGCTTGGTAACGCCCTTCGCCGGGTTTTGTTGTCGTCCTTGCAGGGCGCAGCCGTTACCGCCATCCAAATCGAGGGTGTGCTCCATGAGTTCTCATCAATTGCTGGCGTTCATGAAGACGTCACCGATATTGTTTTGAACATCAAAAATCTCGGCATTCGTATGCATAGCGAAATGACCGGTCGCATGACCCTGGAAGCTAAAGGTCCTGGTGCGGTTACCGCAGGTCAGATCGATACCGGTCACGACATTGATATTATGGATCCCGATCTGGTGATCTGTACGCTTGATGAAGGTGCCAGCATTCGGATGGAGTTCACGGTTGAAATGGGTAAGGGCTATGTGCCTGCCGTTCAAAACCGTCCTGAGGAATCACCGATTGGTCTTATTCCAATCGATTCGGTTTTTTCACCAATTCGTAAAGTGGCTTATAAAGTTGATAATGCCCGGGTTGGTCAGGTTACCGACTTTGACAAATTGTCGCTTGAAGTGACGACTGACGGCACCGTTACGCCGGAAGATGCGGTTGCTTTGGCATCGCGTATTTTGCAAGACCAATTGCAACTCTTCATCAACTTCGAAGAGCCTCAATTGGCTGTGCAGGAAGAAGCGCGTGACGAATTGCCGTTCAACAAGAACTTGCTGCGTAAAGTTGACGAACTCGAACTATCCGTTCGTTCCGCCAACTGCCTCAAGAATGACAACATCATCTATATCGGTGATTTGGTCTTGAAAAGCGAAGCTGAAATGCTGCGGACGCCAAACTTTGGTCGGAAGTCGCTAAATGAAATTAAGGAAGTCTTGTCGCAAATGGGTCTCCATCTTGGTATGGAAATTCCAAATTGGCCGCCAGAGAATATCGAAGAACTGGCCAAGCGATTAGAAGAGCCTTTCTAGGTTTAACACGTAACTTAAAGGAATAGAGCCATGCGTCATCGTATGAGTGGACGTAAACTCAATAGAACATCATCCCATCGGAAAGCGATGTTCGCTAATATGACGGCGTCTCTTTTGCTCCATGAGCAAATCAAGACGACCAAGCCAAAAGCCAAAGATCTTCGGACCTTTGTCGATAAAATGATTACGCTCGGCAAGCGGGGTGATCTTCATGCCCGTCGTCAGGCGATGTCATTTTTGCGCGACAAGGCTGTTGTCACCAAGCTGTTTGATACATTGGCTGAGCGTTATGCTGATCGCCAAGGTGGCTACAGCCGCGTTTTGGCTGCCGGCTACCGTTATGGTGACGCTGCACCAATGGCTGTGATCGAATTGGTCGACCGCGACGTTGATGCAAAAGGAGCCGCTGATCTGGCGCGCGTTGCAGCTGAGGAAGATGCTAACGACCAGGAAGCTGTTTCTGCTTAATTTCAGTTTTCGATATACTATTTCGAAAGAGGCAGCTCAAAACGGGCTGCCTCTTTTGCGTTGAGAGGCTATAATAGAGACATGAGTATTTTGACTTATAAAAGTCCCCCCACCCCAGAAAATATATGGGGCCTCCCCCTCAAGGGGGGAGGAGGTATGCTTATCAAAGAGCGTATTCTTGTAACTTTGAATGAGCGCGTTCGTACAAATTCCTCCTCCCCCCTACGAGGGGGAGGATTGAGGTGGGGGGGCTTAATAAGTGCTCTACTTATCTTATTGCTATCAGCGCCAGCCCAAGCCCAAAAGCAGGTGCCGACATCTCAAGCCGAGATAAAGTTGTCCTTTGCGCCGTTGGTGAAAAAGTCGGCGCCGGCGGTGGTCAATATCTTTACTCGCAAGACCGTCCGCCAGCGGTCATTTTCGCCGCTGTTTGATGATCCATTTTTTCGGCGCTTTTTTGGTGAGCAGTTTAGTGGGCGGGCAGGGCCGCGTAAGAAAGTGCAGAATTCGCTTGGCTCTGGGGTAATCGTCAATGCGAATGGCACGATTATTACCAACCACCATGTCATCAAAGGCGCAGAGGAGATCACTGTCGTATTGTCAGACCGGCGAGAGTTTGATGCCAAGCTTGTAGGCAGTGATAAACGCACGGATTTGGCTGTGCTAAAAATTAGTGCCGGTGCAGAAAAGCTGCCTTTTTTGCCGTTTCGTGATTCAGATGATCTCGAAGTCGGTGACCTCGTTCTAGCCATCGGCAATCCTTTTGGTGTGGGGCAGACTGTTACCAGCGGTATTGTTTCGGCATTGGCACGTACCCAAGTCGGCATTAATGATCTTAATTTTTTCATTCAAACGGATGCCGCAATTAACCCTGGCAATTCTGGCGGTGCGTTGATCACGCTCGATGGCAAGCTGGTCGGCATTAACTCGGCAATTTATTCCAAGGGTGGCGGCTCGGTCGGCATCGGCTTTGCTATTCCAACCAATATGGTGCGAACGGTCCTGGCCGGTCTGACAGGTGGCGGGCGTGTTGTCCGGCCTTGGATCGGAGCCGAAGGGCAGGGTGTCACATCAGATATCGCGTCTTCTATCGGTATGAAGAGACCTGCCGGTATTCTCATCAATGGCGTCTACAAAAAAGGCCCGGCTGATCGCGCCGGCATTAAAGTCGGTGATGTTATCATCGGCGTCGGTAAACATGAGGTGAATGATACCGAGTCTTTACGGTTCCGGATCGCCACCCGTCCGATTGGTGAGAGCCTGGACATTAAGCTGATCCGGCGAGGCAAAATTCGCCAGGTCATTTTTCCGGTAGAAGCGCCGCCAGAGAAGCCAAAAACCAATAAAGCTGAACTCAGTGGTTATAATCCCCTGCAAGGCGTTACAGTCGGTAATCTTTCCCCCGCCTTATCGGATCAGATCGGTATGAACTTGCTGTCTCGAGGGGTGGTTATTTTGGAGACGCGGCCCCGTTCGGCAGCCAAGCGCTTCGGCTTTCAACCGCGTGATATTATCAAAGAAATTAATGGTGCCGAGGTCAAGACCGTTGGACAATTGAAGCGCTTGCTATCGCGGAAGTCAGCACAGTGGAATATATCAATCAGCAGAGGCGGCAAAGTTCTGTCGATGTCGGTAAACCAGTGACCACGCTTTTTGAATCTCAGGCCCCAAGGCCCTTGGCAGACCGTCTGCGCCCAGCTTCCCTTGATGAAGTTGTTGGCCAAGCGCATTTGCTAGGTGAGGAAGCGCCGCTCGGCCGGATGATATCAAGCGCGCGGATTGTTTCACTTTTGCTATGGGGGCCGCCCGGTACCGGCAAAACAACGATTGCCCGGCTATTAGCTGAGCATACCAACCTCCATTTCGAGCCATTGTCGGCGGTGTTTTCCGGCGTTGCTGATCTTAGGAAAGTTTTTGAAGCCTCCAAGAACCGCCGGGAAGCAGGGCGCGGCACGTTGCTGTTTGTTGATGAGATCCATCGTTTTAACAAAGCTCAGCAAGATGGTTTCCTCCCCTACGTCGAAGACGGCACAGTGACCCTGGTTGGCGCGACAACTGAAAATCCATCGTTTGAGCTGAATGCGGCTTTGCTGTCCAGGTGCCAGGTCTTTGTCCTTAACCGCTTGGATGATGCGGCGTTGGAAGAGTTGCTGGTACGCTCCGAAGAACTCGACCGTAAGCCATTGCCCTTGGACAAAGATGCTCGGGCGGCGCTTCGTGCCATGGCGGATGGCGATGGGCGCTATTTATTGAATATGACGGAAGAAGTTTTGCTACTGCCCGCTGATCCAATGTTGGATACAGCCGCCCTAGCAGAGATCGTACAAAAGCGGATGCCGCTTTATGACAAGGCAGCCGAGGCGCATTTCAATCTGATTTCTGCTTTGCATAAAAGTATGCGGGGCTCGGATGTTGATGCGTCGCTCTATTGGTTGGCTCGGATGCTATCGGGCGGCGAAGATCCTCGCTATATAGCGAGGCGTCTTGTGCGCTTTGCTTCAGAGGATATTGGTATGGCCGATCCCCATGCGCTTCCCCATTCAATAGCAGCCTGGGAGGCTTATGAGCGCGTTGGCTCGCCGGAAGGGGAGTTGTTTATCGCGCAAAGTGTAATTTACCTGGCAACCGCCCCCAAATCCAACGCAGCCTACACGGCACTAAAGTCAGCAATGCGGGTTGCTAAAGAAACCGGCTCACTGTCACCGCCCAAGCATATTCTCAATGCGCCAACGAATTTAATGAAAGATTTGGGCTATGGCGCGGGCTACGAATATGATCACGATGCCGAAGATGGCTTCTCCGGACAGGATTATTTCCCAGAAGAAATGAACCGGACAAATTTGTATCGCCCGGCAGGCAAGGGTTTTGAAAAGGAAGTTGTGAAACGCTTAGATTACTGGCAAAAACTCCGGCAAGAGAGAGGTGAGTGATGTCTATGCTGTTATCTATTGCGGCAGGGGGCGCCGTCGGTGCAGTCGGGCGCTATCTAGCGATGGCAGGTATTGGTCATTGGCTTGGTCACGGCTTTCCGTATGGCACGCTCGTCGTCAATATCATCGGCTCTTTTTTGCTTGGTGCTTTAATTGAAGTCTCCGCCTTGACCTGGTCACCAAGTCCAGAAATGCGGGCTTTCTTTGTTGTCGGCGTGCTTGGTGCGTTTACGACATTCTCGGCATTTTCTTTAGATGTCGTCACGCTGATTGAGCGGGGTGATTTCCTGCCGGCGGCGTTTTATATAATTGCTTCGGTGGTTGTTTCTATCGCAGCTTTGTTTTTTGGTATGATAATTTTCCGCCACATTCTGGCGTAACGGAATTTAAAATGGTTTCTCTAAAAACACTTCAGGTTAAAGAAGACGATGATGGCATTCGTTTGGATCGTTGGTTCAAGCGTCATTTCCCCGACATCGCCCATAGCCAGCTCGAAAAGCTGTTGCGTAAAGGTCAAATTCGGGTTGATGGCAAGCGCGCCAAATCCAACACCCGTATAGAAGAAGGTCAGGAAATTCGAGTGCCACCGGTTAAAGCTGATGCGCGCCCACGTCCTAAAAAGGTCACGACAGACAATGTGACCGACCGCGATGTAGAAATGCTCCGCCAATCGGTCATCCATATGGACGACCACGTCATCGCGATTAACAAACCTGCCGGCCTCGCCGTGCAGGGTGGCTCAGGCCAAAGCAAACATATTGATGCCATGCTCAATGGTTTACAGTTTGAAATGAAAGAGCGGCCCAAGCTCATCCACCGTCTCGATAAAGACACGTCAGGGGTTCTTTTACTGGCGCGTAGCAGCAAGGCAGCCTCAATGCTGACCAAAGCCTTTAAGACCAAAGACGTTCATAAGATCTATTGGGCGGCGGTGGTTGGTATGCCGAAGATTAAATTTGGCAAGATCGACATGGCTTTGGAAAAGCAGGCCGGTAAGTTCGGCGATAAAGTTGTGGCTGATCAGGATGGTAAGCGCGCAGTGACCTACTATCGCACCGTTGACAATGCTGCCGGTAAAGCAAGCTGGCTCGCCATGATGCCGGAGACCGGGCGGACCCATCAATTGCGGGTTCATTGTAGCGAGCTTGGCACGCCAATTTTGGGCGACGGCAAATATGGCGGCCAGGAAGCCTTCTTGGAAGGCGCGGAGGGCGTGGCCAAGCAGCTTCATCTCCATGCCAAGGCGATAAAATTCCCCCATCCCACGGGCGGTTACTTTCAAGTAGTCTCCGATCTTTCTCCGCATATGAAAGCGACATGGAAGTATCTTGGCTTCGATGAAAAAATGGTCGTTGATCCTTTCGAAGATTTCTATGAGCAATGGTACGAAGATCATGAATGATGCCTTGCGCATGGTCGTACTTGATTGCGATGGCACGATCGTCGATTCACAAAAAGCCATTTTGGAAATGATGTATGCGACTTTTGATGCGCATGAATTAGAGCGCCCGGACCGGATGGACGTGCTCCGCGGTGTTGGATTGGAACTCAGCGTTGGTATTGAGCGTCTCCTCCCCGAGCAGCACGACCTCGAAATCAAAGAACTTTATGCGACCTATAAAAAACTGGCGACGGATTTTAGAGAAGGTGGGGGACATCATGACCCGCTTTATCCAGATGCCGACACAGTTATCCGCGCTCTGGACAAAGCTGGCTGGTTGCTGGGTGTCGCGACAGGCAAAGCGCGTGTCGGCTTGGATCATATGATTAACATTCACGGCCTCCATGATTTATTCGTGACCCTGCAAACCTCCGATAGCGCGGCAGGCAAACCCAGTCCAGAAATGCTGCATAACGCGATGCGGGATACCGGCGTCGAGGCAGATTTTGTTTTCATGGTCGGCGATACCACTTATGATATGAGCATGGCGGTTAATGCCGGAACCAAAGCAATCGGTGTAAGCTGGGGCTATCATGAAGCAGATGAACTGCTCGAAGCCGGGGCGGAAGTTGTCGTCCATAGCTACAATGAATTATTTGCTGTTCTTGAGGAAATGACTGAAATTTAGGCTGCCTCTATCAGGGGTAGGCCCCATCAGGAGAGCGTTATGAAAACTGTATTTCGTATATTTATTGGGCTTTTCATCCTTGTTATAGCCGCAGGTGCTGCTGGCGTTGCTATTTTGATGACAACCAGCCCCGAAGAAATTCGAGATTTTGTTGCGGGCCAAGTGAAGGAAGCCACAGGTCGTGAACTTGCCATTAAGGGCAAGCTTGATTTGGGGATTTCTTTGGTGCCGAGCTTGGTGATGAATGATGTTACTTTCGCCAATGCAAAATGGGCCTCAAGTCCAAACATGCTTTCCCTCAAAAGATTAGAAGCTGGTTTAGAGTTGATGCCGTTGTTGCAAGGCGACATTCGTCTGACGCAAATTGTTTTAATTGAGCCTAACATTAATCTGGAAACCAATGCCAAAGGGCAGGGCAGTTGGGTATTTGAGGATGCGACTAAGCCAGAAGCAAAAAAAGATGAAAGCAGCGGCTCGGCGACACTCCCTATTCTTAATCGGCTGCTGATTGAAAAGGGTAAATTCACCTTTAAAGATGGCCAGAAGAGTGAGACTCTTTCGCTGGCGCTCGACAAGGTCAAGATCGATGCCGCGGGACCAAGTGGTTCAACGCTCATAGAGTTGAAGGGCGGTTATAACGGTACGCCCTTCGAGTTAACCGGCGGCATTGCATCGCTCTATCGATTGGTCGATGACCCGTCCAGCTATTCAATTGATCTAACCGCGAAAGCGTTGGCGGCGTCCGTCCATTTAAAAGGCAAAATTGACCGTCCATTGAGCGAGCAGAAGCTGGATATCCGAACCACTGTAATTGGTGCTGACATCAGTAATACAGTTGCCCTAGCGGCCAAGTTGGTGCCGCAATTGGGCGATCTTAAATTACCCAAGCTTGGTGCGTTAAATGCATCTTTGCGGGTTCAAGGCACGCCGGCGGCGATTAGTTTGAGCGATCTTAAATACGCTGTTGGTCCAACGGGTAGTCTGGAAGTTTCGGGCGGCGGTAAAATCACTGGTCTGCCGGCAAAACCGGTTTACGCGGTTAGTTTTGCTGTCAAAGGAAATGACCTCAGTCAGTTCTCCAATATTGCGGGCATGAAATTGCCAAAAGCGCCGCCTTACGAAATAGCTGGTATCTTTCGCAATCCACGCGGCGATTATGCGGTTGATAATTTTAAGATGAAATTGGGCGGCACTGACGTTAGCGGGAATGTCCTAGCATCACTTAAATCCAAAACGCCTAACATCACAGTGGCGCTTACATCCAACAATCTTGATTTAGCGGACATCCTGGCAGCGGCCCCACAATCTGATGCGCCTAAGGAGGCAGTAAAAAAAGATGATGGTCGAGTGTTCCCTAATGATCCCCTACCAGTCGATGGCTTAAAATCTGCTACTGTAAATTTAAAATTCTTAGGTAAAAAAGTAATCCTTAATGGAGCTCCGCTTACGGATCTAAGCCTGGGTCTCGCGCTTAAAGGCGGCAAGTTGACCCTGGATCCATTCCAAGCTGAATTTGCCAAGGGCAAGATGATTGGTGTCATCATTTTGGATGGATCGAGAACACGCCCAAGTCTCTTAATAGATTTCAAAGCAAAGGGAACGGATGTTGGCAAGTTGCTCAAAGATATGGACGTAACGGATATGCTTACCGGCGCTGCGGATACGACGATTACTTTAAAAGGCTCCGGAGGTTCGGTGCGTCAAATTATGGCTGGGCTCAACGGCAAGACCGAAATCATTATGAAGGATGGTACCGTTGCAACTAAATATCTAGATCTAATAGCGGCAGATTTGGTCAAGACGGTGATGCCGGGTGGGGCCGACACAACAAAAATCAATTGCCTGGTTAATCGCTTTAATATCAAGCAAGGCATCGCGACGAACACAGCAATGGTGTTTGATACTGAGAAAATGACGATTAGTGGCGGTGGTAAAATTGATCTTCGCTCTGAGAAACTTGACCTCAAGATCAAGCCAGCTCCAAAAGACGCTAGTTTGGTAAGCATGGCTGTGCCAATCGATGTTGGTGGCACCTTAAAATCGCCAAGCGCACTTCCGAGCACGACAGCAGTTTTAAAAGGTATTGCCGGTTTGGCTTTGGGACCAGTTGGTTTGCTCGCTCTAACCGTGAGCGCGGGTTCAAGTGATAAAAATCCCTGTCTTGCAGCACTGAATAAACCCAAGGCAAAGACCGCTGCGCAAAAAGCACCGCCGCCGCAAAAATCCAGTAATCCTGTCAACAGTGTTACCGATGCCATTGGTGGCGGCCTAAAATCGTTATTTGGTGGGAAGTAATAGAGAGTTGATAAATGGCTGAATGGTCCGGGGCAAAACGTTTCTACAAAGCGGCAACCGTAATCGAGGGAACAGCGGGACTTCACGTTGTCGCGCTTGATGGGCGGTCGGTGAAAACACCTGCCGGTGCCGAACTGGGTGTTGAAAGTCAGGCTTTGGCAGTGGCGATGGCGGCCGAGTGGGAGGCACAGGAAGAGACGATCGATCCGCATTCGATGCCGTTGTGTAAGCTTTCGGCAACCACGCTGGATCGTTTGAAAGTCCGGCGCGACGAGGTGATTGGGATAACGCTCAAAATTGCGGAAACCGATTTGCTGTGTTACCGCGCAGAAGAGCCAGAAGATTTGGTCGCTCGGCAACAGGATTCCTGGCAACCGGAGCTCGATTGGGCAAAGCAGGAGCTCAATGCTGAGCTTGCTGTGACAACCGGTGTGTTGCCGATTAATCAGCCCGAAAGTGCCCTCATCGCGCTGCAAACCGCTTTAGCCGAGCTCGATGACTATCATTTAATGGGCGTGACCAATGCCGCTGCGGCAGCTGGCTCCCTGATTCTCGCTTTCAGCATGTTCCGTGGTCGCATAGATGCGGATGCTATGTTCGAAAAATCGGTCCTTGAAGAAAAGCATCAAATGGAGCTTTGGGGTGAGGATTATGAAGCTCTGGAGCGCCATGACCGAATTCGAGCTGATATTCAGGACTCGGCCCGTTTCTTGAAGCTGCTGGAAACATGAACAAGAATCGGTTAATAGTGAAAACGCATAAGAATTATTGGGGCTGACATATGTTTGAAATCATTCGGCAATTGGAAGAACGGCGCGCCCGGGCGCGTACAGGTGGCGGCAAAAAACGCGTCGATGCTCAGCATAAGCGCGGCAAACTTTCGGCCCGTGAGCGTATTGACCTCCTGCTTGACCCGGACACCTTCGAAGAATGGGACATGTTCGTCGAACACCGCTCAACTGATTTTGGTATGGAAGAAAATACTGTTCCGGGTGACGGCGTTGTCACTGGCTATGGCACGATTAATGGCCGCACGGTGTTTGTCTATAGTCAGGACTTTACGGTGTTTGGCGGCTCACTTTCAGAGACCCATGCCGAGAAAATCTGCAAAATTATGGACCAGGCGATGAAGGTTGGTGCGCCGGTAATCGGATTTAATGATTCTGGTGGTGCGCGCATCCAGGAAGGTGTCTCAGCACTCGCGGGCTACGCCGAAGTATTTGCTCGCAATGTCATGGCATCCGGCGTAATCCCACAAATCTCATCGATCATGGGGCCTTGTGCCGGCGGCGCTGTCTACTCCCCCGCGGTCACCGATTTTACGTTCATGGTGAAAGACACATCTTACATGTTTGTTACCGGACCAGATGTTGTGAAAACCGTCACGCATGAGGAAGTAACCCAGGAAGAACTCGGTGGTGCGATGACGCATACCAGCAAGTCTGGCGTCGCTGATCTGGCGTTTGAGAATGATGTTGATGCGATAGAGCAACTGCGCCGGTTTATGGATTTCCTGCCGTCTAACAACAAAGAATATTCACCGATCCGTCCAACCGATGATCCGGCAGATCGCCAAGAGCCATCTTTGGATACCTTGGTGCCGGACAATCCCAACGAATCATATGATGTGATAGAACTCATCACCAAACTGGTGGATGAGGGGGACTTTTTCGAGTTAAAGCCCTTTTTCGCCGCCAATATAGTGACGGGTTTTGGCCGAATTGAAGGCTCTACGGTGGGCATCATTGCCAACCAGCCCAAAATACTAGCCGGCTGCCTCGATATTGATGCCTCGGTTAAGTCTGCCCGATTTATCCGCTTTTGCGACTGCTTCAATATTCCGATTGTTTTACTGGTTGATGTACCTGGATTTTTGCCCGGCACAGCGCAGGAATATGGCGGCCTGATCCGCCACGGCGCGAAGCTGCTTTATGCTTTTGCCGAGGCGACGGTGCCAAAAGTAACGCTGATTACCCGCAAAGCTTATGGTGGTGCCTATATTGTTATGGGCTCCAAGCACCTCAAAGGTGATGTCAACTTTGCCTGGCCAAGCGCCGAAATTGCGGTGATGGGCTCGAAAGGCGCTGTCGAGATTATTTTCCGTGCCGATCTGGATGATGAAGAGAAAATTGCCGCGCGTGAAAAGGACTATCAAGACCAGTTTGCCAATCCGTTCCGTATGGGTGCGCGGGGCTATATTGATGACGTGATCATGCCGCATAATACACGCTGGCGTATTGCGCGATCCTTGCGGATGCTCAAAACCAAGAAGATGGAAAATCCCTGGAAGAAGCATGGGAATATTCCGCTTTGATTAAGTTTGTCGCGGTATTGCTGTTAGTGGGGGTAATGGTGCCCGCCTCAGGTGAGGCGGCTGATCGTCATGCTGGGTATTATTATCCGGCTCCAAAAAAGACGGAAAACTATCGCGCCCGAGCACGAATATTGCCGAAGGCAAATCGGGCCACCCGGTTGGATTTCGTTAACAAAATGACGCTTGAGACATTGAAAAAACCCTATCCACCGCAATATGCAATTTTCGCCAAAGGTTTAAACGCCGAGAAATTGATTATTGTCAGCAATGTTAAGGGTCAGCTCGACACGATCTATCGGGTGCGGGCATTGCTCGCGACAATGACGGCAGTTGCCCGGAAATCAGCCTTATTTAAAGAATTCAAAGTCGAGACTATTCTAACTTTCTTTGATTTGGGCAAGATGATGGGGTTTAAACAAATCACCGTCAGTGATGGTGAGAAATTTACCCATCAGGTATTTTTGAAATAATCGAGAAATTCGGGTGAGCCATGAATTTTATGCAAAAAACTTATCGACCTGAAACCGACGTGAGCAGTTATCATGTTCATCTTTATTATGATGGCTCGACCAAACAACATGCGGCAAATTTGCGCCGGGAAATGGATAAGCGTTTTGGCAAGCAGGTTACCATTGGCCGGTGGCGAGACAAGGCACCGCAAGGACCGCATCCGGTATCGCATTTTCAAGTCGATTTCCCAACTGAGTTATTCAATGTCTTGGTGCCGTTTCTGGCCCTCAACCGTGGCAATCTTCACATCCTGCTTCATCCAAATACCGGTAACGGCTATGAGGATCATACTCAGAATGTCATGTGGATTGGACCCAGCATTCCACTGAGCGAAGCATGGATGAAGCGCAATGAAGAACGTTTACAAAAGGCCGCTGAAGAAATGGTGGCCGACAATAAGTCGTAAGGAATAGTTTTATGAAATTATATGCCCGCCCAGCGTCCCCTTTTGTGCGCAAAGTCCGCGTTATGGCCCGAGAGATTGGGATCGATAATCAAATCGACGAAATTATGTTAAAGTCTCCTGACGAGATGATGTCTGAGATGCCGAAGCATAATCCGCTTGGTAAAATTCCCGCTTTGATCCTGGATGATGGAACAACACTCTATGATTCGAGGGTTATCTGTGAGTATTTGGATACGCGGCATGATGGACCTAAGTTTTTTCCCGCAGATTCCGCTGAACGCTGGCAAACGCTTTTACTTCAAGCTCTCGCCGATGGCATTGGTGAGGCGGTTATCATTGCGTCCATGAATAAATTTATGCGGCCGGATGAGTTCATCTATGAGCCTGCAGTCGATTTTCAATTAGAAAAAGTCGAGCGAAGCTTAGCCGATATTGAAAATGGAATTGAAATTCTGCACGGGGCTCTCACCATTGGGCCTTTGTCTGTTGCTTGTGCGATTGGCTATACCAATTTCCGGTTTCCAGATCTTGGTTGGCAGGAGAGAAATCCAAAACTTAGCGCCTGGTTTGAAAGTTGTTGTGAGCGACCCGCCATGCAAGCCACTCATTTTGACATGTCGGCTAAGTGATAAAATCGTTTAGGCATTTACGGCAATAGGAATGTCGTTTGTTTTAATTGGCGCGTATGTCGTTGTTAAAAAAACGTGAATGATTTTGACTAAACTAAAAATGGCGAAACAAATCGCTGCGGGTTAAGCTCTTTCCATGGCAAAAATATTCCTTATCGCCTTGCTGTTGGTTGCTCTCACGACGTCTTCCCAGGCTGCTGATATTGAAGTTGATTTAGAGTTGGTTCTGCTCGTCGATGTCTCTTCGAGTGTCGATTCTGTGGAATCCCGCCTGCAACGCAAAGGGTATGTTGATGCGGTTATTGCGCCCTCAGTTTTGGCTGCCATCCAAAAAGGTCGGCTTGGCAGAATTGCTGTCACCTATATTGAGTGGGCCGGTGCCAACAATCAGTCAATTGTTGCGCCTTGGACGGTCATTGAGGATTTTGCCAGCGCCTTTGCCTTTTCCACTCTTGTTGAAGCCGCGCCGCGGTCTTTTGGTCATTGGACGTCCATCGGCGGCGCAATTAATTTTGCCATCCCGCAATTTGAAAATAACGGCTTTGTTGCCCCGCGCCGGGCCATCGATATCTCGGCAGATGGTCCCAACAATGATGGACCTGCGCCAAACATCGCCCGCGACAGTGCTATCCAGCAAGGTATTACGATCAATGGTCTGCCGATCGTTAACAATCGTCTGCAAATTTCCGGCATGAAACAAATGACGGATTACGACCACTATTTTGCCGATTGTGTGATCGGCGGGCGTAACGCCTTTATGGTGATTGTCGACGACTATCAAGATTTTGCCCGGGCCATAAAAAAGAAACTGATATTTGAAATCGCCAATCGCATGCCACCAAGCTTTCGCCAATTTGCTCTGAGATCTTATCTGGTAAAAGCTGCCCAGTCTTCCAAGCCAAGTTGTGATTCTGGAATTGACTATCGGCGAGAAGGGCCAGCCAAAGAGCGGCGGGTATATTGAGGCGTTCTATTTACGAGGTGGTTTTCTATCGCCGGGTAAGTCTTTAGGATTTATCACGCCAAGGGGGTGGTTGCCGGGCTTGGCCGGTGGTTTCCCCCAAGGCTGCGCTGGTGATGATGCACTGACGGTGTTTGGAAAAATAGAGCGCGCGTGTTTGCGTTCCGCCAAATCGACGACATTTGGATTGTCTGGACCAAACCGGCCAAAGCCATCGAGCAGCGGAACGGTCTTTAGTCGAAACGGGACAACCAAAATCATACCAGCCAAAAAGCCTCCGATATGGGCCCACCACGCCGTGCCATCATCACTATTGAGGCTCAGAAATTGCAGGCCGATCCAACCACCGAGCACCACGATTGCCGGCAGGCGAAGCGGGATAATATTCATGAACAGCACAAGCACGCGGGCCTTTGGGTGCAATACGAGATAGGCACCCAGTACGCCGGAGATTGCGCCACTGGCGCCAATCAGAGGGGCTTGTGAACTTGCTTCCATGATAGCGTGTGAGAATGTCGCGAAGATGCCGCAAATGACATAAAAGGTAAGATAGCGAAGATGGCCCATCGCGTCTTCTACATTGTCGCCAAAAACCCACAAAAACAGCATGTTAAAAATCAAATGCATCCAGCCGCCATGCAAAAACAAGCTGGTGACCATGGTAAATGTTTCCGGGATTAAAATAAGATCTGGGCTCAGGTCTCTGGTGCCAAACAGAACAGCTGGAATGGTGCCCAGGCCGAAAATGTAGCGACCCTGTTCCGCGCCAAGTGACAATTGCCAAAGGAAAACAGCCACGCAAGCGACGATCAGCGTCACGGTGACATACTGAAAACTAATATAGGTTATCGTGTTGTCATCTTTGAGCGGCAATAATGCCATCGAGAATCCTAACTATAGCACCCGGCCAGTCGGGCACGCATTTTCACCAAGGCTAATATGGCATCTATCGTCGGCGTCGGCGTGTCGGTCAATTGCCCCATTTCGGAAACCGCGCCAACCAGGGCGTCAATCTCCATCGGACGGCCGCGCTCTAAATCTTGCAGCATAGAGGTTTTGTGGGCACCGACCGCCATGCCGCCATCAATTCGTTTATCGACAGCGATTGGGAATTTGACGCCCAGTTTTTCACCGACAGCCTGCGCCTCAACCATCATATCCCGAATGACGGCGCGGGTATCGGGCTCTTGGCACATAGCTTCCAAGGTCGCACCCGTTAACGCGCTGATCGGATTGAAGCTCAGATTACCCCACAGTTTGACCCAGAGCTCGTCTCTAATACGGGGCCGGATAGGGGCTCTAAAGCCGGCACTGGACAATTCTGCCGCCAAGGTTTGCACACGCTCGGTTTTCTCACCGCTGGGCTCACCCAGACTGAAACGATTGCCTTCAACATGTTGAATCACGCCGGGCTCGGGCACTTCAGCGGCCGGGTATACAACACAGCCAATAATACGCTCCGGCCCGATTTTGTCCCACTGGCCATTGCCGGGATCAATGCTGTCCAGGCGTTTGTCGGTATAGTCGCCCTCTAGTTGATAGAAGTACCACCACGGCACACCATTGACGCCCCAGACGACAGCCGTGTCTGGACCAATCAACGGTTGGATGGCATCGACGATGCCCGGCACGGAATGCGCTTTAAGGGTTATGAAGATATAATCCTGCGGCCCAGCCTTGGTAGGATCGTCGGTCGCAAACGGTTTAGCGATCCGCGTCTCGCCCTCACTGATCAAAGTGAGGCCGTTGGATTGCATGGCTTCGAGATGAGGTCCCCGCGCGATCAGTGTAACGTCGCTTCCGGCCAAGGACATTTCGGCTCCTAAAAGCCCACCAATCGCACCCGCACCATAAATGCAAATTTTTGCCATAAGCCGAGCTTAAACCAGACCGAGTTTTTCGGCGAGTCCGATGCGTTGCAACTTACCCGTTGCGCCTTTTGGAATTTCATCCATGAAAATAATCTTCTTTGGTACCTTAAAGTCAGCCAAGCGGGTGCCGGCAAATTCGCGAATTTCTTTTTCTTCTGCGCTCTCACCATCGCGCAAAACAACAACTGCTGCGACTTCTTCGCCGAGTTTGTCATGCGGCATGGCAAAGGTAACCACTTGCTGTACAGCAGGGTGATCCATCAAGATTTCATCAACCTCACGCGGTGAAATCTTCTCGCCGCCTCGGTTGATGATTTCCTTCAAACGTCCGGTTAGGCTGATATAGCCCTCAGCATCGATGACGCCCTGATCGCCGGTGCGGAACCAGCCATCGGTGAAGGCCTCGGCATTGGCCTCGGGGTTGGCTTCATAAGCGGTGAAGACATTCGGGCCTTTGATGACGATTTCACCTATGTCGCCGGATGGCAGCAGCGTGCCGCTGTCGTTGGCCATAATGGCGACTTCTGGTCCGGCGGCGATGCCGACACTGCCGGGCTTGCGGGGGGCATCGGGTAGTGGATTACTCGCCATTTGATGCGCGGCTTCGGTCATGCCATAGGCTTCGATGACCGGGCAGCCAAACGCCTCTTCGAGTTCAGCCATCACTTGCGGTGGCAGCGAGGCAGACGATGAGCGAACCAGACGGATTTTGGCGTTATCAATGATTTCCTGATTGCGCCCGGCCCGGGTTAAAATAACCTGATGCATGGTCGGCACGGCGGTGTACCAAGTTGGCCCGGCTTCGGCGACCCAGGAGAAAAAGCTTAGCGCATTAAAGCCGGGCGAACAGAAGATCGAAGCGCCTGCGCGCACAGATGACATCATTGCAGCAATCAGTCCATGGATATGAAAAAGCGGCATGATGTTGAGGCATCTGTCTTCCGGTTGCAGCCTGAGCGCCGCCTTAATGTGTTCCGCAGAGGCGCAAAGATTGGCTTGTGTAAGCGGCACAATCTTGGGGCGGGACGTGGTGCCGGAGGTGTGGAGCACCAGACCGCCGTCTTCCGCTTCACCATACCCGCCATTGGCAGTTGGCTCACCGGAGGCGTCACCAACAAAAGAGAATGTGCCAGCCGGGTCGGTTTCCGCCCATTCGATTTCGAGTACCGGAATATTGCGTTGCTTGGCGACGGCGAGTGCGGGTGAGGAACTGCCTTTTTCAACCATGAGCGCTTTGGCATTCAAGTCAGATAGGTAAAAATCAAACTCTTGTTCGGTATATCCCGGATTAAGCGGGGCTGTCGTCGCACCTGCGGCGATCGATAGAAAAGCACTCGCCATCTCAGGTCCATTAGGCAAAACAATGGCGATGCGGTCATTGCGTCCAATGCCGCGCGCATTTAGTCCTGAGATTGTAGCTTCGACATGATCAAGCAATCCACCATAGGTGAGGTAAGGACGCCCAGGTGCACCCAAAACATTTGCATCCGCTGCGCCAGATCGAATGATCTCAATTACCGTATTCGCCATTTGTATTTTATTCCCCGATTGAAATTTACTGAATTTATGGCGGCAAATTAGCATGAAAATATACCCACGGCGAACAACATTTGGTGACATTTGAGAGGTTCTATTAACAAGGAAAATAAATACTGATTTTGCGCTTATTTTAGTAATTTGTTGACAAATTCACTATATATTGTGCAATAATGTTTTAAATAGACAATATGTTGGGTGCCAGGGATAGAGCCGTAGGGGGTGTGAAAGCCATGGTTTCTATCACGTCAAGACGTTACGAGGTGCGTTTGAGGTCCAAATTGTCTGACCTCTGCCTTACTTTTGGTATAATTTCTTTCCTTACATTTGCGACCCTATTTTCAACTACAGCGCCCGTTAAAGCTCAGGCTAAATGTGGTGATCGGAACTCTATCGTCAATATATTGGGCGAGCGTTATGCCGAAAAACCGGTGGCTACGGGAATGACGATGGGCGGCGGTGTGATTGAGGTCTTTGCTGCCAATGATGGCAGTTGGACCATGATTGTCACAATGCCTACCGGGCATGCTTGTTTCATGGCTGCCGGTGAGGGTTGGGAAAGTTTTCAAGAGCTTGCTCAGGGTGCTAAAATTTGAGCTAAGTTTAAGGAGTTGCGAATTTCTCCTAAGCGTTTGATTTTCTTGAATAAGCGCTAAAAATTGCTATTGTCTGCTACAAAGCAGGCGGAAATAGCAGTAAATGAATAAAAAAATCAAAATCACCTGGGATTTCAGGAAGTGGATTTTAGCAGCGATTGCCCCGGTGTTTGCTGTGGTAATCGCGACGTCGCTTGGTGTTTCGCCAGCCAATGCAGCCACGACCATCTACAATATGGACAGGATGCTCAATGAGCAGCATCCCTTTGCCCAAACCCAGCCTAGGGCCCCTGCGGTCGCGCCGGTCGTTCAGCCGCGCCAAGCTCCAACTCCGTCAGCTCCTGATAGAGAAGACAATGATCTTGATCTCGATGATCTCGGGCCACCCGAGGTCGAAGAAGTTGATATCAATGATCCGATCGAGCCGGTTAATCGGATAATTTTTGGATTTAATGAAATTCTGGTGAAATATCTGGTCGGTCCTTTGGCGCGTGGCTATAACGCTGTGCTTCCGGGGCCTGCCCGCGAGGCGATACGGAATTTTTTAAGCAATTTAAATGGCCCGGTCGTGTTGGCCAATGATCTGCTGCAGGGCGAGTTTAAGCGGGGTTATGATACCTCCATGCGCCTGGTGATTAATTCGACGGCTGGTGTTTTGGGCTTTATCGATGTCGCAGAGAAGTTAGGCTATGCCAAACATCGTGAAGATTTTGGCCAAACCTTGGCAGTTTGGGGGATTGGTGAGGGGTTCTATTTGGTGCTGCCAATTTTCGGCCCGTCTAATCCGCGTGATGCGTTCGGTAAATTGGTCGTGGATCCTTACTTTGATCCGCTCGGCTATTATTTAGATAATACTGATCGCGAAGAAATTGGCTACGCTCTGACGGGCGCGCGTGGGTTTACCGGCTATGCCGCTTTTGTTGATCAAATAGATGAGCTGCGGGAAAATTCACTCGATTTTTATGGCGCGTTGCGTAGTCTCTATCGCCAGCGCCGTAATGACGAAATCAAGAACGGCCGTTCAAATGAAATGCCGAACATTGATCCTGGATTAGAAAAAAGAAGCATCCTGCCGAATTCTCTGAAACCGTAGTAAATATTTAAGCCAAACAGTTGCCGCCACTTGTTCTTTTAGGCAATTCGGGGTGTAATTCATCTATGGGCTCTTGGAACTTAAAAAGCTTTTCCCTGCGTTGCTTGATCGGTGCCTTTGCGGTGAGCGTATTGATGATGCCGCCTGCAAAATCTGCGGCCGAGTTGGTGCCGGTTGATATCGAATTGATTCTGGCAGTGGATGTCTCGGGCAGTGTGGACTGGCAAGAAGCGGCCCTGCAACGCGATGGCTATGTTCAAGTTATCAAAAGTCCCGAATTCGTGTCAGCGATCAAATCCGGCTTTCTTGGCAAAATAGCGGTTACTTACATCGAATGGGCGGGTGAAGGCTATCAAACCCCGGTTATTGACTGGCGATTGATCAAAGACCAGGCATCCGCATCTGCCTTTGCCGACACTTTAGCAAAGGCACCTATTGATACCGGGCCTTGGACATCAATCAGCAATATCATTCAATATTCTGTGCCGCTCTTTGGTGCCAATGATTATCAAGGCACCCGTCGCATTATTGATATTTCAGGGGATGGTCCCAATAATTCCGGCAGTTTGGTAACAGGCGCTCGAGATGTGGCTGCTCGCAAAGGCATCACGATCAATGGATTGCCGATTATAAATGACAGATTGCAGCCCTCTGGTCGCAAACAAATTGCAGATTTGGATAAATATTATGCCAGCTGTGTTATTGGCGGCCCACGGGCGTTTCTCGTTGTCGCACACAGTTTTAAAGACTTTGCCCGGGCGATACGGCGCAAGATGATTTTTGAAATTGCCGGAGGTGAGTTGCCAAATTGGCGCGTCGAGTCACAGCAATCGACAATTCTTCACCAAATTGCAAATAGCTATCCACCCGGCTGCGATATTGGTGAGCGACGCCTGCAACAACGTCGATCTTATGGAGATGATGAATTTTAATTGCGAACAATTTGCAAAAATGTGAGCACTTTGCCAACTCTAATTTGCTTAAATGTAAACAAATTTGCACTTGTATTCACACGGTGATGCTATTATCACCAAAATGAAGATTGATTGTTTTACCAGACAAATAAAATACAACAAAAACAGTATGTTAATAAATATTTGTCGAATTAATTCTTCGTTTATCTGTGTGTTAGAAGATGGGTAAGTCAAATAATTGTAATTTTGCGGATATTTTCCGCTTACGGGTTTTAAATGTTTAATACAATTCTTATAGCCAATCGTGGCGAGATAGCCTGCCGAATTATTCGAACCGCTCGCCAATTGGGCATTAAAACAGTCGCCGTTTACTCCGAAGCCGATCAAAATGCCCTGCATGTCGACATGGCGAGCGATGCGGTTTTTATTGGTCCCGCTCCGGCGACAGAAAGCTATCTTCGTATCGATGCGATCATGGACGCAATTGAAGAGAGCGGTGCAGATGCGGTTCATCCGGGCTACGGCTTCCTTTCTGAAAATGCGGAATTTGCCGAAAGATTAGATGCGGCAGGGATTGCGTTTATCGGTCCCAAGCCAGAAGCCATGCGGGTGATGGGTGATAAGATCGAGTCTAAACTCTTCGCAGATAAAGCTGGTATTTCAACAGTTCCCGGTCACACGGCTCCCGTCTCATCGGCAGCAGAGGCCAAAAAAATTGCCAAGCAGATTGGCTATCCCGTCATCCTCAAAGCCTCTGCCGGCGGTGGCGGAAAGGGTATGCGGATGGTCGAAGAAGAGAGCCAGATCGAAGAAGGGCTCCGGGCATCAACAGCCGAGGCGGTCAGCAGCTTTGGTGATGACCGGGTGTTCGTCGAAAAATTCATCACCAATCCACGCCACATTGAAATTCAAGTTCTGGGCGACAGTCATGGCAATTGCGTTTACCTTGGTGAGCGTGAATGCTCCATTCAACGCCGCCATCAAAAAGTTATTGAAGAAGCGCCGAGCCCGTTTGTTGACGAGGCTATGCGCGCCGATATGGGCGCTCAAGCGGTCGCTCTTTCCAAAGCGGTGAACTACGAATCAGCGGGCACGGTAGAATTTATTGTCGATGCCGACAAAAACTTTTATTTCCTCGAGATGAATACCCGCCTGCAGGTGGAGCATCCCGTCACTGAACTGATCACCGGTCTCGATCTGGTCGAGCAAATGATCAAAGTTGCTGCCGGCGAGGAGCTCGAATTTACCCAAGATGATATCACGCTTACCGGCTGGGCGATGGAATCAAGGCTCTATGCAGAGGATCCCACTCGTGGCTTCTTGCCGGCGATTGGCCGCCTGATCGAATACCGCGAGCCGGTTAGCGGCGTGTTTGGCACCAGTAAAAATGTGCGCGTCGACGGCGGTGTGAACGAAGGCGATGAAATCACGCGCTTTTATGACCCGATGATTGCCAAATTGATCACCAATGGTGAGACGCGGGAGGAGGCGATCCTGCATATGCGGCGTGCTCTCGAAGAATATTATGTGCGCGGCGTTGGCAATAACCTTGGTTTCTTGTCAGCAGTAATGGCGCATCCGAGATTTGTTTCAGGGGCGCTCACCACCAATTTTATTGCTGAGGAATTCGGCGAGCGGTTCATCCCGGAAGAAACCGCCCATGAGGATTTCGGCATGTTGGCGGCCATTGCTGCCATGATGCACCGCCGCGAGGTGGAGCGTAACAACCGGATCACCGGTCGTGCCTTATCGGGCACCTCATTGGCCCGCGAGCGCTTTGAATATGGTGATGAGTGGATGGCGATCATAAACGGAGAAAGCCATCCGATCAGAATTGCCGTTTCTGAAGATTCAAAAGTCGAAGTTCATACCGATGGCAAGAACTATGTGATTGATTCAGATTGGCAACCCGGGCGCTCACTTTTCGATGGCATCGTAAATGACGAAGATATCTGTATGCAAGTGGAGCGAACCGGCACAGGATTCCGCGTGCGCCATGCCGGCTATCAGGGCGAGATCAGAATTATGTCTTCCTTTGCCGCCGAACTGCTCAATCGTATGCCGGTGAAGCAGGCGGCGGACACATCGAAGCAACTCCTCTCACCGATGCCGGGGCTGCTGGTCTCGGTTGAAGTTGCGGAAGGCGAGGACGTCAAAAGCGGCGATGCGCTGGCCGTAGTCGAGGCGATGAAAATGGAGAACCAGCTTTTCGCTGAGCGCGATGGTGTCGTTGCCAAAGTTCATCTGGAACCTGGTGACAGTCTAGAAGTTGGGCAAATCATTCTCGAATTAGAATAGCAAAATGTCTGGAAATGCCGTCCATGTTAGAATTGAGGGACGGGTTCAAGGCGTTTGGTACCGCGGCTGGACCGAACGGGCTGCCATGGAACTTGGCTTGTCCGGCTGGGTTAGAAATCGGCGCGATGGCTCTGTCGAAGCGGTGTTTGCCGGTGCTTCATCAAATATCGATAAGATGGTAAAGAAGTGCTATGAAGGGCCCCCTTCGGCACGCGTGACCGAGGTCATAACCGAGCCGACAACAGAAGATGTTCAGCCAGGCTTCAAACAGGTGGCGACACTTTAGAAGGGCGGTTATCCGCCCCAGGAGTAGACGTCGGATAGGGAATTTACCCGCGCAAGTTCCAAAGCTTCATTGGCATGTTCAAGAATTGTCTCAACGCTTTCTTCACCGCCAATTGGTGCAATGCCCATATGAGTGCGAAGTTTAATTCTAGCTCCATCTTTCATTTGCAGGAGGCTTTCAGATACTTTGCCGTGCAGGCGCTTGATAACGAGTTCCGCGACGGTGAGGTCTGTATAGGGAAGGCAGATCAAAAATTCATCATTGTCGATCCGATAAAGCTGGTCATAGGGCCGCAACTGATCGGCGATTGTTCCGGCAAATTCCAGCAAAACTTCAGACCGATCAGCATCGACCGGCTCGCCTGCCTGATCTGTATAATCAGCCAACTCACAGATTACGATGCTGGCATCCTGGTCCATGCGCTTAACGCGTTCTCGTTCGGCCTCAATGTCATTTCGCATCGCCTGCGCATCACCGGCGCCGGTAAGGTTATCAATATGGGCAACTTGGAATACCGTCTCGCGCTGTAGCCTGAAGATCTTCTCGTTAAATGAGGCGGCCGCTTCCATAAATTCTTTATATTCTAACGGTGGAAATTGTCCGGTTTCGTTTAATTTCTCTGCCAGGTGGCGGGCAAGTGAACGCATTGTCTCGAGGCTAAATCCGAGGGCCGGAAAAGCGGGGGAGTGGCCGAAGATTTCTTGAGCCGTGCCATAATACCAATTGCGAAAAGGTGTCTGAAAATCTTCTTCTTCGGTCGAAACGGAATTGCCGTTCATAGCCGCGTCTAGAATTTTGAGATGCCAATCTGTAAGCCAGGCAATATGCGCGGAGACGGCTGCTTCCAGATGATTAAGTTCCTGCCGCAGTTTTTGAGTTGTTTTGAGATCGTCGCTCATTCTTTAGATACTCTCGCCAAATTTCCGCCGAAAATTAGTTTTTAAAACAGCATCAACATCTGCCATGGAACAGTCAATTCCTAAGTCATTTAAAGAAGTTACGCCGTACTCGGATATGCCGCAAGGGACGATACCGGAAAAATGTTCGAGCTCAGGATCGACATTGATGGCAATGCCATGGAAGGTGATCCAGTGACGAATACGGATACCGATGGCGGCGATCTTTTTTTCCGCTCCTCTATCGTCAACCCAGATGCCGACCCGGCCCTCACGGCGCTCACCGGTAACGCCAAACTCAGCTAGTGTATCAATCACCCAGCCTTCCAGATTACGCACAAACTGGCGTACATCAGGCCCGCGTTTTTTGAGATCAAGCATCGTATAGACAACCCGTTGGCCAGGACCATGATAGGTATACTCCCCGCCGCGGCCTACGTGATGAACCGGAAAGCGCGTTGGGTCCAAGAGATCTTCTTCGCGGGCGGAGGTGCCGGCGGTATAAAGCGGGCTGTGCTCCAGGAACCAAAGGAGTTCGGCTTGGGTCGCATCGTGAATACCTGCGACCCGCGCTTCCATGGTGGCCAGAGCAGCCTCATAGTCAACCAAACCGTCGCTGGTTTGCCATTCAAGTGGTAAATTTTTAAGGTTCGTGTCCATCTTGATTGTTGGTTTATTGCTTCTGGCATCAATATTCAACTGTTCTGACGATGGTGCAGCCAAAATCGTCGCCTATTTGCCCTGAATAGCTTGATAAGCTTTAGCCGATTTGCTATTCCCCATGCCTCGACATTGGGGTTCGTCAGAACCATTACCAGCCGATGTCATCAAATGAGTGCGGACGTGGCGGAACTGGTAGACGCGCAGCGTTGAGGTCGCTGTCCTCGCAAGAGGGTGGAAGTTCGAGTCTTCTCGTCCGCACCAATTT
>JABIHH010000074.1 GCA_018649725.1 Rhodospirillaceae bacterium | reverse complement strand
TGTCAAAAGACAAGTTTCCTGGAATGACTGGGCGGAAAAACTATCCGTTGCCTTTTGGCCGGGCGCGTTGACCTTCATTTTGCCCCGGGCAGAAGATTGTGAGTTATCCCTCTTGGTAAGCGCCGGGCTGGGTACTGTCGCGGTCCGCGTACCAGCGCACGACATCGCGCATCAACTGATCAAGGCCGCAACGACACCGATCGCGGCACCTAGCGCCAACACGTCAGGTAAAATCAGCCCGACCACAGCCGCCCATGTCAGCGCGTCACTTGGTGGCAAAATTTCCACAATTTTAGATGGCGGCACATGCACGATCGGTCTGGAATCGACCGTTGTCGATTTATCCGGCAGCGCCCCTGCTTTCTTACGACCAGGCGGCATCACGCATGATGAAATAGTGGGTGTCATCGGGCCGCTTGCCGATGCTGGCCGGGATGACACCATCAAATCACCCGGCATGCTGGCTCGTCATTATGCGCCGGAGGTTGCCATTCGCCTAAACGCTACGAGCTTTACAGACAGCGAAAATGTTTTGGGGTTCGGGCCGGATGCACCGGCTGGTGCACTCAATCTCAGTCCAACCGGAGATCTGGTCGATGCGGCGGCCAATCTGTTTGCCTTGCTCCACAAACTGGATCAGCCCGGCGGTAAGTCAATCGCTGTCATGCCGATCCCAGAGACCGGATTAGGGATCGCGATCAACGACCGCTTGCGCCGGGCCGCTACGCGTGAATAATTAGCCAATGTCTTTATCTAAAGAATTTACTGAGAAAATTTCTGCCATTGTCGGCGAAAGGGGTGTCATCTCAGATGCCGCTGATATGGCACCCTATCTCCACGAAGAGCGCGGTCTGGCGACTAGTGTTGCTGATCTTGTTGTGAGGCCAGCCAATGTAGCGGAAGTCTCGGCCGTTGTGCAGGCTTGCGCAGAAAACAAGACACCGATCGTGCCGGTCGGAGGTGCAACCGGCCTGGTTGGCGGCACGCTGGCCACCGGTGGCGTCGTGCTGGCAACGGACCGCTTAAATAAAATTATTGAAGTAGATCCGCTCAACAATACCATGACGGTTGAGACCGGCTGTATTCTTGCCGAGCTACAAAATGCGGCGGCCGATCAAGACTGCCTGTTTCCGCTTAGCCTTGGCGCCGAAGGGAGCTGCCGGATCGGTGGCAATCTTTCTACCAATGCCGGCGGTGTCGGTGTGCTGCGCTATGGCAATACCCGGGATTTGGTGCTCGGCCTGGAAGTTGTTCTGCCAAGCGGTGAAATTTGGGATGGTCTCAGTGCCTTGCGTAAAGACAATACAGGCTACGATCTCAAGCAACTTTTCATTGGTGCTGAAGGCACGCTGGGCATCATTACCAAGGCCGTCTTAAAGCTTTTTCCAGCGCCGAAATCTTCGATCACTGTGATGGCGGCACTGCCCGAGCTTGAAGCCACCTTGGCGCTCTTTGATCAAACACGTCAATTATGCGGCGATCGTCTGACAGCATTTGAGATGATCTCTAGGATCGGTATGGAATTGGGCGCCGCCCATGTTCCAGGTGTCATTGATCCGTTTGATGCGGTGCATCCCTATTACGCGCTGATCGAATTGACTTCACCCCGCGAGAACGACAATTTGCGCGGCGAGATCGAACAAGTCCTGGAAAAAGCTTTAGAAAGTGGTGTCGTCGCAGATGCCGTCTTTGCCGAAAGCGATGCCCAGCGCCAAGAGCTGTGGAAAATTCGCGAAGAAATCCCAGCAGCGCAAACCCGCGAAGGCGCCAGCATCAAACACGACGTCTCCGTGCCGGTCTCGCAGAGTGTGAATTTTATCATCGAAGCTTCAAAGCGTGTCTCCCAGGCCCTGCCCGGCATCCGCCCCTGCCCCTTCGGCCATATCGGCGATGGCAACATTCACTACAATCTGACCCAACCGGCGGATATGGCCGCCGAAGAATTTATGGCGCGCTACGCTGAGTTTAATCGCATTGTCCATGATCTTGTGGTCGATATGAACGGCAGCATCAGCGCTGAACACGGTATCGGCTCCTTCAAACGCGACGAGCTGGCCCACTACGCCTCGCCAACAAAAATCTCGCTCATGAAAACAATCAAACAAGCCCTCGACCCGGATAACATCATGAACCCCGGAAAAATTATTTAGGAACCTTTATTACGAACGCTCGGCTCAAAGAAAAACCGGGCCCTTTAGAGCACCCCGAGCGAACGCTCGGCGAAAAAAATCCGGGCCCTTTTTAAGGCCCGGGGGAGTTTTACAGGGAGGTTTTACGTCTGGGAGTTAAATTCATCACATTCGGGAGAAATGGATGAATTTAATGTACCAAGCCTTAAGCTCGATACGGTGATCACCGGGGGAGTGATCACATTCCCTATTGGGAACAGTTATGAATATACTCGATCAATGTAGCGCTTTGATGTCATAATTGAAAAACTTTGTGTCGAAATGTAATAATTTAAACATAATAGAAATTCGGTGGGCTGCCTGAGTACAATACTGATAAGCTACTGTTATAAAACATTTTTTTAAAATTTGAGGTGATTGCTAAAATGACAGAATATACAGCCCCACTCCGAGATGTAAGTTTTGCCCTCTCCCATATTGCGGAAATTGATACGATATCGACTTTCCCGGGCTATGAAGATGCGACCGCGGATATTTGTTCGGCAATTATTGAAGAAGCAGGAAAGTTTGCCGAGCAAGTGTTGGCACCGATCAATCAAAGCGGCGACCAACAGGGCTGCCGAATCGAAAACGGTGTGGTCTACACGCCGGACGGATTCAAAGAAGCCTACCAGCAGATGACTGATGCTGGGTGGCACGGTATCTCTCTGCCCCAAGAATATGGTGGCCAAGGATTGCCATTTGCCCTTTCCATCGCGGCAAGTGAAATGTGGTCGAGCGCCAATATGGCAATTATGTTGACCCCGCAACTCATCCAATCGTCAACCGAGCTACTCTATAAACATGCAAGTGACAGCCAAAAAGATACCTATTTGCCCAATATTGTTTCCGGAAAATGGGCCACCACGATGAATTTAACGGAACCGCAGGCCGGCACGGATTTAAATCTGTTACGTACCAAAGCTGTTCCTGAGGACGATCATTATCGCATCAGCGGCCAGAAAATATTTATCACCGGTGGTGATCATGATCTGACCGAAAATATCATTCATCTCGTTTTGGCCCGCCTGCCGGATGCGCCGGAGGGTCTCAAAGGAATTTCTCTCTTTTTGGTGCCGAAATTTCTGGTGAATGACGATGGCTCGCTCGGGCCCAGAAACGACGTTAAGGTCGTCTCGATCGAGCATAAATTGGGCATTCATGGCTCGCCGACCTGCGTTATGTCTTATGGGGATGACGAGGGCGCAATCGGTTATCTGATCGGTGAAGAAAACCAGGGTCTTTTGGGTATGTTCACCATGATGAATTTAACCCGGTTGTTGGTCAGCACCCAAGGATCAGCAATCGGAGAACGGGCTTTTCAGCGAGCGGCAACTTATGCAAAAGAACGCCTGCAGGGATCCGATAAATCCGGCAACACCGTGGCAATTATCAACCATCCAGACGTCAAACGCATGTTGCTGGATATGAAATCAAAGACCGAGGCTAGCCGGAATATTGGCATCTATACGGCGGCCTGTATTGACCGCTCCAAACGCGCTCCTGATGAGGCTCAGCAAGCGCTTTATCGATCCAGGACCGAGTTATTGACCCCGGTTGCAAAGGCTTGGTCGACAAATATTGGCATAGATATCGCCAGTACCGGTATTCAAATCCACGGTGGAAACGGATATGTAGAGGAGACCGGTGCGGCGCAATATCTTCGCGATATTCGCATCGCCGCGATCTATGAAGGCACCAATGGCGTGCAAGCTAAAGATTTGGTTGGTCGAAAGATTATTCGCGATGAAGGTCAGACCCTAACCACACTGGCAAAAGAGATAGATGAATTTGCGGACGGGCTGTCCCAATCAGATGACGCCGCGCTCAACAAAATAGGCAGCCAGCTTGGCGAGGCCGTGACGCATTTGACCGAAGCGACGTCATGGATAATGAAAACTGGCGATGATAATCTGGAAGCTGTACTCTCCAGCGCCGCTAAATATTTAGAATTGCTCGGCAATGTCATTGCTGGTTGGCTGCTGGCCAAAAGTGCGGCATGTGCGGCTGAGTTAATTGGCGAGGGTGGTTTAGATGACGGGTTTCTCAGCGGCAAAATAGCCACCTGCCGATATTTCTCCGACCATCAACTTGCCCTCTGCGCCTCTCTTAAAGCCGTGATCGTAGACGGGGCAAATTCAATTGTTGATTTTGACAAAGAATGGCTCTAAGCGTCGCCCGAAAATATTGCTGGGTTGCCCGTAATTTGCTATTAAGTCGAACTTAATTTAGAAATAGACTATAATTCCGTTAATTATTGATTCTAGTGTGTTTTTTGGACTGAACGGCGTGGTTCCAGCGCGGGAACTTAATGGCTCGATGAGATGAATCGCATCAATAAATATTTAATCCAACAACTTGTTGGTGCCACCCTCCTGGTGGCGTTCGTAATGACCGGCGTGATCTGGCTATTTATCGCTGTGCGGGCGGTTGAACATATTGTTAATCGGGGGGTCTCGGTTAAAATATTCATGTATTTGAGCATGCTACAGATTCCAAACTTTATCGTCCATATTATCCCGTTTTCAATATTTATCGCCACCTTGTTTGTCTATAGCCGCCTAAATTCAGACCGCGAGTTGGTCGTCTTAAGAGCCGCCGGGATGAGCCCCTTTTCTTTGGCAAAGCCAGCCATATTGGTTGCTTGTTTCGCCACACTTATCGGCTATTCGCTAACCCTCTATGGCACGCCAAAATCCTATCAAAGCTTTCGCAATCTCCAATGGGACATCAGATACAACTATGCGCACGTCTTGCTCAAAGAGGGCGTTTTCAACACAATTTCGGATAGTATTACTGTCTTTATCCGCGAAAGATCAGGCGAGTCGGAACTCAGGGGCATTTTGTATCATGACACCCGCAATAAAGATAAACCGGCGACGATTATTGCTGAACGCGGTGTGCTGACCAAAAGTGAATCTGGCGCAAGGGTTGTTGCATTTGATGGTAATCGCCAGGAAATAGACAAAAATACCAACCGCATATCCGTCCTCTATTTTGATCGATACACCATCGACCTCAGCGGCTTTACCCCAAAGCCGGAAAACCGTTTCCGGGAAGCCAGAGAGCGAATGGTCGGTGAATTGCTGGCTCTCAAAATCGAGGATGTCGGCAACCCGAAGGATTTTGGCAAGTTTAAAGTTGAAGGGCATCAACGCCTGTTAACGCCGATAAATACATTGGCCTTTACTCTTGTCGCGCTGGCCTGCCTTCTCCTTGGCGATTTTTCCCGCCGTGGGCAGACCAATCGAATATTATTTGCCGCTGTTATCTTCCTCTGCCTGTGGATTGGCAATTTGGGTCTGTCAAATATCACAGCAAAGAATCTGGAGTTGATTCCCTTTCTCTATGCCGCCGTTTTGGCTCCGGTATCGCTCCTTCTTTTGCTCTTAATTTTGCATCCGCGATTCAAAAAACGCGCCGGCAAAATCCCGCCACCTGATTTCATCCAAGCGAATTTATAGGGAGAGGTTGAACCATGCGCTTATCTCTCACCTTAACGCTCTATATCGGACGCAGTTTTTTGAGCAGCTTCTTTGCTGTATTCGTGGTTTTTCTCGGCATTATTTTTCTTATGGATACGGTCGAGTTGCTGCGCCGGGCTTCAAGCCATGAAAATGTCGGTCTTGGACTGGTTTTTCAGATGGGCTTCATGAAACTGCCATTTATGGCCCAGCAGATATTTCCTTTTGCCGTGCTATTTGGCGGTATGGCATCGTTTTGGCGCCTGACACGAAGTAGCGAGTTGGTTGTTACACGGGCCGCCGGCGTATCGGCTTGGCAGTTTTTACTACCTGTCCTGCTGGTCGCGCTGATATTAGGAATCCTCAAAATTTCAGCTTTTAATCCTCTTGCATCGGCAATGCTCGAAAAATATGACCGGCTTAACGCCACCCATTTAAGGGGTCAATCTAACTTTTTGGCCGTGTCAAAAAATGGACTATGGCTCAGACAAGCCAGTGGAAAGAATCAATCAGTCATCCATGCCCCGAAAATAACCATCATAAACAATGAAATCTCGCTCGCCCAGGTGACAATTTTCGTCTATGAAGGGGCAGATAAATTCGTGTCACGGATTGATGCCAAAACAGGAGATCTTGAAGACGGTTTTTGGCACCTGCGTGACGCGTGGATAAAAGTAATAACAGATGATTCTCGAAAGTTTGTTAAAGAACACTGGGTAGAAACGGACATAACTTTGAATAATATCCATGAAAGCTTTTCGCCGCCTGAAACCATGTCGTTTTGGGATTTACCCGATTTTATAGACAATCTGGAACGCTCGGGCTTTTCAGCTCTCCGCCATCGGCTCTATTGGCATTCTTTGCTATCGGCGCCGCTGCTGCTTTGCGCAATGGTTTTAATTGCGGCAACTTTTACGCTTCGGCAATCGCGTCGCGGCAGCGCGACATTCGTCATCGTTGGCGGCGTATTGACCGGCTTTTTGTTATTTTTCTTCTCTGATCTGATTTTTGCTCTGGGCTTAAGAGAAAGTATCCCTGTCGTATTAGCCGCCTGGACTCCCTCTGGTATATCCATGCTTTTGGGTCTAGCCATGGTTTTTCACCTTGAGGATGGCTGAGCAAATGAACTCCTTTAGATCTATTCTCGCTCTGCCTAGAGTTATTGTAACGGGCCTGTTATTGAGCTTGTCTTTGGCGAGTTTTATCTCTTCAACGTCGGAAATTAGAGCACAAACTCCGTCAGCGATTGGTGACAACCCGATTGTCTTTACCGCCGATGAAGTCACGAATAATCAAGAGCTTGGAATCATCAAGGCTTCCGGCAGTGTTGAGATTTCTCACAACAACCAAGTCTTACTGGCCGATACGATCTCATATAACCAGCGCCAAGATATGGTAACGGCCTCGGGAAATGTCAGTCTGCTGGAACAATCTGGCCACGTCTTATTCGCCGAATATATGGAAATTAGCGGCGATTTTAAAACCGGCATTATCCGGGATCTCCGCATTAGACTGGCCGATAACGCCCGGATTGCCGCCAGTGGTGCAAGACGGACAAACGGCACCCATACCGAAATGCGCAATGCGGTCTATTCACCTTGTGACTCCTGTGCAAGCAAACCTGACCAACCGCCCTTGTGGCAGGTTAAAGCTAAAAAAATTGTGCATGATCAAAAAGAAAAGCTGATTGAATATTATGATGCTTGGATGGAAATTTCAGGTGTACCAGTTGTCTACACCCCCTATTTCTCCCATCCGGATCCGACTGTTAAAAGGAAAAGCGGCTTTTTAACACCGGGAATGGGCGGCTCCACTTCTTTGGGCACGGCTGTTTCCGTGCCGTATTTCTACGCCATTGCGCCTAACAAAGACGTTACAATCACCCCCACAATAACCAGCAAAGAAGGTTTGCTGATGGCTGGTGAATATCGCCAGCGTTATACCAATGGTAATTTGGAAGCGAGCGGCAGTCTCACCTATGATTCAAACGATGAACTTCGCGGGCATATTGATAGCACCGGTCGATTTGATATTGACCAAAAATGGCGCTGGGGTTTTGACGCTAAAAGATCCACCGATGACACTTATTTACGACGCTATAGTTTCCCCTCGTCCCGAACCCTGACCTCCAGGGCCTATGTCGAAGGATTTAGCCGTCGTAACTACTTGGCGGTTGATTCTTATGCTTTTCAGGGAACCGCAGTTGAGGACGACCCAGGACAATCACCCCTGGTTCTACCAATGATCGAGTACAGCAGCCTGAGCGATGTTGGAAAATTTGGCGCCCGCACCAGCTTTAATGCCAGTTCAGTCGTTATGACGCGATCTGAAGGCACCGATACACGTCGCATCTCCGTTGGTGGTGGCTGGCATTTACCCCATATCGGGAGACTGGGCGACGTTACTGATTTCTCTGCCACGGTGCGGGGCGATCTTTATCATGTCAACAATTTGACCCGAAGTGATAGCGAAAATGACTACAACGGATTTTCCGGTCGGATCCATCCTCAGCTTAAGGCGGATTGGCGTCTGCCATTGGCGCGCCAACATGGCTCGGTCAGCCAAATTGTTGAGCCGCTGGCCTCTGTCATCGTCAGTCCATATGGTGGGAACGACACTAAAATCCCAAATGAAGACAGCATCGACTTGGAATTCGATGATACCAATTTATTCAGCGCCAATAAATTTACCGGCTTCGATCGCGTCGAAAGTGGTCCGCGGATTAATTATGGCTTAAAATGGGGATTGGTTGGATCAAAAGGCGGTCACACGACAGTATTTGCCGGGCAAAGCTATCGTTTAAAAGAAGATGATACGTTTGCCGCGGGCTCGGGATTGGAAGGACGTCTTTCCGATTTTGTCGGTCGGGTTAATATATCTCCTGGCAGCCATCTTGACCTAATTTATCGCACACGCTTGGACAAAGATAATTTGGCACCGAAACGTAATGAAGTTCAAATGTCAGTTGGGCCACCCGCGCTCAGAATGTCGACCAACTATGTCTTTTTTGACAGTCAGAATGATGCTGAGTTTTCCGGTCGCGAAGAGATTTCTGGTGCGGTATCCGCTCAGTTGGATCGCTTTTGGCGATCCAGTATTTCGGGTCGCTATGACTTGCAAGATGATGGCGATTTACGAAACATAGCTTTGAATTTAGTCTATGAATGTGAATGTTTTACCTTCAGCACGACCATCAGCCGACAGTTTTATGAAGACCGGGACTTGCGCCCAAACGACACCATCTTATTTAAGCTAACATTCAAAACTCTCGGTGATGTTCAAACCGGCTTAAGTAATGTCGGCGGCTAAGTGATGCTCTTCTGTTAAACTCAGAGGTCTATAACTATCTAATGAAAAAAATAATTAATAAAGTGGGTGTAATTTTTTCCGGGGGAAAGCCTTGTCTTGCCCCCCCCGCAGCTCTGACCTTTATGGTGGCGAGTTTTTTGATCCTCCTTACGGTGCCCGCAAGCGCTCAGTCCAGCAATCGATCCTCGCAGGGCATTGTTGCTGTGGTCAATGAGGATATAATATCTCAGTTCGATCTTGGCAGTCGCATCAAATTCGTTATTTTTTCATCCCAATTGCCAACCAACAAAAAAACCGTTCAACGGATCTCAGGCCAAGTTTTAATTGGCCTCATAAATGACAAGCTTAAACTGCAAGAAGCCCGCAGATTGGGTGTTAAGGTCCGCTCAGGAGAACTAAAGAGAGCGATCAACAATATTGAGAAGAAAAACGGCGTTCCACTGGGTAAAATGCGTGATTTTCTATCTCAGCAGAAAATTGACTACCAAACTTTTGAACTTCAAATTGAGGCTGAGTTGGCATGGCAGAAGGCTGTGATCCGTCAGGTTAGATCGACCACCAAAATTGGTGAAGATGCCATAGACGAAGCCATTTCAGAAATTGAAGCCAATAAAGGAAAGCCGGAATATTTCGTCGCTGAAATTTTTATTCCGTTTAACCCAGCCAAATCGGTCGAAGAAACTTTTCAAGGTGCCACCAGGATTTACACGCAATTACAAGGTGGTGCGAATTTTGCAGCATTGGCGCGTTCCTTTTCGCAAAGCGCATCGGCGGCTAAAGGTGGTAACCTCGGGTGGATCAGGGCCAGTCAAGTCGATCAAAGTTTGTCACAAATAATCCTTAATATGGCGAAAGGCAGCACAACGCAGCCGATCAAGGGTGCCGACGGTTATTATATTCTCAGACTACTTAATAAACGCATAGCCTCGGGATTGCCGTTGGCCAATCTAAGCGTTTCACTCCAGCAGGTATTCCTTCCGCTCCGTCAAAACCCGCCACCCGGTGAGGTAAACGCGCAAGTAAATGTAGCCAAACAAATTTCCTCGTCTGTAAACTCGTGTTCGGCCTTGGCCAAAAAGGGCGGCGAGCTAGGCTCCAAACAATCTGGGCGCCTAGAAGTTGCTGACACCTCGAGACTACCTATCAACATCCGCAATGTTGTCCAAAATATTCCACTTGGCAAAGCCAGTGAACCGATTAGAACCGGCGCAGGATTCTTGGTTTTGATGGTCTGCAAAAGAAGCGGTGGTGGCATCACGCCAGATGTTCGAAATCGCATAAAAAATATTCTACTCGAGAAAAGGGCGACGCTGACGGCGCGGCGTATGTTGCGAAACGCCCGTCGTTCTGCATTTGTGGATATCAGGCGATGAGCCATCAACAGCTCCCCACCATTTTAACAATGGGTGAGCCTAGCGGAATTGGAGGCGAGGTTGCGATCAAAGCTTGGGTCTCGGCACATTCGTCTCTCTCCCCTTTTTGCCTTATCGATTCACCGACACGTATGGCAAAACTGGCCAGCTTGCTAAATATCGAGATTCCTCTGGTCGAAATTTCAAACGTAAATGAGACCGGAGATGCGTTTGAGAGAGGCTTGCCGATATTATCAATTGAATTGGCTGAAGATCCTATTCCAGGTGAACTGAATCCGAAAAATGGCCCTGCGGTTATCGCTGCCATCGATCAAGGTGTTGCTTTGGTTCAAAGCGGTGTAGCCGGAGCAATTGTAACCAACCCCATTCACAAGCAGGCACTTTATCAATGCGGCTTTTCTCACCCCGGCCATACAGAGTACCTGGCCACCTTGGCTGGGATCACGACCGAGCCCGTTATGATGCTTGCATCAGATCGCCTCCGCGTTATCCCGGTTACTCGACATATTGGGGTTCAAGCAGCAATTAACACTCTGACACCTGATCTGATTTGCGAGACAGCGCTTATCACAAACAGAGCCTTAGAGCGAGATTTTGGCATCACGTCACCTCGGATCGCGGTCGCAGCTCTCAATCCCCATGCTGGTGAAGGCGGGGTCATGGGGGATGAAGAAGCCACATTGATTGAGCCTGCAATTCAAGAGCTTAAGGCCAAAGGATTGTCGGTGAGCGGCCCTCACCCGCCGGATACCCTGTTTCATGCAAGCGCACGTGAAAATTATGATGTGGTGCTCTGCATGTACCATGACCAGGCCCTCATTCCGATCAAAACCTTGGATTTTGATACAGCTGTTAACGTGACACTCGGCCTGCCATTTATTCGCACCTCACCCGATCACGGCACCGCCTTAGATATTGCCGGCACCGGGCGTGCCAACGAGCAAAGCTTGATCGCAGCGCTACAAATGGCCGGTGAGATGGCGCAAAATAGAAACAATGGTCAGTCTACGTGATGGATGGCCGCGACCAGCTTCCCCCCTTGCGTGACGTCATTGCCCGCTTTGATTTGGGTGCCAAGAAATCGCTTGGGCAACACTTTCTGTTGGATCAAAACCTCACCGACAAAATCGCCCGGGCAGCCGGAAATAAAGCCGGTAATTTATCTGAGTTTAACATTATCGAAGTCGGCCCTGGTCCCGGCGGGCTCACCCGTTCACTCTTGGCGCATGATCCTAAACATCTATTTGCCGTCGAGAGAGATCGTCGCTGCATTGAAGCTTTAGAGGGTTTGAGCCAGGTTTTTGCCGAAAAATTTACCATCGTATCCGCCGACGCAATGAAAACCGACATTGCTTCTTTGGGCGAGAAACCGCGCCGTATCGTCGCCAACCTCCCCTATAACATCTCAACCGCCTTGTTGATTAATTGGCTGCGACAGATTGAGCATATCGATCAGATGACATTGATGTTTCAAAAAGAGGTCGTTGATCGCCTTATCGCCAAGCCCTCAACCAAGGCTTATGGCCGGCTCAGCGTCATCACGCAATGGCTCTGCGAGACCAAATTTGAATTTAATGTCGACAAACGCGCCTTCACGCCACCGCCCAAGATCCAATCGAGCGTGCTTACCTTAAGGCCACGCACAAAACCGCTTTATGCGGCGAAATTTGAGGATATGGAGAAAGTGACGGCAACAGCTTTTGGGCAAAGACGCAAGATGCTGCGATCTTCCCTTAAGCCGCTTGATATCGATATCAGTACGCTCGGTATTGATCCGACAGCGCGGGCGGAAAACCTAACAATTGAAGAATTTTGTCTATTGGCCAAAGCGATCGAAGGACGCGATTAAATCCTATTCCCGACCCATTAATTCCTGAACAAAGTCATGCAGGCCAATCTGGCGTCCAATGCGTAACCTTTCTGCAGCTAGAATGGTTTGGACTTGCTCAACGCTCAACTCAATTTTGTCATTGATGATAACATAGTCATACCCATCGTATCGGCTCATTTCATCCGCCGCTTTAGACATACGCTGTTGCACGACTTCTTCTGTGTCCTGTGCGCGGGTACGTAGTCGATTCTCAAGCTCTGCCGTATTAGGTGGCAAAATAAAAATACTCACAAGGTTTTTACCGGCAATTTCATCGCCAGCAATTATTTGCGTACCCTGCCAATCAATGTCGAACAAGATATCCCGGCCTGCCATCAAGGCCTCTTCAACAGGCTTTTTAGGCGTGCCATAGAAATTGCCAAAAACATTTGCATGCTCCAGCAGTTCGCCACCGTCGATCATAGATTTGAATTTTTCTTCATCGACAAAAATATAATCTTTACCGTCGACTTCGCTGGATCGCTTGGGACGCGTCGTTGCCGAAACAGACATGGTGAGATTGCTGTCGCGCTCGAGCATAGCACGGGAAATCGTCGTCTTTCCCGCTCCTGACGGAGAAGAAAGTACGAGCATCAGACCACGTCTGGATAAGGCGCTTTTCTCGCTATTCAATGTTTTGCACCTGCTCGCGATATTGTTCGATCACAGCCTTTAGCTCGAGGCCAATTTTTGAAAGTTCGACATCAGCTGCTTTCGAGCACAGCGTATTGGCTTCCCGGTTAAACTCCTGACATAAAAAATCAAGCCGACGACCGATAACGCCCCCGCCATCCATTAAATCCTTGGCGGCTTCAATATGCGCTTGCAAGCGATCGAGCTCTTCTCGTACATCAGCCTTGGTCATCAACACAGCAGCCTCCTGAGCCAGACGTTCCTCAGGCAGACTTGGTACAGCCTCCAACAGCTCTGCAATTTGTTGATTTAGCTTCTCGCGAATATTCTCCGGTTGAAGCGCCGCAATTTTTTCAGCCTGCTGGCACAGTTTGATTATCGCATCCAACTGATCAAACAACACCTCACCAATTCGAAGGCCCTCATCGAGGCGATTTTGAGCGAGTGATGACAGCACTTCTTTTAGCCCGCCGAGAACTTCTTTTTTGCGCGCGGTCAGCTCAGCCTCGTCATCACTTTCTGTTACTTGCTCAATGACGCCTCGCACGGCAAATAAACCATCCAGGCTGGGCTTATCAAAACCGTCTAAATCCACCTGCAATTCCTTAGCCGTTTCAACCAACTGATCTAATAAGGCACGATTGATCTGGTATTGGCTTTGCTGGGAGGTCTCTTGAATGGTCAAAATGAGATTGAAATTTCCGCGCTTAAAAGCCTTACCAGTGGCTGTCCGGGCCTCAACATCAACTTCTTCAAAGCCCTGCGGCAAGCGACAGCGAACATCGAGCCCTTTGCCATTGACACTTTTAGCTTCCCAATTCCAACTATAGCCGTCGACACTGCCAGAACTTCTCGCAAACCCAGTCATACTGGCTATTTGCGGCGCGGTTTTTTTATTTTGCTTACTCATACGCCCTAAATAGCACATTCTTTTTGATATGCCATTGCAAAATTTTCAGGCAATACTATCTCGATGGTTGAACATGAAGGAAACTCTGTGAAAAAATTTAGTTCTATACTCATCACCGGGGCCTCAAGCGGCATCGGCGAAGCATTGGCCGAGAATCTTGCTGGTCCAGGTATTTTTCTAGCGCTTTGTGCTCGCAATGATGAACGCCTACAAGGTGTCGCTGAACGCTGCCGCGCGCAAGGTGCGCAAGTTATCGATCAGGTCATTGATGTCACCGATCAGTCAGCGATCAAAGCTTGGATCGAAGACATAGATGAAGCTCATCCGCTTGATTTACTGATCGCCAATGCCGGCGTCTCACCCGGTACCTCCGGCGAAGCCGACACCGCATCGCAGTCACGCCGGATGATGGAGACCAATGTCGGCGGGGTCTTTAACACCGTCGAACCCATCATCACCAAAATGGTCGCCCGTCAGTCCGGCACCATTGGACTGGTAAGCTCGCTTGCCGGCTTTAGAGGATTGCCGAGCGCGCCCGGCTATGGCGCCAGTAAAGCTTGGGTGCGCTCTTACGGCGAAGGATTGCGGGGGCGGCTGTATCCTGATGATATCAGCGTATCGGTCATCTGCCCGGGCTTTGTTGCCAGTCGCATAACCGATCAAAATAATTTCAAGATGCCGATGTTTATGACTGCCCCAAGGGCTGCCCGGATCATTCTGAAAGGCCTCGCTAATGGCAAAGCGCGTATCGCCTTCCCAATGCCAATGTATGCACTGGTCTGGATTCTCACCTTCCTGCCGCTCTGGCTCACCGATGGAATTTTGCGACGCCTGCCAAAAAAATGAATGTTACCCGGGTAACAATTAATTTTTAGATTTTTGTAATTTGCGCCATTTCGCGACATTGCGATTATGCTCGGCCAAATTACGCGCAAAAGCATGGCCGCCGCTGCCATCGGCGACGAAATATAGCTCGCCGGTATCAGCTGGATGAAGCACCGCTTCCAGCGCAGCTCGGCCGGGATTGGCGATTGGTCCGGGCGGCAGGCCTTTGATAACATAGGTGTTATAGGGATTGGGTGTTTTGAGGTCAGTGCGGGTTAAAGCCCGGCCAAGCTCACGCTCACCACGCGTTATCCCATAGCTTACGGTTGGGTCGGATTGCAGCCGCATGTTGAGGCGGAGGCGGTTAACAAAAACCCCAGCGACGCGTGCCCGCTCAGCGGCCCGGCCAGTTTCTTTTTCAATGATCGAGGCCAAAACCAACATCTCTTCAATATTTTTTATCGGCAAATTGGGCGGCCGCGAGGCCCATAAAGAAACCAGTGCCTTATTCATGCCATCCTGCATACGTTTAGCGAGCGCGTTCCGGCTGTCACCGAAGGTGAAATAATAGGTTTCAGGAAGCAACTCCCCTTCTTTCACCGGTACTAGGACAGAACCAGCAAGCCCTTCGGTGTTTTTTATGATTTTTAAAATCTCGCTCTTGGTCAATCCTTCGGCAATTGTCAGGCGGCGCACAACTTGCTTGCCCGATTGCAATATCTCCAAAACGCCGCGCGGGCTCACATTCTTGGGGAAGGCAAACTCACCGGCTTGCAAAGATTTATCGGCGGCAATTGTCCGAGCAGCCATACTGAGAACAATTGGAACTTTTATAATATTGTGGCGCGCCAAAGTTATCGCGATGCGTTCAATGCCAACGCCTCGCGGAATAACGACGACTTTGTCAGCCGGCAATGGTCCGGGCTGCACAAATTCTGCATAACCCCAGAAACCAACGCCTGCGACACCAACAAATATTATAAAAAGGAAAATTCCGAGCCAACGCAAGAGGCGTCCCATCGGGAATTAAGCCACTTCGGAGATAACGAGGCTGGCATTTGTTCCGCCAAAGCCAAAGGAATTGGACAATGCCTGACGCACAGTGCGTTCCTGCGCCTCATGGGGGACGAGATTAATATCACAGCCTTTTGACGGATTATCGAGATTGAGCGTCGGCGGCACGATATTGTTTTTGATCGCCAATATCGAGAATATTGCCTCAACGGCACCAGCGGCCCCTAACAGATGACCAATCGCTGATTTGGTTGACGACATTGCCATATCATAAGCCGCATCGCCGAATAGGCGCTTGACGGCACCAAGCTCAATTTCATCGCCAAGGGGGGTCGATGTGCCATGAGCGTTCACATAATCAATATCCGAGGGATCAAGGCCCGCGCGATTTAAGGCCGCCTGCATGGAGCGAAAGCCACCATTTCCATCTGCCGCCGGAGCGGTAATATGATGGGCATCGCCCGACATTCCGTAGCCCGTAATCTCAGCATATATTTGCGCACCACGCTTTTTAGCATGCTCATATTCTTCCAGAACAACGATCCCAGCGCCCTCGCCGATCACAAAACCATCCCGATCCACATCCCACGGACGCGAGGCTTTTTCGGGGGTGTCATTAAAGCCGGTTGAAAGCGCACGGGCCTGGGCAAAACCATGGACACCAAGCTCGCAGATCGCTGCCTCAGTACCGCCGGCAATCATGACGTCAGCATCTTCCCACATGATAATCCGCGCCGCATCACCAATCGCGTGCGCGCCGGAAGAGCATGCCGTTACGACAGCATGATTGGGGCCTTTGAAGCCATGTTTAATGGCGACCTGGCCGGATGTCAGATTGATGAGACTGGCCGGAATAAAAAATGGACTGAGGCGACGCAGATTTCCGTCATGGACAGTATTTGCGCCTTTTTCGATTTCGGGTAATCCACCGATACCAGATCCAATGAGGACGCCGGTTTTCTCCAGGCTTTCTTCATCTGTCGGCTGCCAGCCGGAATCTGCGATCGCGAAATCAGCAGCGACGAGACCATATTGGATGAAAGTATCCATGCGGCGTTGTTCTTTGGTGGAGATATGATCTTCGGCGATAAAGCTGCCTTCGACACCTTCGTCTCGAGGTACCTCGCCGGCAATTCTGGACGATAGCTTAGAGGGATCGAAGGACTTAATCGGACCGAGACCCGACTTACCCTCAATCAGTCTACTCCAGGTCAAGTCCGTACCACATGCCAGCGGCGAAACGAGCCCTATTCCAGTAACAACCACACGTCTCATTTTGATTCGCGCTACTTTGTTAAATCTAAGAAAGATAAGGCCCGGAGTTGAAGACCACGTCGCAACCAGCCGGGCGCTTTTCTAATTGGCAATTAAGCCTGGGTTGAAAGGAAATCAACCGCGTCTTTAACGGTCAAAATCTTCTCAGCAGCATCATCCGGAATTTCACAACCGAACTCTTCTTCGAATGCCATCACAAGCTCAACTGTATCGAGACTATCGGCACCAAGATCGTCAATAAAACTTGCTGTATCGGTAACTTTGTCAGCGTCCACACCTAAGTGCTCAACAATAATACCTTTTACGCGGTCAGCAACATCGCTCATTTTAATTTACCTCAACTTGATTGGATTGAATGTTCCCAGAACCCCCAGAAACAAATGAAAAAACTCTTTTATGTAACTCTGAATTTCACGGTTTCGTAACATACTTTGTTTTGCATTACCAGCACCCGCTTTAGGTCTTTTTTATAATTATTTAAACACCTGATTTTAGGCGTCAAATCATTGCCATGCCGCCGTTCACATGAAGCGTCTGCCCGGTCACGTAGCTGGCCTCGTCACTGGCCAAATAAACCACACTTGTTGCAATATCTTCGACCTCGCCCAAACGACCGCTTGGGATAGCACCCAGCAGGCCTGCTTTCTGCTCATCGGACAACTCGTCGGTCATGGGCGTAACAATAAAGCCGGGCGCGACACAATTTACAGTGATGCCGCGTGAGGCAACTTCCTGTGCCAGCGATTTTGACATACCGATCATACCGGCTTTTGATGCCGCATAATTGGCCTGGCCGGCATTACCGGTCACACCAACGACCGAAGTAATACCTATAATACGCCCAAAGCGCTGCTTCATCATGCCGCGCAAACAAGCTTTAGAGAGCAGAAAACTGGCTGTTAGATTGACATCCAGCACGGTTTGCCAATCTTCATCCTTCATTCGCATAGCGAGATTATCGCGCGTCAGGCCGGCGTTATTGACCAAAATATCGATGCCGCCCATCGCTTCATCGCAATCCTTAATAAGCTGTTGAGCGCCTTCTGAGCTGGAGAGATCACAGGCAATCACGTGAGTACGTCCCCCCAGTTCATCGGCCAGGGCCTGCAACGCATCAACCCGGGTGCCGGAAAGTGCGACAATGGCGCCTTGAGCATGCAATCCTTTAGCAATTGCCCCGCCTATACCGCCGGACGCGCCGGTAACCAAAGCTCTTTTATCTGTGAGATCAAACATATCTATTTCTCGCTCCTAATTGTGATCAGAGAGTTTTCAGGAACTCTTCAATATCTGCTGGTGTCTGGATTGAAATACCTGTGAGGTCACGATCAATACGCCTGGCCAAACCGGTTAAAACTTTACCTGCCCCGATTTCGACAAAGGTATCAACGCCATTTTCTTTCATAAACAGAACTGATTCTCGCCACCGCACACGGGCGGTAACCTGCTCAACCAGTAGACGTCGAATTTCATCCGGTGCCGATTGTGCATCCGCGGTTACATTGGCAACGACCGGTATAATTGGCTCTTCGATCAGCATAGCGGCGAGCTCGTCCGCCATAACGTCAGCGGCCGGGGCCATCATCGCGCAATGAAACGGCGCACTAACCGGCAGCAAGATGCATCGCTTTGCCCCTTTTTCTGCGGCGATTTCAACGGCCCGCTCAATGGCCGCTGTTGCACCGCTTAAAACGATTTGACCTGAGGCGTTATCATTTGCCGCAGTACATATCTCACCTTGAGCTGCTTCGGCAGCGATTTCTTCGGCGACATCCATTTCGACGCCCATCAGCGCCGCCATCGTGCCCTCACCAACCGGGACCGCTTCCTGCATCGCCGTGCCGCGGGTTTTCAAAATGCGCGCCGCATCGGCTATCCCAAAAGCCTTGGCTGCGGTTAAGGCTGAGTACTCTCCCAAAGAATGTCCGGCAACAAACTTGGCCGCCTCACCGATACTCACGCCGCCCTCGGTTTCCAACACCCGCATAATGGCCATGCTCACTGCCATAAGGGCCGGTTGAGCGTTCGCGGTCAGAGTTAGATCTTCCTCTGGGCCTTCAAACATCAACTTTGTTAATGATTGGCCAAGCGCCTCATCTACTTCATCAAAGACCTGTTTAGCGACGGGGAACGCGCCAGCCAATTCCTGCCCCATACCAACGGTTTGTGAACCCTGACCGGGAAATACAAATGCTCTTGTCATTTTTAATCCAACGTTAAGTGTAAATTCTAAATTGAGTGATAAACGAAGCGGAATATCTGTCAAGCCGTGTCTCTGTTAGGGGGAACGGATTGAAAAAGTATGGGCCAACTCCCAGCATCAATTTTAGTGCCCAGCAGCGCTTGCACTCTATTTGAATATCTGTATAGTGCGCCGCTCACATTTCCTTGCCAGTTGTGACTGGCTATGCCCGAGCAGATCAATGGTGATTTACTTGGGCTGAGACAAGCCTAAAGGATACATTATGTCTTTATATGAAAGCGTGATCATCGCGCGACAGGAAATCTCTACCCAACAGGTAGATGCTCTTGCAGACACCTTTGAAGGTGTCATCAAAGATAACGGTGGCAGCGTTGAAAAACGCGAAAACTGGGGTCTTCGTTCTCTAGCTTACAAAATCAAGAAAAACCGCAAAGGACATTACGTCTTATTCAATATTGATGCGCCGGCTGATGCGGTACATGAATTGGAACGCCTAATGCGTTTGAATGAAGACGTGCTGCGATATTTGACCTTGCGGGTTGATGAATTTGAGGAAGGCCCTTCAGTTCCGGCCCAAGCTCAAGCCCGTGCTGATCGCCCGGCGCGCAGCTATGATGACAAACCTGCAACAGAAAGCGCTGCTCCGGCTGAAGCCAAAGAAGCGGCCCCAGAAGAGGCTAAAGAAGCAGCCCCTGAGGAAGCTAAAGAGGAAGTGGCGGAAGAAGCCGCACCAGAAGTTGAGGCTGAACCAGAAGCTGAAACTAAAGCTGAAGGAGAAGAATAATGGCTGATTTTGATAGCTCCAGATCTTCAGAAGATCGTCCTCGCGGAGGCGCTGGTGGCGGTGGTGGCGGACGTCGTCCTTTTTTCCGTCGTCGCAAAACCTGCCCTTTCTCCGGCTCTAACGCGCCAAAGATTGACTACAAAGATACCAAGCTACTGTCTCGTTACATTTCGGAGCGTGGCAAGATTGTCCCAAGCCGCATCACGGCTGTTTCTGCTAAGAAGCAACGTGAATTAGCACGGGCCATCAAACGCGCTCGTTTTCTGGCGCTTTTGCCTTACGTTCAGCAGTAATATTTATTGTAGAAACGAACATCTCACCCGCTACCCTTAGGTAGCGGGTGAATTTTAAAGCGGGATACACCCATAATGCCAAGGGAGACGATCATCGCTATCGGCGCCGGACTGGCCAGCGCCCTTATGTCCACCGCTGTCGCCTTTGGGTCTGGCATCGGTCTGGTACTCGCTTATTTCGCGATGCTCCCGATTTTGCTTATTGGCCTTAGCCAAGGCACTCGTTCCTCCTCGATAGCCGCTATTGTCGGTATAATCGGTGCCGTATTTCTCACCAATATTTTTCAAGCAGGTTTGTTTGGCCTGTCCGTAGCGTTGCCAGCTTGGCTGATCGTTCGCTATACCCTGCTGACAAAAACCGCCCAGGATGGGACAGTTCATTGGCTGCCAATCGGTGAAGTTCTAGCCCGCCTGGCCGCAATGGGCGGTATTGTACTGGTGATGAGCGCGATTACCTATTTTGATGCACCGGGTGGATTGCCCAAAACCATCGAAGAGTTCTTAGACAAGATGTTATCGGCGCGTTTTCAATTTGGTGCGCCCGCTGACCGTCACCATCTTGTTGAGCGTCTGGTGCCATTTTTTCCGGCGATCACAGTTTCATCATGGGTTTTAATGAGCTTGGTAAATTCGGTGCTGGCTCAATCAATCCTGACCAGAGCCGGTCGAAATTTGCGGCCTGCCATTCAGTATTCAACGATTTCAGTGCCGGAATGGATTTATTGGGGCATTGTCAGCGCCGGTGCGCTGGCTCTGCTCGGCTCTGGCAGTTTTGAATATACCGGCAGAAACTTGGCTGCTGTTCTGGCCATTCCCTTTTTTCTTGTCGGACTCTCTGTTGTCCACACGCTGGCCCGGCAATTGCGCTCACCCGGCATTGCTCTTGGTGCTTTCTATTTTTTCATGCTGATTTCAAGCTGGGCAATATTCGTCGCCGCAATCATTGGCTTTTTTGAGGAATGGAACCAATTGCGACAAAAATTTACGGCACCAAAGAATAGTGTAGATAATGATGAATAGTGATATATTTTTTAGGAATAATTTATCGTAAAAATGAAATATGGCTCCGCCCTGGATGGACGCTGCTAGACCGGCTCTTTTTATGCCTATTTTCCCGTCATATTTCGGTTGCCATTAGGATCATACAATAGTAGTTTCCCCGCCTTAAACCCGGCAAAGGACAATAGCTTGTAGGGTTTTGGCGAATTTTCACGTTTTCTGCCGTCATTATATTGGGCCTGCCTTTGAATATAGGGGTAGCGCACAATATTAGTTTCGACATGAGAACCGGTTTTTAAAATGAAGGTGTAAGATAATGGAAGTTATTCTGTTAGAACGAATTGAAAAGCTTGGCCAGATGGGTGACGTCGTCACCGTCAAACCCGGTTTTGCACGCAACTTTTTGTTGCCGCAGAAAAAAGCTGTAACAGCGACAAATGAGAATAAAGAGCATTTTGAAAGCCAGCGCTCTCAGCTTGAAGCTCAGAATCTAGAGCTTAAATCTGAGGCCGAAAAAGTCGGCAAGAAGCTTGATGGCGAAAAAGTTGTCATGGTGCGCCAAGCTGGCGACGCCGGACAGCTTTATGGTTCCGTCAGTGCGCGCGACATTGCTGTCGGTATTACCGAAGCTGGCTTCTCTGTTGGTCGCCATCAGATCAAACTTGATGATCCAATCAAGGCAATCGGCATGTACCCTGTACTCGTCGCTCTTCACCCCGAAGTCAGTGTCTCCGTTACAGTCAACGTGGCACGCTCTGAAGAAGAAGCTGAAATTCAAGATCGCACTGGTGAAGCCATTATCACAACTGATCAAGAAGTTGATGCAGTTGAAGAACTGGTTGAAGTACTCGATGCAGATGAAGCAAATCCGCCTTCTGAAACTGAAGCGGAAGATCAAGCCAAAGCTGCCGACGCAGCCGCTGCTGCTGAAGAAGCTGCCGCCGAAGAAATCTCTGATGAAGAAGGTTCGGAAGAAGAAGAATAACGCTTTTTCCACAATAGAATTTAAGACGGCGTATCCCGGCATAGGGTGCGCCGTTTTTTTGTGCCTGTTGCAGAGTAATGGCTTATGCAAAAACTAGCATTAATTGTTAATTCCACCCTTCACGCGATTAGAGATCGGTGATAAAATAGGGCACGTTTAATTTAAATTAGTGGAAGTATCTAATTATTGAGGATAAATGGCTTTTAAAAATATGCGGTAAATAATCGCCGCTGATTGGGAGGAATTATGTATTTATTACAGCCAATTCTCAGTCATATGATAAAAATCGGCAGCTTGAAAATAGTGAATGCCGATGGGAAAATTTATAGATTTAGCGGCCAAAAAAGCGATCTCGTTCCAAATGAGGTGTGTGTTCATTTTCATGACAACGGCTATGCCAACTGGCTCGCTCTGTCACCCAGTATGGCTTTAGGGAAAGGCTATATGGAAGACCAGCTTTCGGTTGAAGGTGGTACGATCTACGACTTTCTGCAAATATTATCCGTCAATGTAGAGAACGATGATTATCACTGGCTGCATCGTTTTTTGGAATCGCTCGATGGCCTTAGAAAGCGCTTTCTACAGTTTAACCCCGCCTCCAAGTCGCGCAAAAATGTCGCCCATCATTACGATCTCTCAGGCGAGCTTTACCGATTATTTCTCGACAAAGATCGTCAATATTCCTGCGCCTATTTTGCCGGTCCTGAGAACGATCTGGATACCGCCCAAACAGATAAAAAAAGCCACATCGCTGCCAAGTTATTGTTAGAGCGCGATCATAAGGTTTTGGATATTGGCTCGGGCTGGGGCGGCATGGGACTTTACATCGCGCGGCATTTCGGCGCCCAGGTTGAGGGCATCACGTTGTCGGAAGAGCAATTAAAGGAATCGAATCAACGTGCAAAATTGGAGAATTTAAACGCTAAAGCGCAATTTCATCTTAAAGACTATCGAACCGTCACGGAGAAATTCGACCGCATTGTATCGGTGGGTATGTTCGAGCATGTCGGGATCAATCACTACGCAAAATACTTTGGCAAGATCCATGACTGCCTCAACCCGGACGGTGTTGCCCTGCTCCACACCATTGGTCGCATCGGCTCTCCCTCCGTGACCGATCCCTGGATCCGCAAATATATTTTCCCCGGCGGTTACATTCCATCGCTCTCAGAGATTATGCCGGCAATTGAGAAATCAGGCCTGATCGCTAGTGATGTCGAGTTTCTTGGCCTCCACTACGCCGAGACCCTAAGGCACTGGCAGCAATGCTTTCAGGCCAATCGGGGGAAAGTCCGCAATATATACGATGAGACCTTCTGTCGGATGTGGGAATATTACCTGTCTTGCAGTGAGGTCTCGTTCAGGCATTTGGATTCAACCGTCTTTCAAATTCAGTTGGTTAAAGATCGGCGGGTGGTCCCTATGACCAGGGATTACATGGCCAACCAGGAAACAGCGCTCAGAGAAGCTATTGCTAATGACAATCGGGCCGCGTAATCCCAAATATAACTTTTCGTCAAGATGGTTTATTTACTTTTTTTGTGCAGTTATCCCCAGGTCACACAGGGGTGTGTATCCTTTGCCTCTTCCGCTGTTTAATGGTTCGGGGTAGTTTCTTTGCATGGCAACAGCAGTTCAAAATAATTCAAATCCTCTGGCCGACAACCCAGCAAATTTGCAAGCCGTTCAAAATGATGAGCAGAGCTTGCCGAATTTTCGCTCGCCGCCGCATAACTTTGAAGCGGAGAAAGCGCTGCTCGGTGCGATGTTTGCCAATAACAACGCCTATGACCGGGTGTCTGGCTATCTGAGGGCCGAGCATTTCGCCGATCCAATCCACGGCAATATATATGACGCGACATCAAAGCTGATTGAGCGCGGCCAGATTGCCGATCCGATTACACTCCGCACTTTCTTTGAGCAAGACGGCTCCTTGGCCGATGTTGGTGGCACGCGGTATCTGGCAGAGATCGCTGGCTCTATGGTCAGCGTGATTAACGCCGCCGAATATGGCCGGACAATCTATGATCTGCATTTAAAACGCCAGCTTATTGAGCTTGGTGAGCAAGTCGTCAACCGCGCCCACACGCCGGAAGTCGACGACCCGGCGATGAAGCAAATCGAGAACGCTGAGCAGACGCTTTATGATTTGGCAACGACCGGTGAAATCGAAGGCGGTTTTCAGGACTTCAAGTCTTCCGTAGTCTCTGCAATCGAGATGGCCGAGATCGCCCACAAGCGAGACGGACATCTGAGCGGCGTTTCTACAGGTCTACGTGACCTGGATGTTATTATGGGTGGACTACATCCGTCGGACTTAATCATCTTGGCTGCTCGTCCATCTATGGGCAAGACCGCACTCGCCACTAATATCGCATTTAATGCGGCCTATGATTATAAATTTGAAATCGATGAAGCGGGAGACAAAAAAGTTACCGATGGCGCAGTTGTTGCTTTCTTTTCGCTGGAAATGTCGGCCGAACAATTAGCTTCACGCATCCTCTCCGAACAAGCTCAAATTGCATCCGATAAAATGCGTCGTGGCACAATGACAAATGATGAATTTGACAAACTAGTTGTTGCCTCACAGCAACTTCACAAACTGCCGATTTATATTGATGATACTCCTGCCCTATCCGTCTCTGCGCTACGAACTCGGGCACGCCGCCTTAAACGTAATGAAGGTCTTGGTCTAATTGTTGTTGATTACCTGCAATTAATGGAAGGTTCGTCTAAGACCGACAATCGAGTGCAAGAGATCAGTGAAATAACACGGGGACTAAAAACGCTAGCAAAAGAACTAGATGTACCTGTATTGGCACTGTCACAGTTGTCTCGTGCCGTTGAACAGCGTGAAGACAAACGCCCACAACTGTCTGATCTTCGTGAATCAGGCACAATTGAGCAAGATGCCGACGTTGTCAGCTTCATCTTTCGCCAGGCTTATTATGATGAACGTGGAGAACCCGCAAAGCGCCCCGAAGAGCATACGGATAAATTTGCCGAACGGTATAGGGAGTGGGAAGAGCGAAGTGAGGAAAACCGCTTTATAGCTGAAGTCATCATCGGCAAGCAACGCCACGGCCCAACCGGCACAGCCCGCCTCCACTTTAACGGTATGTACACCCGATTTGGCGACCTCGATACGCAACACACTGATTCATATTGAGTCTAAAAATGGGTGGGGGGTCCTTTAAATGAGCAACTCCACAAACGCAGGCGCTATTCTCACCATCGATCTCGGTGCTCTTAAGCAAAATTATCTAACTCTCGCCGATCACTTATCGACCGGTGAACTTGCTGCCGTGGTCAAAGCCAACGCTTACGGGTTGGGCGTTCAAGAATCCGCCACCGCGCTACATGCAGCAGGATGTACTATATTTTTTGTCGCCACTGTCGATGAAGGCATCGCGCTTAGGGCGATACTGCCAAAGGCCACGATCTATATTTTCCACGGCGTGTTGCCGGATACGGGCGAAGAGCTGATTGCCCACTCCCTCATCCCCATCCTCAACAGCCTCGACCAGATAAATGACTGGCACCCGCACAGGGCTCAGCCAGCGGGCATTCATCTGGATACCGGAATGTCCCGGCTCGGATTGAGCCCGCAAGAATGCGAACAATGCGTGGCGCTTTTGACCGATTATAATATAGATCTGGTTATGAGCCACCTCGCCTGCGCCGAAACAGAAAACCATCCCAAGAATGAGGTTCAACTTGATCTGTTCAATGCACTGAAACAGGTCATCCCCGCCAAACACGCGAGCATTGCGGCAAGTTCCGGCATATATTTGGGTGCCGATTACCAAATTGACCTCTGCCGTGCGGGTGTCGCGCTCTATGGCGTAAATCCCATCCCAGCTGAAACCAATCCAATGGCGCAAGTCGTTCGTTTACAAGCAAAAATTCTGCAAACCCGTTCCGTTGACACCCCTCAGACCGTTGGCTATGGTGCCACTCATCAGGCAACAAAACCGACGAAAATTGCCACCTTGGCCATTGGCTATGCTGATGGGTATATGCGCAGTTTAAGCAATTCGGGAACTGCCTTTATTGGTGATTTTGAGGTTCCAGTGGTAGGACGCGTTTCCATGGATTTAACAACAGTCGATGTGACAGATGTTCCTGTCGCCCTGCTCAAACCCGGCAGCCTCGTTGACCTCATTGGCCCCAACAATCCAATTGATAAAATTGCCGACCAAGCCAGCACCATTGGCTATGAAATTCTGACCGGCCTGGGTAGCCGCTTCGAGCGACGCTACCTATCGGCAGAGGTGTAAGGTCAGATGAATTTTCTTCAACCCATCGGCAATGTCACCTTTGCTTTTCTGGCAACCATCGGCCGTTTGGTGTTGTTTACCGGGCGCTCGCTTATGCATTCGGTCCGCCCACCGTTTTATCCGCGCATAATCCTCAAGCAGATGATTGAAATTGGCTATTTCTCGCTGCCCGTTGTTGGTTTAACCGCGATCTTCGCCGGTATGGTGTTGGCCCTGCAAAGTTTCACTGGCTTTTCCAGATTTTCAGCTGAGAGTGCCATTCCAAACGTTGTTGTCTTATCGATCACCCGCGAGCTTGGCCCCGTGCTTGCCGGCCTGATGGTCTCCGGCCGCATTGCCGCTTCGATTGCCGCTGAGCTCGGCACCATGCGGGTTACCGAACAAGTTGATGCGCTAACGACGCTTTCGACTAATCCATTTAAGTATTTGGTCGCGCCACGTTTCATCGCCGGCGTCGCTATGATGCCGATACTGGTATTTGTCGCGGACATAATCGGTGTATTGGGCGGCTATGTCGTCAGTGTTTATAAGCTCGGCTTCAACGCCTCCAATTATTTGCAGAACACCTATGATTTTGTCGAATTTATGGATGTGTTCTCCGGCCTCGTTAAGGCGGCAGTCTTTGGCTTCATCATCACGCTAATGGGGTGTTATCACGGCTACCATTCCAAGGGCGGTGCTCAAGGCGTTGGCCAGGCGACGACAAATGCGGTCGTCTCGGCATCCATTTTAATTTTGTGTTTCAACTACATTTTGACGGAGATTTTCTTCGCGGCAAACGGCTAGGAATTTGGCTGAGAAAATGGCTGAAACTGATTTCAAAATTCGCATGCAGGGCGTGCACAAACAATTCGGACCCAAAGTGGTGCTCGACGGATTTAACCTCGATATCGCCACAGGTGAATCGGTGGTTGTTATTGGCGGCTCGGGAGTCGGCAAATCTGTCATGCTTAAGTGCCTGCTCGGCATCCTCACGCCAGAAAGCGGCTCCATCACAATCGACGATGAAGAGATTGTCGGCATCAGTGCCGCTGGGCGAGATCGCATCAATGATAAAATCGGCATGCTGTTTCAAATGGCGGCCTTGTTTGATAGCCAATCGGTTTGGGAAAATGTCGCTTTCGGTCTGATGGCCCGCGGCACGCCTCGAAATCAAGCCCGCGATATCGCTGTTGCGAAGCTGGCTTTGACCGGTTTGGGCAGTGAAGTCATCGATCTCTATCCCGACTCACTCTCCGGCGGTATGAAAAAGCGTGTCGGCCTCGCCCGGGCGATCGCCACCGATCCAGAAATTATATTTTTTGATGAGCCGACCACCGGGCTTGATCCCATCATGGGCGATATTATCAACGACCTCATCGTCCATTGTGTTGAGGAGACCGGCGCAACGACGCTCACCATCACCCACGACATGCAATCTGCCCGCAAGATAGCCGACAAAATTGCCATGATCTATGACGGCAAGATTATCTGGGCCGGACCGACAGACGAGATTGATCAATCCGGCAATGATTTTGTACAGCAGTTTATCCATGGCCAGATCGACGGCCCCATCCAAGCCACGGCAGTGGTTTAGCAACAGGAATAAGAATGGCCCGTTCCAATGTTATCTTTGTTTGCCAGAAATGTGGCGCCAGCCAAGCTAAATGGAGCGGCCAATGCGACAGTTGCGGCGAATGGAACTCGATTGTTGAAGAGGCCGCCAAAGACACAACACCAAAAGGCCTAACCGCCAAAAAAGGCCGCAAGATCGAATTCGTTGGCCTCAAGGGCTCGGAGAAACCGCTCCCCCGCATGCTGTCAAATATAACGGAATTTGACCGGGTCTGTGGCGGTGGATTGGTGCCGGGCTCCGCCGTCTTGGTCGGCGGCGATCCGGGCATCGGCAAATCAACTGTACTGCTGCAAGTCTGCGCAGCACTTTCAAACATCAAAGACTCGCGCTGCGTCTATATCTCTGGAGAGGAAGCGATCGATCAAGTCCGCATGCGGGCGGAACGGTTGGGCCTAGCTGACGCCAATGTCGAGCTCGCCTCAGCCACCAGTGTCCGCGACATCGTGGCATCGCTGGATGAGCATGATGCACCGACCGTCGTGGTCGCCGATTCGGTGCAAACGCTGTATGTCGACAACCTAGATTCTGCGCCGGGCACCGTCACTCAAGTCCGCACCTCGGCTCAAGAGCTCATTCGGCTTGCCAAGCGCCGGGGCTTTGCGCTGTTTTTGGTTGGCCATGTCACCAAAGAAGGCAATATTGCCGGCCCCAAAGTTCTCGAACACATGGTCGACTCGGTCCTCTATTTCGAAGGCGAGCGTGGCCATCAATTTAGAATTCTTCGCGCGGTTAAGAATCGCTTTGGCCCGGCAGACGAAATCGGTGTCTTTGAGATGACTGATGCGGGTCTGGCCGAAGTGCCGAACCCGTCGGCGATCTTTTTAGCCGACCGTGAAGACGGCGTAAGTGGGGCGAGCGTATTCGCTGGTATTGAGGGCAGCCGCCCGATGCTGGTGGAAATCCAAGCTTTGACGGCACCGACCGCCTTCGGCACACCACGGCGCGCTGTAGTTGGTTGGGATTCGAACCGCCTTTCCATGATATTAGCTGTCTTAGAGGCAAGATGCGGGCTTTCAATTGGTGGCCATGACGTTTATTTAAACGTGGCTGGCGGCTTGCGCATTAGTGAGCCGGCAGCGGATTTAGCCGTTGCAGCAGCTTTGGTGTCTTCGATCACCGGCGTGCCGGTACCGGCCGAAGTTGTCGTCTTTGGCGAGGTCGGTCTGTCCGGCGAAGTTCGTCCGGTCAGCCAAAGCGATGTGCGCCTCAAAGAAGCCTCAAAGCTTGGTTTTGATGGGGCAGTGGCGCCGGAAATTCATCGAAGATTCGGTAGTAAAAAGAAAGAAACGACGCCGAACCTAAAAGTCGTTAGGATTAAGCATTTGGAACAACTACTCGACTACATCCGCATTGAAGGTGAAAAGAACCCACCTAAAAATGTGGCAGCGAATTTAGGATAAGGGACTGAGCTGAGTTCGATGGAAAACCTCCCTATGAATATCCTCGATATTGGCGTAATCGCCCTATTTGCACTGGGCGCCATCATCGGCTTGATCCTTGGCTTTGTCCGCGGTGGCTTATTTATACTGTCCTGGCTCGGTTCAGCAATTTCTACCATCATCGCCTTTCCTCATGTCCGACCCTATGCCCGCCAATATATCGAAAACGAATTTTTCGCCGATCTCGCCGCCGGTATTGCGGTCTTTATTATCACCCTCATTATTTTATTCCTGCTCAGTTCCGTCATTGGTGGCTGGGTCCGGAATTCTAGATTAAATGCGCTCGACCGCTCCCTCGGCATGGTCGCGGGGATAGCGACAGCTGCCTTGCTGGTCGCTGGCGGCTATATTATTGCGGAAAATATCTGGCCGCCTAAAAAACAGCCAAGCTGGATGACTGAAGCAAAGACGCTACCTTTGATTCGCACTGGCGCAAGCGCTTTGAACGATGTATTACCCGATGACTTCAAGGTCATGGCAACTGAAGCGGCAGATAAAGTAGGTGCTAAAGCCCAAGAAATTGGCAAAAAAGAAGCCTTTGAACAATTTGTCCGTCCTAAGACCAAAAATTCAGACGTTCAAGACCGTTCAGGATATGATAAAAAAGTGCGGGGCGGGATGGAAAAATTACTCGACCAAACTCAAAAATAGGACCGAATAAAGTCGACAAATGAGCAACATCACTACCAACCCTTTTGATGACGACCACTTTCACGAAGAGTGTGGCGTCTTTGGCATTTTTGATCACAAGGACTCTGCAGCGCATACAGCTTTGGGTCTACACGCCCTTCAACATCGCGGCCAGGAAGCCGCCGGTATCGTCTCCACCGATGGCACGCAGTTTAACACCCACCGCGCCCTTGGTCTGGTGGGTGATATTTTTGGCTCACAAGATGTTATGAACCGCCTCTCTGGTAGCAGTGCCATTGGTCATAATCGCTATTCAACAGCCGGCGAGACCGTGCTTCGCAATGTCCAGCCGATCTTCGCTGAATTTGAATTTGGCGGGCTCGCGATTGGCCACAACGGCAATCTGACCAATGCACATACACTCAGGAAACGCCTGGTTGACCGAGGCTGTATCTTTCAATCCACCATGGATACCGAGATCATTGTCCATCTGATTGCAATCAGTCAGTTTTCCACCGTTGTCGACCGCATGATTGATGCCCTTCGCCATGTATTGGGCGCCTATTCCGTTGTAGCGCTGACCAAAGATGCGCTGATTGGTGTGCGCGATCCGATGGGTGTGAGGCCGCTTGTGCTGGGCCGCATTGATGGCTCGTACATAATGACGTCTGAGACTTGCGCACTCGACATTATTGGTGCCGAGTTCATTCGCGATGTGGATCCAGGCGAGATTGTCATCGTTGATAATGACGGCATCCGCAGCATCAAGCCCTTTACCAAAGAGCCTAAAAAGCTGTGCATCTTTGAATATATTTATTTTGCCCGCCCCGACAGCAACGTCGAAGGCCAGAATGTATATGAAGTGCGCAAGCAAATCGGCGCTGAGTTGGCACGGGAAAGAAATATTGAAGCAGATGTTGTTGTGCCGGTGCCGGATTCCGGTGTGCCGGCAGCGATCGGCTATGCCGAACAGGCTGGCATTCCGTTTGAGCTGGGCATTATTCGCAATCACTATGTCGGGCGAACCTTTATTGAGCCGACCGATCAAATTCGCCACCTCGGCGTTAAGCTGAAACATAATGCCAATCGTGGCCTCCTCCAAGGCAAACGGGTGATATTGGTTGATGATTCCATCGTCCGTGGCACCACGTCTGAAAAAATTGTCGAGATGGTGCGGGCCGCTGGTGCAAAAGAAGTTCACATGCGGATATCCTCTCCACCGACCAGCAATTCCTGCTATTACGGCATTGATACGCCTGAAACCGAACAACTCCTCGCCTCCAGATTAGATGTCGAAGCAATGGCGAAGCATATTGGCGCCGACTCGCTCTCCTTCATTTCAATGGACGGGCTTTACCGGGCGGTCGGTGAAGAGGGCCGGGTTGACGATGCTGCGCAATATTGTGACGCCTGTTTCTCCGGTGAATATCCGATTGAATTAACCGATCACAATGGCGGCGCACCATCGGCGCAACTCTCCCTCCTTAGCGAACAGGATTACTAGTGAGCGACGCTCCGACCGGAAAACTTCAAGACCGCATCGCTGTCATCACAGGAGCGTCCCGGGGCATCGGGGCTGCAACAGCAAAACTTTTTGCCGCCGAAGGCGCGCATGTTATTTTGGTTGCCCGCACCCAAGGGGGGCTCGAAGAAATCGATGATGAAATTCGCGGCGCCGGTGGCACTGCCACTTTGGTGCCGATGGATTTAACCGATTACGACAAAATCGACCAAATGGGAGCGACCATCTATGAGCGCTTTGGCAAACTCGATATTCTAATCGCCAATGCCGGCCTGCTGGGCACCATGGGGCCGATCAACCATATCGACCCGAAAGTCTGGGAACAAACCCTAGCGGTTAATGTGACGGCCAATTGGCGGCTGATCCGAAGCTTCGATCCATTGCTACGACTGTCCGATGCGGGCCGTGCGATTTTTATGACCTCCTATGCCGGCCAGGTTCATCGCGCATTCTGGGGCATCTATGCGACCAGCAAAGCAGCCCTTGATATGATGGTCGGCACCTATGCTGAGGAAATCAAACAAACCAATGTCACTGCAAACTTGTTTAATCCCGGCAAGACCCGCACCTCAATGCGCGCCGAGGCCTATCCGGGCGAAGATCCCGAGACCGTTAAGTCGCCTGAATTTACGGCCCAGCAACTTGTTGATCTGGTTTTGCCATCCTGCAAATTAAACGGTGAATTCATCACGGCAGAAGAGCCCCCAGAATAATTAGAGAATAATTTGAGACTAGTTAAAGAGGAGTTCGAGTTATGAAAGAATGCAGCAAGTCGATCATGCGACGTATGCATGAACCAAACTTCTCTAATCGCTATTTTGTCGGCAACGGCTTAGATGTCGGCGGCGGACCGGACCCGCTCGGCCTATATGTCGAGTTGTTCCCCCGCATGCAGGGTGTCAAAGTCTGGGACAAAGAAGACGGCGATGCTGAAACGCTGGACGGCATCGAGGACGGTCAGTTTGATTTCGTGCACTCTTCGCATTGTCTAGAGCATCTCGAAGACCCGCTTGCCGGTTTGCAAAATTGGTTCCGAGCGGTAAAGCCCGGCGGTCATCTCATCGTCACCGTGCCGGATGAGGATATGTATGAGCAGGGCCAGTTTCCCAGCACTTGGAACGGCGATCACAAACACACCTTCACCATCTCTAAAGCAAAATCCTGGAGCCCTAAGTCACTGAATATATTAGATTTAACAGCCTCTCTCGGTGGAGCCGCTGAGCTGATCAAGCTGCAAAAACTCGATGAGAGCTACCGCTACACACTGGCTAGGTTTGATCAAACGCTGACACCGATTGGCGAATGCGGTATCGAAATCGTACTCCGCAAACGCCCAGACCAGGAGATCACCGATGGTGGCCGCAAACCCGCCGAAGGCATCGTCAGCAAAATGGAAGCCTTCCTCCTCACGGGCTTCCAATTCGACTAATTTAATAAGTGCAGCTGGTACTCTTATTTCAATTTCAATTTTTTGCGGATGGATTTGAGTTTTTGGTTGCCTTGTTTAAGGTCCAACCGGTTGAGCTTGGCTTTTGCGTCAGCCAGGGCTTCGGTGAGGTTGAGGGCGAGGCCAAAGCGGGCGGTTTTTTTCGGCTGCGCTGCCGCCAGGCTATACCAGACATAAGCTTCAGTGAAGTTCTGATCGATGCCAAAGCCTTTGGCATACATTGACCCCATCACGGCTTGCGCGCCGGCATGGTTACGAAGCGCTGCTTTCTGATACCAGGTGAGTGCCTGTTTATAGTCTTGCAGGACACCCTTACCCTGAAAATAGAGCTGACCCAAAGCAAATTCGGAGGCTGCGTGACGCGCAAACACCGCCGCCTTCTGATAAAGCTCTGCTGCCCGGCCAAAATTCTGTACCACCCCTTCGCCAAGCGCATAAGCTCGGCCAAGCGCGTATTGCGCGGGTGGATGGCCCAGTTTCACAGCTTTCTCGAACCACCGCGCAGAGAGATTGATGTTCTTTGTACCGGCCAAGCCATCTCGATAGATAACGCCGACTTGGTACTGAGCTTGCTTGTCGCCTTTCTCAGCTTTCGGCAGTAAGCGTTCAAGCTCATCAGTATAGTGAATTTCACTGAGATTTGGCGGTTTGATAAAAAGTCCGCCGAATAAATACCAGCCGCCAAAAACGCTTACCAAAAGCACAAAAGGAAGCAAAACAATCACCCAGGAACGGGGGAGAGTCTTCCAAATTGCTATAATCCAAAGTCGCATAGGAGCTAAATGACACCGATCATCTTCGAGGTGAAGTTATCTGATGAGACCCGGTTTACCCGAGATATGGTCAATCGTAGAGTTTCCTTGGCCATAGGGTTGGGGGGTGGCGAAGCAATTCACATTGCCCAAAGAATTATAACAATAGATTTCTTCCGGCGGCGAGAGATCATCTTCTTCGCAAAAATTCTGGCCGGTGCTGCGTCTGACCGTGGAACAGTTTTTTCCTGACGTATAGGACACAATATGATCTGAAATCGTTTTGCCGGTCGTGGCAACAGTTACCCCATCAACACCCAGCAATTCCGGCATCATAGTGGGCGCGGAGGTTACAGCGGAACAAGCACCAACAATGATTGAGAAAAAAACTACTAAACTGACACGCACGAACCGATTCTCCATTTTTTTATAACGATTCAAATTATTAATTACTCGTTGACTGTATTTTAGCATTTGCACGCTTAATGAAGAATTAAAATACGAAAGCGCTATTAATTGTTGTGTATCAATTGGTTGTGCCATTTTTTTAGTAATTTTCAAAGTCTTGATATCAGATTGAACCGGGTGATATTAACCATTTGTTTGGAGTCTAACGTTACATTTTGTTACACTACCGTTACAAACTCGGAAGGATATGTTCGCTGAAGACAAATTAATTTCCGTCAAACGGAGAATTTGGCGATAGACATTGTACAAAAACCGATAAATTTTACGAGTAGGAAATTATTTATGCGTGAAACAAATAGCTTTCCATTTATTGATAAAACTTATCACGACACCATGGACCTCCTGACAGAGGCACGGACATTTGCAGCCTTCCAACGGACTTCAGCAAATGACAATGGTGATTCTTTTGAAAAATTTTTTATAACTTCCGAAACATCCCGCCTGGTTTCCCATCTTACCAATGTCATGACCTGGGTTCTTTGGCATAAAGCCGCTAATTCCGGCGAGGTATCCGTCTCCAAAGCGCAAAAAATGGGCAAGAAGCATCTCGATCCGGAAATTTTTTCGGAACGCCAAACCGACCACGACATCGATTTGCCGAGAATTCTTGAAAGTCTTATGGGACGCGCTGATCTGCTCCATGCGCGGGTAAGTCGTCTAAGTAAGATGGTTCATTAGACGCCGATAGATATTTCCCTATAATCTCATGTCATCACACTTGCGACAAAGTGTTGATCTATAACGTTTTCCGGGATATACGCCCCATTGGAAATCAATGCGGCAATGTGTGAATCCATTAGGCAGAGCCTTTGGGTGCCCCTAATATGACGACAGGTGTATGAATGGCGGATCGTGATCCGGAACAGGACAATTTATTTAAAGAGATTGATGAAGATCTGCGCCAGCAGAAATATGCCGATCTTTGGAAGAAATACGGAAAATTTGTAATTGGTGCAGCCGTCGCACTCGTCGTCGGTGTTGCGTCGATCAAAGGCTGGCAAGCCTATGATTTGAACCGTAAATCCGAAGACAGCAAGCTCCTGGCTTCTGCCTTGAAATCCATTGCGCGCGATAAACCCGATACCGCGAGCGGAATTTTGGCCAAGCTGGCCCAAGATGGCAGCTCAGGCTATGCGGTATTAGCACGGTTTAACCAAGCCGCCATATTGGCAAAAAAAGGCGATGGCAAAGCCGCTTCCGGTGCTTATCTCGCCCTCTCAGATGACAGTAGCATTGATGAAATCATGCGGGATATGGCCCTAATTATGGCGGCGCTGCATGGCATTGAAAGTGGTGATGCCGTGGCGTTAAGCCAAAAACTTACGCGCCTGATCAATGGCACAAATGCGTGGCGCCATAGTGCCAAGGAATTGAGCGCCTTATTGGCCCAAAAATCAGGTGACAAAGCGAAGGCTCAAAAACTTTATAAGGAACTGTCAGATGATGCGACAGCCCCTTCCGGTATTCGCACACGGGCTGCCGAAATGACGGCCATCTTGGGCGGTTAAAACCCGCTCTTAATTCGAAGCAACATTCTACAAGCAGGTTCTTGGGAATTAGAAAATGTCACAGATAAAAAGCAATAAATCTTATTACCGAGTCTTGATGGTTTTGATCCAAGCGACAGCCGTCTTGGCACTCACCGGCTGCGATTCTTTCCTGGGTTCAAATGAAGCTAAGCCTTTACCGGGAAAGCGTATTTCAATTTTGTCCCAACAACGCTCCATTGAGCCTGATACATCGGCACTCGGACATAAAATCGTCTTGCCCGCTCCGAGCCCCAACCAAGACTGGCCTCAAGCCGGCGGCTATGCCAACCATGCGATGCACCACATGCGTATCGGAAAAGCGCTGCAGGAAAGTTGGAGTATTGATATTGGCCGCGGCACCAATGATGAAGAACGCCTGATGGCGCAACCCATTGTCGCCGAGAACCGGCTTTTCACAATGGATGCCGAGACAATTGTAAGTGCCTATAATTTCAAAAATGGTGAGGAAATCTGGAGCTCAGAAATTACCCCAAAGGATGAGGATGACTATCACATCAATGGAGGATTAGCCTATGAGAACGGTAAAATCTTTGCCACCACGGGCTTTGGCCAAGTCGTCGCTTTAGAGGCCCGGACCGGAAAAGTACTTTGGCGACGCAGTGTTGGCGCACCGCTGCGTACCGCCCCCACCGCCAGAGGCAATCGGGTTTTTGCCATCACGGTCACAAATAAATTATACGCGCTGCATGGCCAAACGGGCGCTGCCCTTTGGACCCATTCCGGCATCGAAGAAGCAACCAATTTATTGGGCGGCGGCAGCCCTGCGGTTGATAGCGGCGTCGTTGTCGCGCCCTACTCATCTGGCGAGTTGGTCGCCCTAAAAGTTGAGAATGGCCAAGAGCTATGGGCAGATTCGCTCGCCGGTGGCCGTCAAGCTCACGGGTCTTCAACTCTGTCTACCATTCGCGGACGCCCAATCATTGACCGTGGCATTGTATTTGCCATCAGCAATAGTGGCCAATTCGCAGCAATTAATTTGCGTACCGGACGGCGAATATGGGAGCGCGGGGTTGGCGGTATCGAAAGCCCGTGGATTGCGGGTGATTATTTATTTGTGCTTTCCAACAATACTGATCTGCTTGCGCTTGGCAGACTGAACGGGCGGATCTATTGGGTAACAGCTCTCCCTGAATGGGAAGATCCTGAAGACCATCAAGGTAAGATCACCTGGACCGGCCCAATTTTGGCAAGCGACCGACTAATAGTTGCCGGCTCGAACGGTGAGGCCGTGTCGCTTTCACCCTATTCCGGAAAAATTTTGGGTAAAGTTGAGATGCCGGATGGCGTCACCATTAGCCCAATCGTCGCGCAGGATTCATTATTGTTCTTATCCGATGATGCGGAATTAGTCGCTTATCGTTAACCCTAAAAAGTCGTAAGATCTGGCCATGAGCCTTACTGTAGCAATTCTCGGCAGACCGAATGTCGGTAAATCCACCCTGTTCAATCGATTGGCGGGCAAACGTTTGGCGATCGTGGACGATACACCTGGCGTAACCAGAGATCGTCGCGTAGCTGCTGGACGGGTTGGCGATTTGGATATCGAAATAATCGATACCGCTGGTTTTGAAGATGCCCATGATGATAGTTTAGAAGCGCGCATGCGGGAACAGACCGACCGCGCCGTGGAAGAAGCCGACGTCGCGCTTTTTCTCATTGACGCGCGGGCGGGAATTACCCCCCTCGACAATTATTTTTCCCAATGGATCCGGACCCAGGATATCCCTGTCATTCTGGTCGCCAATAAATGCGAGGGTAAGGCCGGTGATCCGGGATTGTATGAATCATATGGGCTTGGTCTGGGCGATCCGATACCTTTTTCTGCCGAACATGGCGATGGGTTGGCCGATCTTTACCAGGCATTACTGCCTTTTGCAGAACAGGAAGAAGAAGATGCAGCTTCACAAATTTCTGAAGACATCTCCTTTGATCCCGATAGCGATGAAGATGATTTCGTCGGCACCATCCAGATGGCAATTGTCGGGCGGCCGAATGTCGGCAAATCAACTCTCGTCAATCGAATAGTCGGCGAAGACAGGCTCCTCACCGGGCCAGAGGCAGGCATCACCCGCGATTCCATCGCCGTTGAATGGGAACATGACGGTCGCAGCATTAAATTGATCGATACCGCGGGGCTACGTCGAAGGTCTAAAGTTCAGGACAAGGTCGAAGGCCTATCAGCGACAGATTCCTATCGTGCGATCCAATATGCCCAAATTGTTGTTTTGGTTTTGGATGGCAATCTCATGCTTGAAAAGCAGGATTTGACGATCGCCCGCCAGGTGATTGAAGAAGGTCGTGTCCTCATGATTGCCGTCAACAAATGGGACGCCGTAAAGGATCGCAAACAGGCCCTCCAAGACTTAGATGATCGCCTACAAACTTCGCTTCCACAGGTGCGCGGTATCCCCATCATCACGCTCTCGGCTTTGACGGGAAAAAATACCGACAAACTTATCCCGGCGGCATTTAAGATTTTTGAGATATGGAACCGGCGCATACCGACCGGTAAACTCAATCAGTGGCTTGAGATGATGACCGAGCGCCACCCGCCACCAATGAGCAGTGGCCGGCGTATCCGCATCCGCTACATGACCCAAGCTAAAACCCGCCCACCTACCTTCGTTATATTCTCAAGCAAGGGCAATGCATTGCCGGAAGCCTATCGGCGCTTCTTGGTAAACGGCATTCGTGAAGATTTTGATCTGCCCGGTGTGCCGATCAGGGTATTGGTGCGCAAGGGAAATAACCCTTACGTTGACTCTTAATCAGCACAAGCCAAGGGGGTTTAACCCAAATCCCAACTGCCGTATGATCCACTACTCTTTGTAGAAAATAATGGCGCTTAAATATACATGGCTGAAGTTTTAGAATGCGCATCCTGCAAATCAGAAAATCCGCAAGGCAATAAGTTTTGTGGTAATTGTGGTGAGAAACTGCCGCTTGGGTGCTCGTCGTGTGGCCACCCCCTCCCTTCCGGCAGTAAATTTTGCGGTCAATGTGGAACGCCTGCCGAACAATCCAGCGCAGCGACTACTGATGCTGAGAAGACCAACGAACCTGCGCTGCCAGCTGACACACGAAGCGTTTCACAATCAGGCGAACAGGAAGCCGAACGCCGTCAATTGACTGTGATGTTTTGCGATCTCGCCAATTCGACAGCACTTTCCGAGAAATTGGATCCGGAAGATCTTCGCGAAGTTATTACAATCTATCAAAATGCCTGCACCGAGCAGATAAAGAGATATGACGGTTACATTGCCCGCTTCATGGGCGATGGCATTTTGATTTATTTTGGCTATCCAATTGCCAGCGAAGATGCCGCAGAACGTGCCGTGCATGCCGGGCTGGAAATAATCAATGCGATCAAAAAGATCAAGTTGGACCAAAGCATTGATCAGGATTTTGATTTAGAGGTTCGGCTCGGCATCGCCACCGGGTTGGTCGTTGCCGGAGATATTATTGGCGAAGGGGCAGCCGAGGAACATGCTGTCTTGGGAATGACACCTAATCTTGCCGCCAGACTGCAATCAATCGCCGCTCCCAACTCGCTGGTTATTAGCGCCAACACACGCGAGCTTACCGGCGGTTTTTTCGAATATACCGATTTGGGTAAACATGATCTCAAGGGAATTACTGAGCCTGAACAAGCCTGGCAGGTTGATGGCGCAAAAGTAACGGCGAGCCGGTTTGAAGCGGCCTCTGAAAAAGGGGTTACGCCGCTGGTTGGCCGGGATGAGGAGATCTCGCTGCTGCTTAATCGATGGCAGCGCGCAATTGATGGTGAGGGTCAGGTCGCAATCCTTTTTGGTGAAGCTGGGGTTGGCAAATCTCGCATCGTCGACGGGTTTCTCAATAGAATTAAAGCAGAGGGTCAAGTCGATCGAAACGCAATTTTTCTTTCCTGCTCACCCTTTCACAGTAATTCTGCATTCTATCCCTTAATTCAATGTCTGCGGCGCGTGATGGGCATTGAGGTTGAGGACAAGGTGAGTGAACGCGCTGCCAAAATGGAGACCTTCCTGAGCGCCCTACTGCTAGACCTGGAGGAATTTTGCCCAAAATTGGGCGCGATATTATTCGAGACCGATGAGAACCCCTACCCAGCTTTGGCCGGCACTGCCGACCAAATTAAACACCAGATTTTCACTGCGATTGCCTCGCTCTTAAATGCTCAATGCGCCCTTCGACCGACATCGTTTATCGTCGAGGATGCCCATTGGATTGACCCCTCAACGCTCGAATTTTTGGATACTTTAATCGATCAATTGCGGCAAACGCGTGTGTTATTGGTAATAGCTGCGCGCCCGTCCTTTGCTTCCGAATGGGGCGGGCAGCCGCATGTCACGACGCTTATGCTCAATCGACTGAGCCGTTCAGATTCGATTACCATGGTGACCAATGTCACTGGCGGTAAAGCTTTTCCGGAAGAAGTCATCGCCCAGATCATCGAACGCACTGACGGCATCCCGCTATTCGTTGAAGAACTTACCAAGACAATTTTAGAATCAGAGTTATTGGTCGAACATGATGATCATTATACGCTGGCAGGTACTTTGTCGGATTTGGCTATACCATCCTCTTTGCAGGATTCCTTGATGGCACGCCTCGATAAATTGGCCCCGGTCAAAGAAGTAGCTCAGCTTGCCGCCGTCATTGGACGGAATTTTGATGAACAATTGCTCGCCTCAGTCTCGCCTTTAAATGAAGCCGAATTATCAAGATCGTTGGACGAACTTGTCGCCTCTGAACTGATATTCAAAAGTGGGGCGCCGCCAAAGATATCTTATGAGTTTAAACACGCTTTGGTTCAAAACGCGGCCTATACATCCCTGCTAAAAAGCACCCGGCATCGCCACCACTTAAATATAGCCGAAACATTGGAGAGAGATTTCCAAGATGTGGTTGAGACCGAACCCGAAATCATTGCGCATCATTTTACGGAAGCCGAGGATCACAGTCAGGCCGCGAATTACTGGCAAAAAGCCGGCCAACGCGCCTCAACGCGTTGGGCTCATCAGGAAGCCATTGGTCATTTTGAACTCGGTCTAAAGGCTATTGGTAAGTTACCTGAATCAGATGAGCGAGCATCGCGTGAATTGGAATTCCTGATCGACAAAGTGGCAGGACAGCGTTTTCTTGAACGTTACGACGCTGCTTTTAAGACTTTAGATCAGGCTGAAAAAATAGCCGCCCAGTATGAGCATTTTGGAGACCTTTCTCTCATCCATTATTACCGCGGTAGCATTTACTTTCCACTAGGTAACATTAATGGGTGTTTGGAACAGCACGAATTAGCCAGACAAAATGCGCAGAAGGCCGACTCACCGGAAAAAGAAGCCAATGCTTTGAGCGGATTGGGAGATGCCTATTATTTACAAGGGCATTTTCGAAGTGCCAATGAACAATTCGGTAGATGTGTCTCTTTGTGTCGGGAAAACGGCATAACACAAAACGTGTCAACAAATTTGGCAATGTTCGGTCACACCAAACTTTATTTACTGCAAATGGAAGAGGGCCTGGAAGCCACTCTAGAAGCAGCAAACATTGCGGTTGAGAGGAAAAATCTGCGCGGCGAAATGATTGCCCGTGGCAGCTGTGCGGCGAAATTTTTCTATGACATGGGAGATTACAAAGAGGCTCAATCCCAATGTGAACATGCCTTGGGTATCGCCCAAAAGCTCAGTGCTCATCGATTTGAGCCTATTAACCAGGTAATTCTGGCTAAAGTGTTAGCCTTACACGGCGATTTTGAGGGCGCTTTAAAGATGGCGACCGAGGCCGTTGCAACCAGCAGAGAAACCGCATTTAGATATACCGGCCCGATGGCTCTAGGGGCGCTGTGTACCGTGTTGGATGATCCTGATAAAATATATGCTGCTTTCTCAGAAGCTGAAGAAACCCTAAAAGAAGAATGCGTTGGACACAATTATATCTGGTTTTATCGGGATGCCATTGAGGTTTGTTTGCGATTGCAGGATTGGGAGAAGATGGAAGAATACGCCCAGGCAGCAGAAGAATATACCCGAGAAGAACCGCTGCCCTGGATGGAGATTATCGTCGCACGTGGGCGGGCATTGTCGGAATTATATCAAAATCCAAGGGATCCATCGTCCATAGAGAAAGTCAAAAAAGTTAAGGCGGATATTCTGGACAGAAAATTTCTCTCACTTATGCCAAGAATTGAAGAAGCCTTGAGCTCTCAATAATCAATCGTTCTTTCAGATGGCAAGGTGAATTTAACTGTCGTGCCGATTCCTAAATCACTTTCGACAGTAAGATTGCCGCCATGGATTTCTACCAATCCAACACTCAGAGGCAATCCTAGTCCCGTGCCTTCTGATCGCCTGATAAAATTATTTTCAACCTGACCAAACTTCGTCAGCGACTTTTCAATACCAGCAGAATCCATTCCCACACCGGTATCAGAAACACTTAACAGCAACCCGTTATTAATGAGCTCCGCCTTGATTTCAACACTGCCATTCTCCAATGTAAACTTAATCGCATTCGACAGTAAATTTACAATGACTTGCTTCAATCTTCGTTCATCACCGACGAAACTGGGAAATCCATCTGGAATATTGTAAGAGATATCCACCTTGGCTGTTTCAGCTCGGGGCTTAACCATACGCATCGAGGCTTGCACGATATCCAAGACAGCAAACTCTTGTTCCTGAATTTCCAGGCGTCCCGATTCAATTGAGGAAACATCAAGAATGTCATTGATGAGCTCGTGTAGATGACTTCCGGATTTGTGAATGCTATCTATGTAATCTTCATATTTCGGGTTATTAATCGCCCCGAATATTTCTTCCTGCATCGATTCTGAGAACCCTAAAATGGAGGTCAGGGGCGAGCGCAACTCGTGGCTCATATTGGCGAGAAATTCCGATTTTGCGCGACTTGCTAAATCAGCATCTCGCTTCGCTTTACGCAAAGTTATTTCAATCTGTTTCTGCTGGGTGATATTTTTGGCAAAAATGGCAACACTGGAGACCTCGTCATCACCATCTAGGATCGGATAGTAGACGGTTTCCGTCCACTCGTTTTCATCTTGGTCAATAAGCGTGTGGGTTGCGGCATCCCTAACGACTTCTCTAAGTTTGTCCCGCCTCTGATCAATCAGATCGTAATCCCCAACACCCCGTGAAAGCATCAAATTAAAAATATTCTCTCCGATAATTTTCTCTCTCGTAATATTATGGCGCATTAGGATCGCGTCATTGGCGTCCAGAACAACTCCGTCACTATCCAACAATATCGCCCGATCACTCGTGGCGTTTAGAAAGACACGGGCAATTTTTTCACTTTCCAGCAATGCATTTTCAACGATCTTGCGAGCTGTGATATCGATTGCCGTTCCCCGGTAGCCGGCAAACTCACCCTTTTCATCATATAAAGGCTTACCGCTAATCTGGATGAAAAATTTACGATTATCCCGCGTGATGACCGTGATTTCTTTATCTCTCAAGGCTTCCTGGCTGTCATATTGAATTTGGTGTTTTGCCAAAGTATCACGGTCAATCATCAAGCCACCATCATCGAGAATATCCTCGCGGGTCTTTCCAATTGGATATCCAGGCTCCCAACCATAATTCTGACAGGCTCGATCCGACATATAAGTGTAGCGAAAATCAGCGTCCATTTCCCAGATCCATTCGGAGGCAGATTCGGCGATATCACGAAATCGAGCCTCGCTTTCTTTGAGCGCTGATTCAGTGACACGCCTTTCTTCGATCTCTTGAGTAATGGCGCGCGTTCTCTCCTCGACAATAAGCTCCAAATTGTCGTAGGCATCGCGTAATTGACTTTGATTTCTTTTTCTAGCCGAAATGTCCCTGGCGATGACAAGAATGGCTGGCTTGCCTTGAAAAGTGATAAGAGTCCCTTGCGCTTCTATTTCAACGGTCTGGCCATCAAGGCGCACATACTCTTGTTCATTTCGCCCCGCCGACTCGCCGGTATCAAATATTCCTTGCACACGGTCCATGGCAATCTGGCGATATTCAGGCCTCAAATGTTCAAAAGCCGGTCGGTCAATAATATCATCTACCGTTTTCCCTCCCAACAAATTAACGAAGGCCTGGTTCACCAGTAACATTGTCACGCCATCATGGATATAGACCGCATCCGGGCAAAACTCGAACAATGTCCGATAAAGATTTTCACTTTCCGCTAATTCGAGCTCGCGCAATTTTTCGGCGGTAATATTTTTTTGGAAACTTACCGTGTCGCCATTTTTCAACTCTTTGCTAAAAATCCGATAATATTCATCTCCCAAAAATATCTCGAAATCTTCTTGAGAACTTTGCATATGGCTTAGGCGCTGGGCAATCCATTCTTCTTCACGTCCAACCGCTAATTGTTGGCGTCCGCTATAAGCCCGTGCACGAAATAAATCCTCCATTTTCGTTCCGGGTACCAACAAGTGTTCAAGATCTACGTGTATCTCACCAAATTTTTTATTGAAATCAACCAGCCGGTAATCTTTATCCCACACAACAACACTATCTGGAATATTGTCGACCGCGTCCAATAACCTTTGACGTGTAATGCCAGAAGGATTCTCGGCGAATTCGCCTAAAAAAATATTTAAATTATCATCACGCATTCTGACTATTATTCTACAAATATAAATATTGCTTTGGGCAGTACTGCCTTAGGAATTTCCATCATTTAATAATAGTTCGTCTTTCGACGATTATGCCGCCTGATGTTGCCGTTTTTCCAGAATCAATTTATTTCCATTTGTTTCAATGCTCAAAATACGTGTTAAGTCATTGAGACTATTGAGGTTATGGATCGTTCTAAAATCATCCACATAGGGCAACATGGCTTTAATGCCAATTGATTTCGGCTCAAAGCCCTCATAACGCAGTAAAGGGTTAAGCCAAATCAGGCGGCGACACGACATATGTAGACGTTCCATCTCACGTGTCAGCCCTTCGCCTTCATCGCGGTCCAAGCCATCAGAGATCAACACCACAACAGCCCCCTGGGTCAAAACCCGGCGCGACCAGAACTTATTGAAGTCTTCGAGGCTGTGGCCAATGCGCGTGCCGCCGGACCAATCCGTTGCCGCCTCTCCGACTTTCGCCAGCGCCTCATCGACATCTTTGTAGCGCAAATAGCGTGTCACATTGGTCAGCCGCGTGCCGAACAAAAACGTATGCACGCGGTCTCGATCATTGGTCACAGTATGCATAAAATGAAGCAGCATGCGGGAATAGCGTTCCATCGAACCTGAGATATCACAGAGCACAACCAAAGGCGGGCGGCGCATACGGCGCTGGCGTTTCATCAATGGAATGAAATCTGTGCCGGAACGCAGAGCCGCTCGCATGGTGCGGCGCATGTCGACACGTGCGCCGCTATTGGACGCCTTAAAACGACGGGTCGGCACTTCATTGATCGGCAGTTTCATGCGTTGGATGGCGTTGACGGCCTCGCGGATCTCTTCGGCTGACATTTTTTCGAAGTCTTTTTCACCAAGCGTCTCATTTGCACTCCAAGTCAAAGTCGCATCGAATTCAAGTTCCTCTTCTTCCTGCATGTCGGGTTTATCATTTTGGCCAGGTGACAGGGCTTCGGCGACGCGCCTTGAAATCTCTTCGGTATCCGGTGGTGTGGCATTGGGATCAGATATATCCGGCAAGATGAGTTGCATCATGCGTTCGAGAATTTCTGGATTTTTCCAAAAAATGTGAAAAGCCTGATCGAAGATATCTCGTTGGGTGCGATGCTTCACAAACACCGCATGCAGTGTCCAATAAAAATCATTTCGGCTAGAAAGGCCAACCGCCATGACCGCATTGAGCGCATCAATCACCTGGCCGGGACCAACCGGCAGGCCAGCGCGCCTGAGCACACGGGCAAAATGCATAATATTTTCGGTGAGCAAGCCGCCGACATTATCCGCTGGATTTAAATCGGGTAGCTTCTCGATATCCGCCATCGGAAACCCTAACTGGCGCTGGCCAGCTCCATTTTTACTTCGCTCAACAACCGGCTGGCTTCGCTGCCTTGAATTTTAGCAATATCATCTTGGTATTTCAGCAAAGTCCCCAGCGTATCGTTTACCATATCGGGATCAAGCGACAGGCAATCCAATTGGGTCAACGCATGAGCCCAATCAATGGTCTCAGCGACACCGGGTACTTTAAACAAATCCATATCGCGCAGCTTTTGCACAAAACCCACCACCTCTGCGGACAGGCTTTCTGCTGAACTTGGCGCTTTCACTTTCAGAATTTCAAGTTCCCGCTCGGCGCTCGGGTAATCAACCCAATGGTAAAAGCAACGCCGTTTGAGGGCATCGTGGATCTCTCGCGTCCGGTTCGAGGTGATGATCACCAAGGGCGGCTGCTCGGCCTTCACGGTGCCCAATTCGGGAATTGTGATTTGATAATCGGAGAGCACTTCCAGCAAATAAGCCTCAAACGGCTCATCGGTCCGGTCTAACTCATCAATCAGCAGAACCGGCGGACCATCAACGCTGGGCTCCAAAGCTTGCAGCAAAGGACGCTTAATTAGGAAAGTGTCGCTGAAAATATTAGATTCGAGAGAATCACGGTCTTGGTCGCCCGACGCTTCCGCCATTCGAATCTCGACCATTTGACGGGAGTAGTTCCACTCATAAACGGCTGTTGTGACGTCCAGCCCTTCGTAACATTGCAATCGAAGTAGTTTACGTCCCAGCATAGCGGCCAGCACCTTGGCAATTTCCGTCTTCCCGACGCCAGCTTCGCCTTCCAAGAAAAGTGGCCGATTGAGACTGGTGGAGAGGTAGAGAGCCGTCGCCAGACTGCGATTGGCGAGATAATCGCCATCCCTTAGTAGCCCTAGCGTTGCATCCACATTTTCCGGCAATGCCGCCATGATAAAACACCTCAATAAGTCGAATTTTTGAGTTCTCTATGCAGCATAGAAAACGCCGCCCCCTCTGTCCATCACACTTATCAACGTGTTTTCAGATCAGAAGGATGCGGCGCTCACGCCCAAACTAAATTCGGGTCAAATAAACTAGCTGCAGGCAGCTACCGCACGTTTGGCCATTTCAACAATCAAATGGGCTCGGTAGTCTGCTGCCGCATGAATATCTGACATCAGATTATCGCTCGAAACGGTTTTCCCATCAAGGGCGTCGGCAGAAAAGCTTGCTCCCAAGGCGCTTTCTAGATCGGCGTCACGATAGACACCGCCTTGCCCGCAACCCGTTACCGCCACCCGGACACCATCCGAATTCGCGGACACGAATACGCCGATTAGCGCGAAACGAGACGCCGGGCTGGTAAACTTTTGATAGGCCGATTTATCAGGTGTCGGGAAACTGACAGACGTGATGATTTCGCCCTCACCAAGTGCTGTCTCAAACAAACCGGTGAAGAAATCATCTGCTGCGATGCTCCGTTGATCGGTATTGATTGTTGCTCCGAGCGCCAAACAGGCCGCCGGATAATCAGCCGATGGATCATTATTGGCAATTGAGCCACCAATGGTGCCGCGATTTCGGACTTGAGGATCACCAATACCGCTTGCCAAGGCTGCCAAGGCAGGGATGGCTGTTGCGATCTCACTGGAGCCCGCAACCGCAGCATGGGTGGTCATTGCCCCGATGGTGACGGAGCCGCCTTCGACATCAATGCCGCCTAAATCTTCGACACCTGAAAGATCAACCAGATCAGACGGTGACGACAGGCCGAGCTTGATCGCTGGTAGCAAAGTCATGCCACCCGCGAGCAATGAGCCGTCCTGGGCTCCTTTTACTTTTGCCGCAGCTTCGTCTAAAGCGGAGGCACTCATATATTGAAAATCACTCATGGTTCTCTCCTCCTATTTCGCTGCCTGTATGGCGCGCCATACAGTCTGTGGTGTGGCTGGCATTGCTACATCGGTAACGCCCATATCAGAAAGCGCATCGACAATCGCATTAATCACGGCGGGCGGTGAGCCGAT
>JABIHH010000038.1 GCA_018649725.1 Rhodospirillaceae bacterium | reverse complement strand
TGGCTGAATTGGTGGCGGGAGACTCACAATATTGTTGAGGTTCCAGAAGCCGATGCGGTTCGAGCACGCACAGCCTATTATGCGCTGGTAACCCGTATGGATATAATGATTGGGCAAATTCTGGATAAACTTGAAGAACGCGGCTTATTGGAAAACACGCTGATTGTTTACTCATCCGACCACGGCGATCAAATCGGTGAGCGTGGGCTCTGGTGGAAACATACTTTTTACGAAGAGTCTGTCAAAATTCCGATGATACTCTCATGGCCCAGCCATTTACCCAAATCGGAGACGCGCGATCAAGTGGTCAACCTCGTCGATCTTAACGCGACTTTCTTGGATGCGCTTGGCGCTGCACCGCTCCCAAACAGCGAAGGCCATAGTTTTTTAAATGTCGCAAAAGACAATTCTTCTTCTTGGGAAAACCTGACTTTTTCTGAATATTGCTCCGACGTTACAAAATGGGACGGCATGCGCCAACGCATGATTCGGCGAGATGATTGGAAGTTAATCTACTATCATGGCTTCCCCGCACAGCTCTTTAATCTAGCCAGGGATCCCCAGGAACTAAATGACCTCGCCGACCATCCTGATCATCGCGTGGTCAAGGAAGAACTCTTGGGTTTACTTTTAAAAGACTGGGACCCTGATGCGATTGAGCAACGCATGTTGGACAAACAATCGGATAAAGAAATTCTTGGTGCCTGGGCGCGCAAGATCAGCCCGACCGAGGCCTATATCTGGGATCTCACGCCGGATATGAATGTGTTAGAAAATGACTGATGCTCAACCTAACATCGTCTTTCTTTTTACCGATCAACATGCATCGAGCTTTACCGGATGCTATGGCGATGAAATTGCCGATACACCCAACTTAGACAGACTTGCCTCCGAAGGGGCATGTTTTGAAAACGCTCATTGTCCATCACCGCTTTGCATTCCATCGCGCATGGCAATGATGGCAGGCACCTATCCGCATGAACTTGGCGTCTACACCAATCGGGATTATCTCAAAAGCGACACACCGACCTTTGCCCATGCGTTGGGTGCCGCCGGATACAACACCTCTCTGATCGGCCGCATGCATTTCATTGGTCCCGACCAATTGCATGGGTTTCAAACGCGCCGTGTCGGCGATATCAGCGTCAATTGGCCGGGCTCTCCTTTAATCGATTATGGGGAGCTAAACAAAGCGCGCGGTACCAAAGGTCCCACCTTACAATATGCCGGAATTGGTGAGACCACCGTTCATCACTATGACCGGTCAGTTACCCAAGGCGCGCTCAACTACATTGATGAGCTTGCAGAAGACGTTAACGACCAGCCTTTTTTTATGACCGTCGGCTGGTATGGACCGCACCCTCCTTTTATTGCGCTCGAAGATGACTACAATTATTTCGAAGGCCGTGTTCCGTTGCCAGGACTCTTGCCGCCAACAGAGAATGAACATAGCTATCTTCGCTCCTGGCGCGATACAGGTGAGTTTCACGACATCCCTGAAGATCATATTTTGCGCGCACGAACTGCTTATTATGCCAATCTCCGCATGATTGATCGCCAAATCGGCAGGGTTTTAGATCACTTAGAAAGTAAGGATCTGCTCGACAACACGCTCATTGTTTATGCCTCCGACCATGGTGAACAATTGGGCGAACGCGGCTTTTGGCAAAAAAACACGTTCTATGATCACTCGGTCAAAGTGCCATTAATTGCGTCATGGCCAGGTCAAATCAACGCCGGCCAGAAACGCTCCGAAATCGTAAACCTGATCGATCTCACCGCCAGTTTTATCGACGCTGGTGATGCACCCCCGCTTCCCCATGGCAACGGCCAAAGCTTAATAGATTTATTGAAAGGACAATCAACAGAGTGGCAAAATCTGACGCTCAGTGAATTTTATGGCGGCCTCGTCAGCATCGAAACCTCGGCCATTGCCAACCGCATGGTGCGGAACGAGCGATTTAAATATGTCTATTATCACGGCCACGACGCACAACTCTTTGACATGATTGAAGACCCAGATGAAACAAATGATTTAATTACGAGTAAGGATTTTCAACACATCGTCGCTCAAATGAATGAGATAGCACTCAAGAACTGGAACCCCGCCAACATTATCGAACAAATCGCTC
>JABIHH010000075.1 GCA_018649725.1 Rhodospirillaceae bacterium | reverse complement strand
CGGCCCAGCGACCGAGCGGGCACCAGCCGGCGCAGTCGATGCCCAGCCGCAGCGCTGCATCTAGTGCCGCGCGATCAACACCGGTTTGGCCGCCCGAGATAATTTTATCGATGACATAAGACCGAGACATATTAGATTATACCCATAAAAAAAGGCGGTCGGACAAAAATCCAACCACCTTTTACTAATTTTTTTTCGCCGTCTCTAAGCAGCTTGCAGGACAGCTTCCAATTTCTCGGTCGCTTTTTCCTTATCGATGCTCTCCACGGCGGCAAATTCACCCGCCAAGCGCTCAAGCGCCGCTTCATAAATCTGGCGTTCACTGAAAGACTGGTCAGGTTGGCCGACATTGCGATGCAGATCGCGGACAACTTCAGCAATCAACTGAGGGTCGCCGGAATTAATCTTGGCTTCATATTCTTGAGCTCGGCGGCTCCACATGGTCCGCTTAATACGCGCGCGGCCTTTTAAAGTCGTCACCGCATTTTCCATAATTTTACGCGAGCTTACTTTGCGTAAGCCCGAAGTTTCCATTTTATTGGTCGGCACCCGAAGAGTCATCCGGTCATTGTCAAAGGTAACCACCACCAATTTTAAAACTGTTCCGGCAATGGTTTCTTTCTCAATGCCTTTCACTTGACCAACCCCATGGGTCGGATAGACCACAAAGTCGCCTGGTTTAAAGGCGATTTTATCTGTTTTGCTGCTTTTTGCTGTTGCCATAAGTCTCTATTTCTCCACTTTTCAGATAAGCGCTAAAACTCTCCTTACCCGCTATTACTTTTCGCTTCACACCGGGCGTGCTTATCTGAGTAAATTTCTCTAAATGCCTGATCTCACATTTTTGGGCGCAAGACTATCCAGCATAAACGAATTCATACCTTCGCTTGGCCCATAAACACAAAGCCGACACAGATTGGAAACTTAACGTCAAAAACCTGTTCGGCAGCGAGTGTATACCACAAATTAGGGCATAAATACAGACCCAATTGTTAACATGTGTATTATCCACAGGTCCGGCAGAAAAATAGCCCGCAGATACGGGCCAAATTCCTTATAATTCAATCACTTATGGAGTGATAAAGACCTAGCTACCTGCGCCTGGGCTTTCGCTCAATTCAGCTTTTTTGCCTTCTTTATCTTTCCACTCATCGGCATCTGCCGGGCTCTCGCCTTTGACCGTGATATTGGGCCAGGAAGCTGACAGGCGGGTGTTAATCTCGAGCCAATCATCCAAACCATCCTCGGTATCAGGCAAGATGGCTTCGGCTGGGCATTCCGGTTCGCACACACCACAATCGATGCATTCATCGGGGTTGATTACCAAAAAATTTTCACCCTCGTAAAAGCAATCGACGGGGCAAACCTCGACGCAATCCATATATTTACATTTAATACAATTCTCGGTGACGATATAGGTCATGCTGGTCTCCGTTAAATCCCTATAATTTTTGTTAGCCTGCCAAACAGGCGCTCTCTTTCTTACACGTAAGCTTAGCTTATGCCAAGTCTTGCCATCACTCTTTTTCTAGCATCTCCACGATCACGATCATTAACATAAATCAAGCCGGCAATCCGGCTAATCAGATTGGCTTCGAAGTGATCAACATTGCCGTCGGCAAAAGCGACCTCCCAAAGCATTTCGATCATCTGGATACGTTGCTCCGGCTCGTAGCGGTCTTTTATCACCCGGGTAAACGCATAGAGATGCCCGGATTCTTCGATGACTTCCTCAGCCTCGGCAATCAGGGTTGCACTTTCTTCCTCGGTGATATCGAAGTGAGATTTCAGCTGGCTTAAAATGCTTGAGCGTTCATCATCATCAAAATGACCATCCATACAGGCGGCCTCAACCAACAAAGCGGCAGCGGCAGCGTGCAGTTCATCCTTATCCGGCGCGCCGGCATTCGCCGGGGCCTCCGCAAATAATGCTTTAATTCGATTTATCATGGAGAGCTATCTAGCATGGTCGGGAGCCTTGGAAAAGAAACGTTTTAGAGGATGTGAATTTTTCCGTTAGTCGTCCCACTGCTCATCTTTCGCCATCAGCTTATCGATTGCCCGGCGCTCGGTCTTGGTCGGCCGGCCGGCTCCCATTTCCCGTTTGCCCGTACTGGCAACCGGCTCTCTGTCTTCTTTCTTCACGTGGACCGGCGGGGCGAGATCTTCATAGAGCATTTGTGCTTCAGTTGCAGGACCCCGTCTTGTGCCGAGCCCCAAGATTTTTATAACCCGGATATGAGGTCCTTTGGGAAAGGTCAGCACATCACCAGGCCGCACCATCTGGTGGGCCTTTGAGGTAATCTCCCCATTGAGCCGCACTTTACTCGACTGACAGAATTTGGTCGCCAGCGAGCGGCTTTTCATAAAGCGTGCCTGCCACAACCATTTATCGAGCCGGAGCCCCTTGCTTGGCGAAGCCTCGCTCATGAAAGAGAGAGTTCCTTGAGCTTGGCAAAGGGCGAGTCTTCTGGGGCTGTATCAGGCCGCTTTTTCTTCACGTGTTGCTTTTTTTTATTTGGGCCCTGATTTTTCTTGGACTTTTTCTTTGATTTCTTTTCGTAGGCAAAAAGCACCGGCGCCTCTTCTTCTTGGCTGATCGGTTTTTGCTTCTCATAGCCGAGCGACTTCAACACGCCAACCACATCTTCAGCTGAACACCCCAATAAATTTAAGATTTCAGGGTCCACTTCAAAAGCCCCTTTGGCGCTACGCAATTTCAACATGCCGATGACGCGCTCCAAGATGTCAATCCGGACCGAGAGATCGCCAGCCTGTCTAAATCCGGCGGCTTGCATAAAGTCAAACGGCACCGAGGCATCATAGGGTACAGAAACGCGGCCCGGTGGCGGTAATTCAGGTATCGGCTTGATCTCGTTATTCACCGCCCAAAGCAGCGCCGAAAGCCCCGCAGGTTTGGGGCGCAATAGCGCTGGGAAAAAGACCTCGCGCCGGCCAATTTTAATGCCAAGATGATGCAGGGCGCCATAGTCACGTTTCTCAAGTGCTTTCAATTGTTTGGCGGCCTGGCGTTTGTTCAACACGCCGCCGCCCTCAATCAATTGAAACACCAAGCCCCGCACCGCACCGGTTAAGTCGCAGTCACGTGCCTTCATGAGTGGTTTGAGATTTTGAGCGATATAAGTGTCGAGCCAATTTTGCAGCCGTTGTTCCACCTTATCTTTGACCGCGCCTTCCAAGAGCTCGGCAGACATCAACTTCACTTTGGGTTTTAGCGCATCACTGCCGACGGCGAGGCGGGCAACGATCTGGCTTTGCTCATTGATGGCCCAGGTAATTTTACCGCTGCCATCTACTTCAAGCGCTTTATCATCTGCATTTACCAAGGCCGCCGCCCGGCGCTGCACTTCCGTCGCGAGCGCCCGATAAGCAGCAGCTGTTACCGTACGGCTCGCAATATCACTATCGGTCGCATCGGCAACAAACTTAAAGCCTTCGATGCGGCCGACAAAATGGCCCTCAACCATGACATCACCTTCGCCGTTCACCGCCGATTGCAAAATCTCTTTGTCTTTTAGTTTTCTGACCAGCACGGCGGTGCGTTGATCGACAAACCGCTGGGTCAATCTTTCATGTAAAGCATCCGACAAACGATCTTCGATTTCCCGCGTTCGCGCTTGCCAGCTTTCCGGATCGTCCAGCCAATCACCGCGGTGAGATATATAGGTCCAGATGCGAATATTGGCGATGCGATCAACGAGTGATTCGATACCGCCATCGACCTGGTCAATCCGGGTCACTTCCTTGGCCATCCAGTTCGAGTCAATCGCTCCAGTATCAGAAAGCGCGCAATAAATATGTGACAACAAACGCGAATGCCCGCCGGTGACCTGTCTTCTGAAATCAGGTATCTGGCAAACATCCCACAGTAAATGCACAGAGTCAGAATTGATCAGGCGATCTTTGACCTCGCCTTCGCGGGCAAGTTGAACGAGTATTTTTTCATCGCCCGGTTGGCGCACTTTTACGAGACCCGCTTCTTCCGGGCGGACCGCCAGACTGCTCAGCAAATGATCGAGCGAGCGAAAATCGAGCCTGGCATTTCGCCACTGAATTTGTTTGATTGGATCAAAGCGGTGGTTCTCGATCTGCTCGATAATTTCGGGCTCGATTTCCGGCGCATCACCGGTGACACCAAAAGTGCCGTTACTCATATGGCGTCCGGCCCGCCCGGCGATTTGCGCCAACTCCTCCGGCCGCAAATTGCGCCTAAAGGTGCCATCAAATTTGTTGAGCGCGGCAAAGGCAACATGATCGACATCCATGTTGAGACCCATGCCAATCGCATCGGTTGCTACCAGATAATCAACATCACCATTTTGAAACATCTCGACTTGCGCATTGCGGGTACGTGGGCTGAGAGCCCCCATCACAATCGCCGCGCCACCACGCTGGCGGCGGATCACCTCGGCGATGGCATAGACATCGGCGGCTGAGAAACCCACCACAGCGCTCCTAGGCGGTAAGCGCACAATCTTACGGGCTCCCGCAAAACTCAGTGTCGAAAAGCGCGGCCGGGTAATAAAATCAATGCCTGGCACCAATTGGTTCAGCAAAGGCCGGATGGATTCAGAGCCCATAAACATCGTTTCTTGCATCCCCCGGGCATACAGCAAACGATCGGTGAAGACGTGGCCGCGATCCGGATCGGCACAGATTTGAATTTCATCAATCGCCAGAAAATCAACCGGCTTGTTGATCGGCATTGCTTCTACTGTGCAGAAAAAATACTTGGCATGAGAGGGAATGATTTTCTCTTCACCGGTGATCAGAGCGACCTGACGCGCACCCTTGATCGCCACCGCCCGGTCATAATTTTCACGCGCCAAAAGCCTGAGCGGAAAACCAATCATGCCGCTGCCATGCGCCAGTAAGCGCTCCATCGCCAGATAGGTTTTACCGGTATTAGTGGGTCCCAGAACGGCCGTGACCCGAACGTCTTTTGTTGAAATTTCCATCGCCCAAAGATCGTTCTTTAGCCGACAGGATGCAAGGGAGATTTTAGGAAAGAGGATCAACCACAAGGAGCTCTGATAAGTTCGTCAAAAAATTGTCTCTAATAGTTGTCTACACAACTAAATTCGACTACTATCAACAAACTGCAGATCGTTTTTTGGAGGACATTGAACAATGAGGCTATCCCTACTCAAAGCGCCCACACTGGTGCTGGCATTGATCGGAATATTGGTAAGCTCCGCTCAGGCTCAGATATCAAAAACCCCTAGCGCTCAGCAGGCGATCCGCGAAATGGGACACGCCTTCAACGGCCAAGTCGCCCGCAAAACCAGGGCGATCTATATGCCCCTGCAAAAGGCGTCGCCCGAGGGCCCTGGCCCCGTCAGCCGCGACATCGCCTATGGGCCCGATAACCGCAACCGGCTGGATGTTCATCAGCCGGCAGCGGGGAGTAATGGCGGGGCCCCGATTTTGCTCTTCCTTCATGGCGGCGGCTTCCGCCGCGGGGATAAGAGCCGGGGCGGACTAATCTACGACAACGTGCTTAAATATATGGCCAGAAATGGCGTCCTTGGAGTCAACGCAAACTATCGGTTCGCGCCCAAACACCAATGGCCATCGGGGCCTGAAGACATCGCCCGCATCCTCACCTGGCTTAAAGCCAATGCCGGCAAATTTGGTGGCGATCCTGACCGTATCTTCTTGATGGGCCATTCGGCTGGGGCCAGACATGTCGCGGCTTATACCTTTATAGAAAAGTTCCAAGCGGATGGAGGTAAGGACGGGGTCAAAGGGGTCATTTTAGCGTCGGGTAACTTCCGGGCCAATATCAAGCGCCGCGTTGATCGCGCCTATTTCGGCGACGATGCGAGCAAATATCCTGAAAGAACAACGCTCAACCATCTGAAAGGTCGGCGGATTCCGCTATTCATCGTGGTTGCCGAGTTGGATATCCCGACCGTCTCGAAAGCCTCGGCCGAACTCACAGCCGCCATCTGCGCGCGCGATGGGCGTTGCCCGCGGCAGGCTAAAATTGCCGGGCACAACCACCTATCCGTAGTTTACCATATCAACACAGCAGACGAATCCCTGGGCCCGGTGCTTGTGGAATTTATCAACCAGACTAAATGACTGGTTGGGCGAGCGCCTAACTCAATTCGAAGCAACGCCCAGGGCTAAGCCTTGGACTAAACGTCGGCGTCGACTTCAACTTCAGGCATCTCCACCATGGACGGCTTTGGCTTCTTTGTCCGTTTCTCACGGGTTTTTCTAAGAGACTTCTTCAACTGACGTCGAACAGCTTCGAAGGCATCGCGGATTGCGATATAGACATCTTCGTGGGCATGGTCTTCGGGATCGCGTGCCACCACGATTTCCTCACCCGGCAAAGTAATGTCCACCCGAATGTGATAGAGCGTTCCCTTATGGTGCTGACGATGCGGTGCCTCAACAACGACACGACATGAAGTTATGCGGTCCGTATATTGTTCGAGCTTCTCGACTTTTTCTCGAATTCTTTCTTCAACAGCATCGGAATGTTCTATATCTCGGAAGGAAATTTGTAAGGGTATTTGCATTGACCACTCTTTTCGTTATGTGACAACAGGTTGGATCAGCTTTCGACCCAACCGTCATAGTGTGACAGAAAAGGGACCATGACGGCAACTGGATCGAACTCTTAATCCGTTATTATTAAACATCATTTTGAATTTTTTTTCATTGATAAGCATCAATAACTGAACGATTTCAGCGCAATAAGCGAAAAAAAACAAACAAAATCCGATATTCAACAGAACAGGTCTTGCGTAACCTGTCCGATAGATACATATGAGGTCGCGTAAGCGACAAATCCAGTCCGAATTAAACGAATAAATAGAGATAAAGAGTTAAAATGGCAAAAGCGAAGACCGAAGAGAAACTCGAATTCCAAGCAGAGGTCGCTAAAGTTCTCGACCTCGTTATTCACTCGCTCTACAGCAATAAAGAAATATTCCTGCGCGAATTAATTTCTAATGCGTCTGATGCCTGTGACAAACTGCGCTATTTATCGCTCACCGAAAGCAATCTGATTGATCCCGGCACCGAGCTTGGCATCACCCTTTCAGTCAATGAGAAAGCCAAGAGCCTGACGATTTCTGACAACGGCATTGGCATGAACCATGATGAGTTGATCGAAAATCTCGGCACCATTGCCAGATCTGGCACCACGGCCTTCCTCGAAAGCCTGTCGGGTGACGAGAAAAAAGATGCAGATCTCATTGGCCAGTTTGGCGTTGGCTTTTACTCCTGCTTTAGCGTTGCCAAAAAAGTCGAGGTCATCACCAAACGCGCCGGCGAAGATCAGGCTTGGCTGTGGGCTTCCGAAGGTGCGGGCTCTTTCACAATTGTTGAGGCTGAACGGGATACACAAGGCTCGACCGTCACGGTTTATTTCGACAAAGACAATAAAGAGTATCTCGAAGAGGCGCGCATCCGGAACATCGTTAAAACCTATTCGGACCACATTTCGCTGCCGATCAATCTTGCGACAACGACAGAAAAAGAGGGCAAAGAAGAAGCCTCAATCGATCAGCTCAATAGTGGCTCAGCAATCTGGACTCGGGGCAAATCCGACATCACCGAGGAACAATATAAAGAGTTCTATCATCATGTTGGCCATGTCTTCGATGACCCTTGGCTGACGCTCCACAATCGGGTCGAGGGCAAAATCGAATATACCAATTTGCTCTATGTCCCCTCTTCGCCGCCCTTCGATCTGATGAACCCGGAGCGCAAACACAAAGTGAAGCTTTATGTAAAACGCGTTTTCATCACCGATGACTGCGAAGATTTGATGCCGGGCTATTTGCGCTTTGTCCGGGGTATTGTCGATTCCGAAGATCTTCCGCTCAACGTCAGCCGCGAAATGCTGCAACATAATGTTTTGGTCGGCCATATAAAAAAGGCTTTGGTGAAACGCATCTTCAGCGAGCTCAAAAAGAAAGCCACCAAGAAGCCGGAAGAGTATGCAAACTTCTGGAATAATTTTGGTGCCGTCCTCAAAGAGGGCCTCTATGAAGATCATGACAACCGTGACACCCTGTTGGAGCTCACCCGGTTTAACTCAACGCTTAATGATGACCTCCTCAGTCTGGAAGATTATGTCGGGCGGATGAATAACGGCCAGGAAGAAATTTTCTATATCACCGGCGATGATGCCCAGACCTTGAAAACTTCACCGCAGATCGAAGGCTTTAAATCGAAGGGCGTTGAAGTGCTGCTGTTGACCGATCCGGTCGACGAGTTCTGGCTTTCCATGGTTGGCCAATTTAATGAAAAGCCGTTCAAATCGGTAACCTCGGGCGATATTGATCTGGGTGCCATCAAGCGTAGCGATGACGCCGAAGAAGAGAAAGAAAAACCCGAAGCTGCTGACGATGCTGATATCGCCAAGCTGCTCATCGCCTTTAAAGAAGAGCTTGGCGAAGCTGTCAAAGACGTCCGCGCCTCAGACCGCCTGACCGATAGTGCGGTCTGTCTGGTCGCTGGTGAAGGCGATATGGATTTGCATCTGGCCCGTATGCTCAAGCAACAAGGCCACATGGATGTGCCGTCGAGCGCCCGGGTGCTCGAGATCAACTCAACCCATGCGCTGATCAAAAAGCTCTCCGGCCTGACCGATGATCTGACCAAAAAAGAAGATCTTCAGAACATGGCGCATTTGCTGTTGGATCAAGCCCGCATCATCGAAGGCGAAGCAGTGGCAGATCCGGCAGCCTTCTCCAAACGCCTGAATACGGCTTTGGCCAAAGGTCTGGTTTAAACTCGCCCCAACAGTATAGCGATGTCCACTTCTGGCTAATAGCGGACATCAAGCGGCGGCGAAATAGCCTCCGGCGATGAACGCGAGACTGCACATAGCTTTTATTTCATATAACCATAAACCACTGCCTTGCAGAGTTTGGCAAAAGCACGTTTAGAAATGCTGTCGCCAAAATCGTTCCCGGTGAGGCGCTCCAGCATCTCAGCGTGCAGGTCAGGCGCTTGCTCCACCAGATCGGGCAGGTGCCAGGGAAATTTTGAGAAGGCGGACTTGGCGTTGTTGAGAATATCTTCGGCAGCCTCCTGCCACTCGCCGCTGGCCATTATATCATCCTCGCGGCGCACCATCACTTCGGCGATGGCGGTTAGCGCTGCCCTCGTCCAGCAAGCCCGCTCCACTCCGAACGTGTGGGTCTCCAATATTTGCTCATCGGCATCGTCCAGGGAGAAAAGGATATCGAACTTGTCAGTTTTACCGCCGGCAAATAGATCATAGACGCGCACCAGCACCGGCGCCAGATTGGTGCCGGCACAAGTTTTGCCCCCAGGGCATTTATCGCATGACCGAATGTCGAACCTCTTTTCGCAGTAAAATTCATGACCATAATATACGCTACGGACAGAATGTCATGAAAGAACGGGGTGGGCCCAACTGCTGATCAATAAGAGGGCTGCAACGAGGGCACCAGAAGAATAAAAAAAATCCACTACTCACCCGAAAGCGGAGATTGTTCAAATAAGCCGAACGTGTCTGGCTATTCAGATGGTGGCCCTATTTACGCGCGATTAGGACCGCTGGATTAGCTGCCGCCCTTGGCCTTTTCCGCTCTCGCTCTATCGCGCGACCAGCGCGGAAACAGGATTTTACGCTGCGGTCCGCGATCAAGGACATATTCGAAGGCCCGGCGATAAAATTTTGGACTCAAATAACCGGGGATGCGAAATATTTCTTTACCGGTTTTGCCATAAAACAATGTGGTCGGGGTGAATTGAACAAGAACCCGCTCGGCATATTTTCGTTCATTGATGGCTGAACCGTCCATGTCAGTCACTTCTTTGCTGCCATACATATTGATTTGCAGCACATCGAAATTCTTTGAGATGAATTTCACCAGCTTCTTATTGGCGAAGTTGATTTCGTGCAGTTTCTTACAGCTGCCGCAGCCCTTTTGTTCAAAAATAACAACCAAGCCCTTCCCCGCTTTAGTGGCTTCAGCAAGATCGTCGCGCAACTCGAGAAAAGACAAATTCTTGAACCAAGTTTGCGCGTGTATGCCATCTTCCCGTTTGGCAAACTCCGAAGCGGCGACGTTCGGTAGGGTATATGTGAGCATTACGACCGCCAAGAAAGCCCAACCAGATTTTCGCATAAAATTCATTTTAGTACCTTCCTTTAATCGAGCCGACAGAAGCTAATGCGTCCGTCAATATAACAATGATTCTGTGTTATTTTATACTGCAATATTACAACTGATACCATACCCTCGCACTTAAGCCAGATTGAAGGGGATCAATTTTCGGGCTGTTTGGCCAAAAATAAAGTTTTATTCTTCGGTCAGCAGTTTTTTCACGTCATCCGGCAACAGCGTGGCGCGGATGCCTTTGGGGCTGTCGGGAGCGTTCACTGCCCAGACGCGTTTTTCGGTGCCTTCAACATGGATAAAATCGTCTTTGATGATGTTGTGGCGAACGGTGCCAACCTTGCCGCTCCAGTCTTCAACCCAGGTTTCGATGACAATTTCATCTTCCATGCGCAACGGCGCGATGAATTTAGATTGCGCATCGACGAGCGGTATACCGGCAATATCATATTGCGGCCACATCTTACTCCACGGTAGGCCAACCTTATTAAACATGTTTTGTGTCGCCCGATCGAACCACTGAAAATAATTGGGATAGAAAACGATCTGCGCGTTATCGCAATCGCTGAACATGATGGTATGATTTTGAGTGAAAGTTTTCATTGTCGGAATCTGTTGGCTCAAATTTTAGGGTTTAAAAACGAGGCCTGTTATAAGCGATCACATCATTTTAGGCCAGGAATTTAGTTTAGTTCTAAATCATTCAATTGAAGCGCTCTTTAACCTCTTCTGGAACGGGGGCGGCTCTAATTCCGTTCGGCGCGTCCTCATCGCGCACGACCCAGGCCCTAATTTCTTTCCCTTCGGCAATTACTTTGCCTTCGAGGCTAATTTCATGCCTGACCGTAAATGTTTTTGAACTCCACTCATCTATCCAGCTTTCCACCTCGAGCACATCATCAATCCGGGCCGGCTTACTAAAGCGGGATGTCGCTTCAATAATCGGAATACCATCAATCGAAAATTCTTTGAACATACGGGCAAAGCCCAGCCCCGCATCCTTAAACAGGCGTTCGCAATTGCGATCAAACCATTGAAAATAATGCGGATAATTGACGATGCATTGGGGGTCGCAATCTCCGGCTGCGACGGTTCTGCTGTGGTGAACTTTCAGCATCAAAAATAAGTCCTCAATTTCTGAAATAGATATCTAACATTTATCCCAGTCTAAATGGCGAGCGCGCCACCACATTGACTAATATCAAGGCGCTCCTTCGCTGGCGACTTAGGATAGCCAATCAGATTTTGAGATTACGTCCATCAAACCATAGAGGTAGGTATGTTTGTCCTCAAAAGACAGGATAGCATCACGACGATTACGCTCTCTCACCCGCCAGTGAACGCAATGTCAGTGGAGTGGGTCGCTGATTTCAACGACATCATTTCTGAAATAGAAAACGAGCCGGAATGCCGCGTCGTGCTTATCCGCAGCGACCAAAAAGTATTTTGCGCAGGCGCTGATCTGAAAGAGTTTCACGAAAAATTCAACCGGCCTGATCGCAGCGAAGTTTTTATTGCGGACACCCGAGATTATCAAAAATTATTCGCCCGGCTGGAAAAATTGCCAAAAATCGTCATTGCCGAAATTAATGGCGCGGCACTTGGCGGCGGCTTCGAGCTGGCGCTCTCCTGCGATCTTCGGATGGCGGCTGATGAGGCTAAACTGGGCTTGCCGGAAGGTCGCTTAGGTCTGGTGCCGGGTGCTGGTGGCACGCAACGCCTGACCCAGATCTGTGGGCCGAGCGTCGCGTCGCGCATAATTCTCACCTGTGAGATTGTCAGCGGTCAGACAGCGCTGGAACTTGGCATGGTCCAATATTCGGTGCCGAGGGCCGAGCTTCAACAAGAAGCCCAAGCCTTAGCCGAGCGCATCCGGGACCTATCCGCAGGCGCTTTGGCTGAAAGCAAAGCCTGCATTGCGGTGGCGCAAAATCCTACGCTGGATGGCTTTGACGCCGAGGTGGCAGCGACAGAAAGATTAATCGAAACAGACGACACCCGGCAGAGGGTGGCGGACTTCTTAGAGCAGAATTTGAAATAAACAGATATTGAGGAGAGATACATCATGCCATCAATTGGAAAAATAGCCGTCGTCACGGGCGGTGCATCAGGAATTGGCAAAGCCACGGTCGAACGTTTATCCGCTGCCGGAGCTACTGTCATATGTGCCGATATTGATGTCACGGCGGGCCAAAAAATGGTGTCCGAGGCGGGTAACAATAGCGGGGCGATTGATTTCCTCAAACTTGATTTAACGGATGATGACCAGATCCTCGAATTCGCGAACGACGTCATCGAGAAATACGGCAAGCTCGACATTCTCGTCAATGCGGCAGGCGGTGGTGATATTGAGCCTTTTATAAAAAACGACCCAAAGCGCTTCGACTGGAACGTCGCGCTTAACTATTTGGGCCCGGTTAAACTCACCCACGCCTTTCTACCCGCCATGTCAGAAGCCAAGGAAGGCAAGATCGTCTATGTCGCAAGTGATGCCGGGCGTGTCGGCAGCGGTGGTGAGACGGTCTATGCTGGCGCTAAAGGTGGCATCATCGCGTTTGCCAAATCTCTCGCCCGTGAAGTAGCTCGCTTTAAAATCAATGTTAATTGCGTCTGTCCCGGCCCGACCGACACACCGCTTTTGCAAACCCGACCGGAAAAAATGCTGGAGGCACTTATCAGCGCCATTCCGCTTCATCGTTTTGCCAAGCCGGAAGAAATTGCCAACGCCATTCAGTTTTTTGCCGATGCCGATTCTGACTACATCACCGGTCAGGTGCTGAGCGTTAGCGGCGGCCTGACCATGGTTGACTAAGCGTTGCCTGGGCGCTGATTGGGGCAAATTGACCCGCAGCAAATATTACTTGAGACTTAAACTATTATTCTGTTATCTGTTCTAGACCGATAAAAGTCGGCTGAAAACTGATCTGACTGTCATTCGACCTCAAAGGAAAAAACAATGTACAAACTTACCGCCGCCGATATTAAACCTGAACATTTCGCCTGGTCTGTCGAAGACCGCGTCGCGACAATTATGCTCAACCGACCAGAGCGAAAAAATCCGCTTACGTTTGAGAGCTATGCAGAACTTCGCGATACCTTCCACAAGCTGCAATGGGTTGAGGATGTTAAAGTCGTTGTCATTACTGGCGAAGGCGGCAATTTTTGTTCCGGCGGTGATGTCCATGAAATCATCGGACCCCTGACCAAAATGGACATGGAGGGATTGTTGAACTTCACCCGCATGACCGGTGATTTGGTCAAAGCCATGCGCAAATGTCCGCAGCCGATCATCGCCGCAATCGATGGTATTTGTGCCGGCGCCGGAGCGATTTTGGCAATGGCATCTGATCTTCGCTATGGCACACCGGAAAGTATGATCGGCTTCTTGTTTACCCGGGTCGGACTTGCGGGCTGTGATATGGGCGCTTGCGCCATGCTGCCTAGGATTATCGGCCAGGGACGGGCCGCCGAGCTGCTTTATACCGGCCGCATGATGAGTTCCGAAGAGGCCGCCAATTGGGGCTTCTATAACGGTGTCGCGGAGCCCGACGAAGTTCTGGAGATGGCGGTAACCCAAGCCAAGCGGCTTGCCAAAGGGCCGACCTTTGCACATGCCATGACCAAGAAGACTTTGCATCAGGAATGGAATATGGGTGTCGATGAAGCAATTGAGGCGGAAGCCCAAGCCCAGGCTATTTGCATGCAGACACAGGACTTCGAACGCGCCTTTCATGCTTTTGTTGCAAAAGAAAAACCGGTGTTTGAAGGTAATTAGTCAAAAGGGAAAGTATAATGCCGAAATTGGAGAATAAGGTCGCCATCGTTACCGGCGCGGCGCAGGGGATTGGTGCGACTTATGCCAAAGCATTGGCCGCCGAAGGGGCGAAGGTTGTGCTTACAGATATGCTCGATTGCGCGCCCGTCGCAGCCGAAATTGAAGCGACCTATCAAGGCAGCGAAACCTTGGCGCTGACCACAGATGTCAGCGATGAGCAAGCCACCCAGGATATGGTCGACCAGACGGTCGAGAAATTTGGTCGCCTCGATGTTTTGGTTAACAATGCCGCTCTGTTTGGCGCCATAAAACCGGGTCCCTTTGAAGAAATTGATGTTGCCGAGTGGGACAAGCTCATGGCAGTAAACGTCAAAGGCCCCTGGCTTTGCACCAAGGCCGCCTCGCCGGTTATGCGCAAACAGGGCGCTGGTAAAATTATCAACATCGCATCCGGCACGGTATTTAAAGGAGCACCGAACCTGCTGCATTATGTCTCTTCTAAGGGTGCCATAATCGCCATGACCCGTTCCCTGTCCCGCGAACTCGGTGAGGATGGCATTTGCGTAAATACAATCGCTCCCGGCCTCACCATGAGCGAGCAAGTCCTCGATAGCGACGCCCATATGGGTTACCGCGATGCCAATGCCGCGACACGGGCCATCAAGCGATATCAAACACCGGATGATTTGATCGGCGCGTTGATTTTTCTCTCCTCAGCTGACAGTGATTTCATGACCGGGCAATGCATGGTTGTGGATGGGGGATCGGCAAACAACTAGCCGTTTAGACCAGGCATTTATGACTGACGTTTAGAACTGGCCTTCACACCATCAAGATCAATCGGAAATTAGGCAAAAAAAGCCAGAAAAAGATTGACGAAAAATCCAAATAGGGATGAACTATTGTTAGTTGGTTCTCTTGGGCGGTAGATAGGAGGAAGCGATGTCTGAACAGAGCGACTTTAGCGAGAAACGCCAACACAAAAGACTTAAGGCACCGAACAGTGTCACCGCAAAAATAAATGATGAAGAGATTGAGGTAACCTTGCTCGATCTTTCTGCCGGTGGTGCCGCGCTTGATCTGGCAAAAGACGTAAAACCAGATGATCCGATTGAATTGATGATTGATGATGTCGGCGAATTGAGCGCGACGGTTTCGCGCTCCCTCGATGACGGTGTTGCGGTTCGCTTTTTGGATATTGATGATGATGAAGAGGAGATGTTGCTCGCTGATTTGGAGCGCATAGATATCGACATCAGAACCGAAGACTTCTAATCTCGGTTCAAAATTAAAGTCTGTTTGCCAGAGAGTGGGTGCCAAAGTCTGGGTGACAGAATAAATAATTTCCGATAAGAGTTCCTTTGAAAAAGAGAGGAGCCATAAGGGTGCCCAAGCGCAGGTGCACACTTGCTCCTTCCACCATGTGAAGGAAAACTTGGATGACCGATATTTCTGCCCTCATCGGGGACTTAAAAGATAATTACGATGTCGAGTATTGGGGCAGCTTGTTGGACGAGTTCGACCAACGTATCGCCGATTTACATAAAAAAATTGATGGCGAGAAATATACCGAATGGGGATTGCTGGCTCTTAAAGCCTATAAAGGTGATGAAGATGCAAAGGCCGCCATGGGCTCGGTGTTTGAGCCCGGCAGCGACGGTAAAAAAATAACGGATGAAATGGCTTTGCTCTATCTCCTGCAACCGGTCTTAAGGCACTATATGTTTCGTGCCTCCAATCGCGCCCAGGAAATGGGGCCACCTAACCGTTAGTCGGCGAAGGGAAAGTCTGCATTGTCATAAGGCCAGGAGTAGCTGCGCACTTTTTTCTCGCCGGTTTCAATCGCCCCCTCTTGATGCATTTGATACGTCATTTCAATCACCTGGTCGACAAAGTCATTCGTCACCATCTGTAAGACCAAACTATCGGTCACATATTGATGGGAATACATAACGGCGGTGATTTTTTGGGCGTTATCGCCGACAAAACCAAAAAGCATGTTGATAAAGTCATTTGATGGCAGGTAAGGCGGCACCAAAGCAACGACTTCTTTCAATACCGCATAGACGAGATTTGGCGCCAATTGGGCGCGGCTATCATTTGCTAAGGTATTGAGAACAATACCAAAATACTTGGATCTTTCCTCATCGAGATTTGAAACAACGTCTTTAATAATTTTTTGATGCATCGGTCGTTACCATTTAATCACCAGCGATGATTTTTAGATGGCAATCAAAAGGCAGAATTTCCACAAATTAATTACAATAAATTGTAACAATTCTTATCATTTATTTTGCGAACTCAGCGGTGACTTGGCCAAGCCCGAATATTTGCATTTCAACGGCATCTCCTGGCGACAACCACTGACATTCAACCATACTGCCGAGCAAAACAAACTCCCCCGCCAGCAAATGGCGATCCAACTCAATCAGGTTATTGGCGAGCCAGGCAAGGGCGTTTAGTGGATGACCCATAATGTCCGCCCCCTGGCCGGAGCCAATTTCTGTGCCGTTGATCATTGTTCGGCCCCGGATCTCAGCCAGATCTGTCTCTTGCCAGTTCATCACCTCAGGTCCCAATACGCAGGCGCTTTGAAAAAAATCATCAACAATCATGTCCTCGGTCGATAGAGAACTATAATCGGCGTAGCGGTCATCAACAATTTCCATCGCTGCCCGGCAGCTCTGAATGGTGGGGATCAGGTCTTGGATAACATAGGGAGTGTCTTTTGGCGGCAAATCGGCTGCCAAAGTCACGGCAATTTCACATTCAACACCAACCCGATTGAAGTCGGAATAAGCGCCGACAAAATGATCAAAGTGAACACGGCTTTCCATTACGCCGCCCGAACATGGATGATCGATCGACATAAACTTTTGCATGACCGGTGTTGTGCAGCCGATTTTCCAGCCCGCCCGATCGCCAAACCCAATGCCCTGGAGGCCGTCATGCAATTCAAATTGAAGCAGATAGGCATCGCGCTCATTTCCAGGTGCCTGGTCCTGCTCAACGCCTGGCGTCCATCCGGGCCACGGCCCTGGATGTTTTCGATTCTCGATAAGAGGTTGCAGGTTAGGCGGCACCATCAATGATCGCCGTTATTTGACTGGCAAATTGCGCCGGGTCGATCGGCTTGGTGATGTAGCCCACCGCGCCATGTTCAATGGCTTTTTCTTTCCAATGTTCCGCGTCGCGGGCCGAGACCATAATGATTTTGGTTTTTTTCAAATTTGGGAGCCGATTGATTTCATCGCATAGCTCGAGACCATCCAAAGCCGCCATCATTAAATCGATGATAACACAATCAGGTTTCATCGCCATAATATCGGATACCGCACGTGCGCCCGATACGTTCGAAGCAACTTCGTGACCGGCGTTTTCCAACACCGCCGTCATCACCTCGATGACCTCATGATCATCGTCTACTATAAAAACCTTCAAAATATATTCTCCAAATCCCCAGCTCCAACACCGAGATCCATTGCTCGCATTTTACCGATTTTATCTTAGGCGCAAGAAGGATTTGCGGCAATCATTTCATATGCTTCTCGATGGCAGCCAGTACTTCAGGAATGCGGATAGGTTTGACAATATACTCCTCGAAGCCCGCCTTTTTTCCGAGCTCGATCTCCTTCGGCATGGCAGCAGCTGTAATCGCAATAACCGGAATGCTCCTGGTGTCGCTATGAGCCCGCAGAACCTTCAAGGCTTCTATACCGCTCATTCCCGGCAGATTAATATCCATCAAAATGACGTCGATATTATTGTCGCGCGCCACCGCTAATCCAATCTCAGCATTATGCGCCGATAGCATATCCATATTTGGAATCAGTTTAACAACCTCATGCATAAGACTTAGATTAGCTGGATTGTCCTCAATATAAAGTACGGCTTTATTTCCCTCAGTGACCAATTTTTTCGTTGGTAACGCTTCATTTGCGATCTGCTCAATATCGATTATTTGATGCGGCTGGGCCAACGGCAGGGTTACTTTGAAAACGCTGCCGATTTCGACTTTGCTTTCAAATTCAATGATACCGCCCAACAGATCGACGATCTCCTTGGTAATCGTCAAGCCAATACCGCTACCCTCAATTTCTCCGGCTTCTCTACCCAATCGATTAAACGGCTCAAACAACTGATCGTGTTTTTCCTTGGGTATACCGTGACCGGTATCGCTAACCGAAATCTGAATTTGATCACTACCAATTATCGCTGCATCCAAAATGACACGGCCATCTTTTTGATTATACTTTATGGCGTTAGATAATAGATTCAGCAAAACTTGCCGCACCCGACTGCGATCTGCCCAGACCAAAGGCAATTGCTGGCTATCTTTTAAATTCCCAACATAAATTCCATTTTCCACCGCCGATCGCATGATCATTGCGACGGCTTCCTCCATAACATCCGAGACATCAAAGGCTTCAAATGAAACCGAGAAATTGCCGGTTTCAATTTTTGACAATTCAAGTACCTGATTTATGAGATCTAATAAGTGATCACCACTTTTGAGAATGTGCCCCATATAGTCTAATTGCCTAGGCGACAATTGTTCCCCAGGATTATTCTCTAAGAGTTGCCCAAAGCCAAGGATAGCGTTCATCGGCGTCCGCAGCTCATGGCTCATTGAAGACAAAAAATTTGATTTCGCAAGATTGGCAGCCTCCGCTTCATCGCGCGCTGCAATTAAGTTAATTTCTTGTTCCTTGCGTTCACTTACGTCCCTCAAAATGCCGACGAACTTACGCTCGTCTTCGAATACCATCGGCGCGACATTGAGCTCCAATGGAAAGAGCTCACCATTTTTCCGCTGACCCTCAAGATCACGCGCCCGGTTAATAATACGGGGGGCATAAATTTCGGATTGCTGGACAAACTGATCATGTTCTATCCGTTCGCCCTCGGGCAGCAAAATAGCAACATTCTCACCAATTATCTCCTCTGCCTTATAGCCAAAAATACTCTCCGCGCCCAAGTTAAAGAGCTCAATCCGACCTTTTGCATCAATCGTTACGATCCCTTCGCCGGTGTTTTGCACAATCGCACTTACCTGCTCTTCCATGCGTTGACGTTCTTTTAAGAGAACGTCGACTGTTTTTAGAAAGCGATTGCCAGAATTCGCTAAATGGCTCAATTCTTCTGGTTGCACATCATCTTCTACCGGAAGACGCGCTTTGCTCATTGTATTGGGATCAATATTGTCAAAAGCCCTGACCAATTTGGTTATCGGTGAAACGATACGCGTCCGGATAAACCAGCCATAGAGCACAGAAAGAATAATCATCATCAGCCCGAATATGACGGTAGAGTAAATGATCAACTTGCTGACCCCGGCCACTCTTTCGCCAAGGTCGCTTAGATTTGCGTGACGAAATTCAACAACTCCATTTTCCAACTCGGCAAACGCCCTAAATGCCGCACCATCATCGACCTTGATGGCCTGATCAATTTCAGCGATAGGCAGGCCCTGATGAATAAGTTTTTCCGCATGAATTAGGGCGTTGCGATATTGAGAAATTACCGTCTCAATAACCAGCAGGCTGATCTCTTCATTTTGAGATATCCCGGTATGACGATAGGCTTTTAAGATGACATCCAACTCCAAGAGGGTCTCATGCCCCTTTATCAGCATGGCATTGTCTTTTCGGAGGATATAATTTTTGACATTATGAATGAGGCCGCCATAGCCGATGGTGCTGCGCAAAAGAACGAGCAAAGAAGCTTTGCGTTCGACATTCTCCTCATAAGCACGCCATTCGACCCCCAGTTTTTGAACGCCATCGACCCAAAAAAGCCCGAAAGAAATCGAAACTAACGTAATCAGAATCAAAGTTGCTGTGGAGATTTTTCCAAAAGTGGCAATTGTGAGGGATTTAAATCGTTCAAACATATTTTTAATCTGGCGCCTTTAACGCAAACCCTTGATCAACAAATCCATCCGCCGGTCCGCCAGGTCTACCAAGCCAAAGACGTCACTTGGCTCCTTGGCCGAAAATTCTCGATTGGCAAAAAATGGTGAGATCAGATCATTCGGCCCAATCTGCTTTTCAATCTCGGAGACGAATTTTACCAGCAAGTTTGCCGAGGAGAGATAAACAACACTCGGCGTCACAACCGCATTATTTTCTCTGTGCTGGAAGACCACCTCTTTCGTTAACAAACCCTCACCGGGCAAAAAATCTTTCCGCCCGGTGAATGCATGGAATTTTTTGCTGAATTCTTCGACCCTGGCCAACACGTCAATTGGTTTTTTGTTTGAAAATTTGCTGACTTTTAAGGAATTAAACTGGGGCTGGAATGTTGCAAAACGAGATTGCTGTTTGGCAAAAACCAGCAGAGCTTTATTAATATTTGTCCAAATATTATAAACTTGGTTCGGCGTGAGGCCGAGATCCCGGGCATTTAGCGGCTTCAGCCCGACACCCAAGAGCGTAGCCGTCAAAACTCCGGCGAAAACCACGGTTTTCAATAAATGCATATCACTAACTTCCAAGATCCCTGGAGGAGTTGCACTCCAATTATTTTTTTTTGAGCCTTAAACTAAATTACACAAACCTAATGTGGGAGGCCCATGCTCGAAGTACAATGAATTTCAAGCCAAATTATGTGCCCGCGTGACCTGACGGGAGGCGACTTGTCCATAATTTTGTTAAAAATCTCAAGGTTTTAAGCAAAATTAAAGAATTTCTTAACCGAAACGGGTTCAGATTAAGGACGACTTATGGTGGACTATTTTGTGGGGGAATTACGATTAAATAGAATGGCGCGCCCGGGAAGACTCGAACTCCCAACCTCCTGATTCGTAGTCAGACGCTCTATCCAATTGAGCTACGGGCGCGAACGGAGGGGACACTATTCAAAACGGTCTGTAGTTTCAAGACTTCTTTTAAAGTCTTTTTTAAGTCGTAAAATATGGGGGCAAATTGATTTGATTTAGAGGAATTTATTAACAGCGAAATGTTTTAACCCTTGCTTGTCAAATACAGGCGCATTAAGTAATACTTGATAAGTTGAAGGGGGGCATGTTAATTCCTTCTACTAAAGCATTGATTTGTAGTCTAGATTTGGCCAAAATTGTCACAAAGCAGGGTTATTTAGTTTTTTGGGGCTTTGGTTAATTTGAACGAGGAAAAACGGCGCGATGACCTTTATAAATAATCGGTCGATTGTTGTTAGCGCGACAGTCCTAATTACCGGCCTTCTTGCAGGGTGTTCATTCTCATCTGATTCTCTATTGCCGTCATTGACCGGCGAGGATCCAGCGGGGAGTTCATCAACAACGCAAGCCCAATCGAGAGCGCCTGTCCAGCAATCGACGCCGACACGTGCTCAACAACCTGTTAGAGCGGCCCAGCCGCCAGCAATGGGAACGACTAAGTTCGAGCCCAAGGGCGTCACCTCAGGATCAAACACCGGCACCTTTGTCGGACAAAAAGCAATTGAGCTTCGAGCAGAGCTACGCCGCTTGCAGGCAAATGTTTCTAAGAATAATGGCGAATTACAATCCGTCCGTGGAAAAACCGTTCAAGATTCTCAACGCTATCACACCGCCATCTCAGCCATTAACGCGCGCCTCCAAGTTGGCACGACACCGGGCAATCCGGTCTTGGTCGGCCAATTCAATCAGGCGCTGTCGGATCTTAAAAAAATTGGTGACGATATCAGTGACATGAATGTGCTGACGACCAATGTCACGGCAGATTCAACCTTGGCCGCTTTCCTGGCCGAGAACACCCGGGCCGCTTTCAGACTTTCCGGCGCTATTGATACCGATCATCAACAACTTTCAATTCTTGAAGATGAAGTGAACCGCACCGTTGTCTTGATCGATCGTCTTTTAAAAGAACTGACCGAAGACATCCAGCGTCAAACAAATTACGTCGCCACGGAGCGCAGCAATCTCAACACGCTTTCCGCTGCCGTTAAAAGCGGTGAGTTGATGGGCGCCAGCCTGACCAATCGGGCCCTCACGGCTGCCACAGCCGGCACAACGAACCGCCGCGCTCAATCGCGCTCGCTGGTTGGCCGTCGCCCTCTCGTGGTGATCCGCTTTGACCGCTCTAACGTGGCCTATGACCAGGCGCTTTATAGCGCAGTTAGCCGCACCTTGGAGCGTCGTCCGAGCGCAACATTTGAACTCGTCGCTGTTGCCCCTGCTTCAGGCGGTGCCGCTCGGGTCGCACTCAATTCAAACAAAGCACGGCGCAATGCTGAAAGTGTTATGCGGTCGCTGCAACGGATGGGCTTACCACCACAGCGGATTGCTGTTTCAGCCAGAACCAGTCAGGCAGCGCAATCAAATGAAGTGCATCTTTATTTGAATTAAACTCGCTTTTAGGATTATAAAAAAACCGGCGTCAATAGCGCCGGTTTTTTTTATCCTTTTTTGAGTCTTAAATATCGAGGAAAGACAAGAATTGACACAGGGATCGTCACAGGGACTATCACGGTCGGGCTATTTGCTGCTTATCGGTGTCATCATCGGCTGGGGCACGTCATGGCCGTTCCTCAAAATAGGCCTCAATGAAATCCCGCCCTGGACCTATCGTGGTCTGGTAGCCCCGACGGCCGCCCTTTTTATTTTCTCCGTCGGCTTTTTTCTACGCCAGAATATGTGGGTGCCAAAAGGGCAATGGAAATCCCTGCTCACGGCAGCGCTTTTTAACGTTATGATTTGGCATATCTTCAGTGCCGGCGGGATTCCCTTGCTGGGCTCCGGCCAGGCAGCAATCATCGCCTACACGATGCCGCTTTGGGCAGTCGTTTTCAGTATGAGCATGGGCAGCGAGCGGCCCTCACTGCAGCGTCTTCTAGGTCTCGGTCTCGGGCTGGTCGGGCTCGCAACTTTGACAATTGGCGAATTTGGAATTTTTACCACCTCGCCGATGGGCACAATCCTGATGTTAATTGCCGCTATGTCCTGGGGCATTGGAACCGCAGTTCAGAAACGGGTTCAGTGGCAAATGCCCGCAATGGCCGTTGCCGGCTGGCAACTATTGCTTGGGGGCCTGCCACTCACAATCATCGCAATTATTTTCGAGCATGACCTTTGGCCAACGGTTATTCAAACCGTCTCCCTGAAGGCGGTCCTGGCGACAATTGAGATACTTGTTTTTCCAATTTTATTTTGCTGGTTTGCCTGGTTTAAAATTGTCAGTGAAGTCCCAGTCGCGGTATCGGCGGTATCAATTATGCTGGTGCCGATTGTTGGCGTTTATAGTGGTCATCTTATTTTGGATGAAGCCATCGGCTGGCGAGAAGTCAGCGGCTTGTTGCTTGTCTGTAGCGCATTGGCTTTGGTTTTGTTACCCTCTTTTAAATTTGGAAAAACCACATAAGGGTTCCAATAAAATGCTCAAGGTATTTATATATCTCGCACTCATCCTCGGTGCGGTTATTGGCAACGCCCGCTCAACAACTGCTCAAAGCGCGGCTGATCTTAGCAAAATCAATTTACCGCCAAACTTTAAAATCAGCATTTTTGCCAAAATTCCTAATGCCCGTTCCATGGTTGTTGTCTCGGAACACGATGCTGTCTTTGTCGGCAACAGACGGGGCGGCGGGGTCTATGTTGCGGTAGACAAGAATCGTGATGGCCGGGCCGAAGACATTGCCCAGATAACTTCCAATCTGGTTATGCCAAACGGAGTCGCTTGGAAAAATGGCTTTCTTTACATCGCTGAACAGCATCGCGTGTTTCGCATTCAGGTGCCCGATCTAAAATCTTTTGGCCGCCACGCCGCCGAAGTCATCTTCCAAGACCTGCCCAATAAAAGCTGGCATGGCTGGCGCTATATTGCCTTTGATGAAGCGCAACGCCTTCACATTACGGTGGGCTCGCCCTGTAATATCTGTCGGACGCGCAGCAATGAGGGGACGATTATTCGCCTCGATAAAAACTACCGGGCAGAAGTCATAGCCAAGGGTATTCGTAATTCTGTCGGTATGGATTTTCATCCTCGCACCGGCCAGCTTTACTTCACTGACAATGGCGCAGATTTTATGGGTGATGACTCGCCCGCTGATGAGCTTAACCACCTTAGCAAGACCGGCCAGCATTTTGGCTTTCCCTATTTTGGCGGCGGCTCAGACCGGACAAATGATTTTAAAGATCAAAAGCCGACCGAGCCAACCACACCGCCCGTGGTCAAGTTCCGTGCCCATGTCGCGCCTTTGGGTGTCCATTTCTATCGCGGCACCCAATTCCCGAAGCAATACCGTAGCGATGCCTTTGTGGCCCAGCATGGCTCGTGGAATAGAACGGTACCGCAAGGCTACCGCATCATGCGCATCCGCATGGATGAAAAAGGCAAGGTGCTGGGCAAAGAGGTGTTTGCCGATGGCTGGCTCCAGGGCAACTCATCTTGGGGTCGCCCGGTTGATATCAAAGAACTACCGGATGGTTCCCTCTTGGTCTCTGACGACAGCGCCGGCGTCATTTACCGCATCAGCTACAAAGAATAAGACCTATTGAGGTCGTCCCGCCATATTATTTACAAAGGTCGCTCGCGCCACATTATTTATAAAGGTCGCTCGCGACCGGCATAGAGCATTCTATCTCGCTCGGCCCGCCAAATATCGGCATAGCCGCAATCCTTATATTCTTCAAAATAAGGCCCGCCGGTGGTGAAATGTAAATTGGCGATTTCTTCAACGGGAAGTGCCGGATCATAATCGACCAAGTGATTCCAGCCAGCGGGAATGTCGCCGATGAGAGTATCGTCACCCAGCCAGTGAAAGCGATGCAGTTCCAGCCCGCTTGCCGTATTGACGTAATCCGGTGTAAGCGCCTGACATTTAGCTGCATTAAACAGCATCACGCTCGACCAGTTTTTTTTCTCATATTTGGTCTGCGGCTGATCAAAGAACTTTTTCTCTTCCGGCGGCACGTGATCATGTTTGACACATTGCACGGCATATTTCTCGTCCCTCAAATTCCACAGTTTGGCCATGTCATCCAACACCAACATGTCGCAATCCATGAAAAGCGCCCAGCCTTCGAAGTCACACAGATAGGGCGTCAGAAAGCGCGAGAAAGAAAAATCTGTTGATTGTAAATTATGACGATCGCGCCACATCAACTTTCCAAGTTCGGTGAGGCTGAGCGGCGTGATTGAGACCGGCTCACTGGCCCGGGCGTGAATGGAATGACAAAGAACATTATAGGCAACCGCTTCTCTGGGATCGTAGCCGATAAAAATTCTAATCATGTGGTGTCCTTATTTTTCTACCGCCAAATTGTCGATCAAGCGGGTTTTGCCAAGCCAAGCCGCGCCCAATATACGCGCCCCGCCTGAAACGCTATTGAGCGCCTCCAAGCTTTCCGGGTCACACACCGCAAGATAATCAACTTTGGTAAAGCCCCGGTTAAGAAGCTGATTTTTTGCCGCCCGAATGGCGTCAGTAACCGGGCCACCTTCAATGATTTGGGCGGCAATATCGGCGAGTGCGGCATGGAGGCCGGTAGCGCTCGCCCGCTCCTCTGCATTGAGATAAGCGTTACGCGATGACATCGCGAGCCCATCAGATTCCCGCACAATTGGGCAGCCGATAATTTCTACTGGAATATCCAAATCCAAAACCATACGCTTAATGACGGCAAGTTGCTGGAAATCTTTTTCACCAAAGAACGCTTTATCGGGCAGCGATTGGATCAGTAATTTTGTTACCACAGTGGCTACGCCGGTGAAAAAACCGGGGCGATGAGCGCCTTCCAGCACATCACCGATGCCTGGCACAGCGACAGCGGTTACCGAGCCTTCCGGATACATTTCGTCCAGGGCAGGCGCAAATAGCAAATCCACGCCCCGCTCTGCCAAAGCTGCCGCATCGGCGTCTTCATTTCTGGGATAGACGTCCAGATCTTCGGTTGGGCCAAATTGTTTGGGATTTACGAAAAGTGTCGTGATGGTGCGATCTGTCGTGGCGGTTGATTTTTCGACCAGAGAAAAATGACCGTCATGCAGCGCCCCCATGGTCGGCACGAGGCCAACACTCAAACCCTCTTCGCGCCAAGTTGCAATGGCGCGGCGAAGGTCTGCAACCGTTCGGACTGTTGCTAATTTATTTGCCATCTTTCCGCACGCCGTAGCAATGCTCAGCGGCGGGGAATGTGCGGGCTTTAACTTCCTTGGCATAATCGGCCGCCGCCCGGCTCATCTCTTCACCCATTTCGGCGAAGCGTTTGACAAATTTAGGCGTAAATTCAGTGAACATGCCCATCGCATCCTCGGTCACCAGAACCTGACCATCACAAGCCGCCGAGGCCCCAATTCCAATAGTCACAATCTGGATCTCACGCGTGATATCGGACGCCAATTGCTCAACCACACCTTCTATCACAAGAGCAAAAGCCCCCGCATCAGCGATGGCATGAGCGTCATCTTTTATTTTTCTGGCTTCATCTTGATTGCGGCCATGCGCCCGGTAGCCGCCGGCTATATTGACCGATTGCGGCATCAGCCCAACATGACCCATCACCGGAATACCGCGCTCAACCAGAAAGCTGACGGTCTCAGCCATTTCCGCGCCACCTTCAATTTTTACCGCCGCACAGCCAGTTTCAACCAACACCCGGGCACAATTGCGATAGGCTTGCTCGGGGCTTTCCTGATAGGTGCCAAACGGCATATCAACCACCACGCAAGCCTGGCTTGAGCCCCTGACAACAGCCGCACCGTGATTGATCGCCATATCGAGGGTTACACCCAGCGTTGAGTCCAAGCCGTAAAGCACCATGCCAAGAGAATCACCAACCAGTAGAAAATCACAATGCGGATCAAGAATCTTAGCCATCGGCGCTGTATAGGCGGTCAAACTCACAACGGGTTCTCCCCCTTTGCGGGCCGCAATGTCCGGCACAGACACCCGGCGGGCCGGACCTGCTTTAGGGACGATTTTCAACGTGCTGTTGGTACTCATGCTCTGCGCTCCTTGGGAAATTCAGCAGGCTTTCCGAAATATTCACTTATTCAGGCCGCTGACATATCATATCAAATGCGGATTCGCCAGTCATCCTAACATTCCCGGTTAACATTTTTAGGGTCGATTAAGTCGTATTCGACGGTATTTGTCCTAATTTAGCCTATATTCTCGTGTTACTTCTTGAGATTAATCAACAAAGTCGGGCATTATGCTAAAAAAACGGCCTCAAACGGTTTCTAAGGGACAAAATTGGACATTATGAAAAATCATAGCCGCTCATTGCCTCGCTCCATCCTTATATTTGTTGTTGGCGTTTTTCTGCTGGCCGCCTGCCAACATGAGGGTGAGCTGGTTACCAGCAATCAAGCCCAAAACGATGAGGCGCGGGCAACACCGGAAGCTGCAACAGCGCCCTCAGCAAAGGCAAAACCAAAATCAGATATAGGCAGCTTCACCAATCCAGCGAACAACACCTCGGCCGAAGCGGATAAATACATGGTCGCTGCCGCCAATCCTCTGGCGGCTAAAGCGGGTTTGGAAATTCTCCGCGCCGGCGGTTCTGCGGTCGATGCGGTAATCGCGACCCAGCTCGCCCTTAATGTCGTTGAGCCACAATCTTCCGGCATCGGCGGCGGCGCCTTCCTTCTGCATTACCGTTCAAGCTCGCGCGCCATCGAAGCCTATGATGGACGGGAAATGGCGCCAGCAGCAGCGACCGGCGATATGTTCCTAAAACCCGATGGCTCCCGGCCCAACTTTCACGATGTCGTGCCCGGCGGGCTCTCCGTCGGTGTGCCGGGCGTGCTCCGCATGATGGAACTGGCCCATAAAAAACATGGCAAATTGCCCTGGGCAAAACTATTTGAGCCCGCCATTAAACTTGCCGATGAGGGCTTTGATGTGTCGCCCCGGCTTTATACTCTGGTTAAAATTGACCGCCATCTCAAAAAATTCGATGCGTCGACAAATTTCTTTTATGACAATGCCGGTTTTTCTAAGCCGGTCGGCACGCGCCTCATCAACAAGCCTTTGGCCGACACGTTCCGCCAAATTGCGGCGGGCGGCGCGGATGCATTTTACACCGGCGCCATCGCCGCCGATATTGTTAAGACGGTCAGAGGGGCTGCAATGAACCCGGGCCGCATGACCGCCGCCGATAT
>JABIHH010000032.1 GCA_018649725.1 Rhodospirillaceae bacterium | reverse complement strand
TTAACGAATATGATCGCCCGAAACACTTGCTCAGCTTCGCTTTTAGAGCGATTTCCCTAAGCCAATTAACAGGGAAATAATTTGCGATAACAGGGAATTAATTGTTATGAACAGGGATTAAAGTAGGTTCAAATCGGGGGCTCGATCACAACGATTTCGTACACCGGTCTCGACTTTCATTTCAATCTCCGAGTAATTGGTTGCGGGGGCCTACAACAAGCAAGTTTCTACAATACCTAGCACGAGTAATTATGTGATGTAAGTGATCCAACCACTTTAACTACGACCGTCAATTCAACAACCGAGATAATTTCAAACCCAAACGAAATGCAGCACTTACCGGGTAGCGGCAACTTTGTGCAGCGTAATAGAGACACTATCATGCCATACAAAGATTAGTTCCCATTCGTCTGACGGCACCCTATTTTCAGTTCCAGCATCCTATTGTCTGACACTGTCGTTATATCTGCTGCGGCAACCAGGAAATCGTGATAAATTATCAACTTAACGTTGACCTGATCTATTTACTGATTAAGACTTATTCAAACTAAAGCTAAAAAGCACTATTGGAAAAACCAACAAACATGGAGGAAGAAATGTTTCCATTATTTTATCGGAGTATGTGCATCGCGCTTCTACTGGGCGTGGTTACCATCAGTTGGCCGACAAGTAGCGTCAACGCAGAGACAAAATTAACGCTCGTATATCCCTTCCCTAGTTTTTTGGTCTATACCAAAAATTGCATAGCGCTGGCCAAAAAAATAAATCAACGTGGCAAAGGTGAGGTTCAAATCGAAGTCCTGCCTTTCAACTCAATCAAAATGTTTCAGCAGGCACCAGCTGTCAGTAAAGGACGGGTAGATTTGGTTTGTACCCCGGCGGCATTTTATGCCCGGGCTATTCCAGAAAACGAAGCAATTTCGACCGCCAGTGCAACACCAATGCAGGCGCGCGCATCTGGCGGCGTGAAAATTATTGATGGCCTTCATCAAAAACATTTCAATATGAAATACCTTGGTTGGACAGCAGGTGGCGGTAAGTTTCGTATTTATATGAAAAAAGCGCCGAAATTTAACGCCAAAGGTCTGCCGGATTTCTCCGGCGTAAAGATGCGCGATAATCCAATTTATGGTGCTTTCCTGAGAGCCCTCAAAGCCTCAACTCACAATATTCCATCAACAGCTGCTTACGGTGCTCTTGAAAAAGGCGTTATTGATGCCAGCCCGTGGGCGACAAATGGTCTTAAAGGTTTGAAGTGGGATAAATTCCTGCGCCATGCAATTGAGCCTGATTTTTATCAAACTGATATTGGCTGGGCGATGAATTTGGCGAAGTGGAATGGATTAAGCGCTAAAGCGAAAAAAATCCTTCAATCTACGTTGATTGAACAGGAGAAAATTAATACCGCTCAACTGACTTCATTAGGCGTTAAAGAAAAAGCGATGCTTATGAAAGAAGGTATGAAGTTTTACTCTGTGCCGAATTCAAAAACCTATTTGAAAATGGCAGTGGACTCGGCTTATTCCCGCGTTATGGGCCGGCTTAAAAAATCGGGCCGAGACAGCTCTCATATGGCCAAGCTGCGCGCTGCCTATCAGCAGTAATAAATTTGATAAAGTACAAACCAAAAGCGGCCCGGATTCAAATTCGGGCCGCTGTGGGTTTTGGTGATTGTGACACAATTCTTAAAAATAATTAGCAGCGCCTGGGGAAAATTGCTGTGGTTTATGATGGCTCTGGCATCCGTTTATGTCGGCCTGATTATGGTCGCCATCATCTATATAACGACTTTTAGATTTTTCGGCGCGACTTACAATATCTTCACCACAACATTTATCGAATATGGTTTCGTTTATGTCATGTTCTTGGGCTCACCCTGGCTGGTGCGCAACCGAAGTCATGTGTTTATCGAAATGTTGACCGCCGCCGTATCACCTAAAATTCGCGATATTCTGTCGCGCATTATTTGTCTGACAGCGGCCATCGTATGCTTCATTTGGGCTTGGTATACCTGGCAGCTCTTTATTGAGCGTTGGGATGACACCATGGCTTTTGATGAGCTGCGTGCCCAATTGGATATTCGCCTCTGGGTCAGTACTGTTGCCTTTCCTTTCGGCTTTTTCATGATGGGCGTGGAGTTTCTGCGCTTTGTCTTTGTCCGCGAGACCATGCATATGGGGCTTGCCGGTGTGGCCAGTGACCGGGTTGAACTTGAAGAAACCCAGCGCAGCTTGAAGGGTGATTTTTGATGGAGTGGTATTGGATCCTCTTATCACTTTTGGGTTCGACCCTGGCGCTTATGTTTATCGGCTTTCCGGTCGGCATCGCTTTCATTCTCGTTAATACCGTGGCGGCGTTCATTATTTATGGCCGCTTTGGCTCCATCGACGCCAATCTGGAGGCGGGCATCTATCAGCTTACCGATAATGCTTTCGCCAATATGTCGATCTTCGCCATTGTGCCGATCCCAATGTTTTTGCTGATGGGCGAGCTGTTTTTCCATACCGGATTGGCCAATCGTATGTTTAATGCGGTCGAGAATCTGATGGGCCGCGCACCCGCACGCCTGTCTTACGTCACCGTTGCCGGCGGAACAGCTTTTGCGACACTCTCGGGTTCTTCGATGGGCTCGACGGCTTTACTCGGAACCTTGATGGTGCCGGAAATGACCAAGCGGGGTTACAAAAAAAGCATGTCCATCGGTCCGATCCTTGGTACCGGCGGCCTCGCCATGCTCATCCCGCCCTCGGCTTTGGCCGTATTGTTGGGCACCTTAGCAGAGATCGATATAGGCCGGTTGCTCATCGGCGGGATCGTGCCAGGCCTCATTCTGGCCACCATGTATGCCCTCTATATCTTTCTTCGTGCGACCTATGATCCGTCCGTCGCCCCGGTTTACGAGTTTGAATATATTTCCTGGCCGCGCCGTCTCAAATTGTTCGTAAGTGATGTCGTGCCGATGATTTCGATTATCGTGATGGTAATTTTGCTGATTATGTTCGGTGTGGCGACACCTTCAGAGTCGGCCGCTTATGGATCCCTTGGCGTGATCATTTTGTCGATCGCCTATTTATGGCTGGTGCCTTTGCTGCGAGGGAACAAAGAGCAAGCGGAACGGTTTTGGTCGGAGTTTGCCACCGCTTTGTGGAAATCGATGTGGGGTGCCGGGCGGGTAACCATCATTGCCTTGATGATTTTATTTGGCTCAAGCCTGTTCTCCAATGTGTTGGCCGCGTCAGGTGCAAGCGTAAAGCTCATCGAATGGGTCACGAGTTTTGATGTCTCCGGCTATATCATGCTGTTGATCATGTTTGGCATTCTATTGTTGCTGGGTATGTTTATGGATCAGTTGGCAATGATGTTGCTAACCGTGCCGATATTTTTCCCGATCATTAATGGCTTCGAATTCGGCATGCCGGCTGCGGAACAAGTCATTTGGTTTGCAGTTATCATGCTCCTCGCAATGGAGATCAGTTTCACCACGCCGCCGTTTGGGCTTTTGTTATTTGTCATGCAAGGAGTGGCTCCGCCGGGCACAAAGTTCAGCGAAATCTGCTTGGCGGCCATTCCCTTCATGGCCTGCGCCATGCTTTTGGTTGCTCTGATAATCATATTTCCGCCGATTGTAACCTGGCTGCCCTTTATCGGACCGTCATAGATCACCTGATGGCAGTTAATTCAGGCGTGAAATAATTTCATCACAGGTCGTGATATCGGCAATGCTCTTAAGGGCCTCGATTGAGACGTTATGCACATCGGGATCAAAAGCCGCGCAACCATCTTCCAAAATCGTACAATGATAGCCATGGACATGGGCGTCACGGGCGGTCGAGGTGACACCGCCATTGGTGACAATGCCGCCGAATATTAAATCCGTGATACCGGCCTTCTTAAGCATCCATTCAAAGCGGCTCATGTGAAAGGCTGAATAGGCGATTTTTTCGACCATTAAATCTGCCGGTGCCAGCTCATCAATCAAAGCGTGGCCGAAGCTGCCGGGCTGAAAGTCACCTTTGCTGAGAAAGGGGCGGAGTTTTTGGAGATGATCGTCAATGAACGGCTCGCCGCCTTTGCCGGGCACGAGGGTAAAATGGGTCGAGACGATCCAGCCATCCGCTTTTCTGACCGCATCGGCAACCGGTTTGAGCCGGGCGGGGAGCGCCGCGATATAATCAGAGGTCGCACCCGCTCTGGCATAGGCACCTTCCGGGTGAATAAAGTCATTTTGCATGTCGACCAGCACAAGGGCGGTATTTTTCATGGACCTACGCTTTCCTTGAGATGACCAGATTGCCAAAGCGGTCAACCAGTCCCTCTAAATCGGGATCGATAAAGATCGTTGTATCCGGTTGCTCTAAAAGGGCCGGGCCAGGCACAATACTGCCTTCCGGTATATCGAGCCGGTGATAAACAATAGCGTCCCACCATTTGCCATCAATCCAAACCTCACGGGTATCGGCCTTAGCATCTTCGAGAGAAACGTCGCCACTTGGCCCCAAAATCGACAAATCGAACTTAGGGCGGCGGCCAATAACGGTCACCCGAAGATTGAGCACACGCATACCGATGCCATCCAACAGGCGGCCGAAGGATTTTCGGTAGGTTTCTTCGAAAGCTGATTTGACGATCTCTCGGTCGATCCCAACCTTCACGCCATCAAGTTCCAGTGGCAGGCGCGCGGCGACAGTGTGGGTTTGCCCGAGATAAAGCATGTCCAATTCGAACACATGCTCGGTACCTTCAAAAGCGACATCGGCTTCGGCAAGACGTCTTTCGCCATCTTCGGCTGTTTCAATTATTTCTGCAGCAAGCATCTTTAGATCAAGATCATCCAGCATGGCATTAAGCGTGTGAACCCGATCAAACCGCATATCGGCGATCACGCAGCCAAGCGCAGAAGTAACGCCGGGGAACCGCGGTACCAGGGCTTTGGACAGCCCGACATCCTTGATCAGTGCACCGGCATGAAGCGCGCCTCCCCCGCCAAACGGCATGGCGACAAATTTTTCCGGATCATGGCCGCGCTCGACCGAGACCAGACGAATGGCACCGGCCATTTTGGCATTGGCGACGCGAATGATAGCCTCGGCTGCCGCCATGACATCAATTTTGAGAGGATCGGCGACATGCGCTTTGATGGCCGCCTTGGCAGCCTCAACATCGAGATGGTCGAGCTTGCCGCCAATCGGTTTAGCAGCATTGATCCGCCCGAGGGCGACATTGGCATCGGTGACAGTTGGCCGATCATTGCCAAGACCATAACAAACCGGCCCGGGGTCAGAGCCGGCACTCTCCGGGCCAATTTGCAATAAGCCACCGCGGTCAACCCAGGCGATCGAGCCGCCACCGGCACCGATGGTCGTGATCTCAATCATCGGGGTGCGAACAACCATGCCAAAATCAACGGCAGTCTGGGCTGCAAGCGCACTTTCACCATCCGCCACCAGGGAAACGTCAAAACTGGTGCCGCCCATGTCGCAGGTAATAAGATTGGGGAAGCCCGCACTGTCACCAATATGAGCACCGGCAATGACACCCGCAGCGGGGCCGGAAAGAGCGGTTCTGACCGGAAAGGAGCGTGCCGTATCAACTGACATTACGCCGCCATTCGATTGCACAATAAGCACTTCCCCGCCAAAGCCGCCATCCCGCAGACCGCCTTCGAGGCGTTCGAGATAATCGCCGATCGGTGGCTGGAGATAAGCATTTAAAGTTGCGGTTGAGCAGCGCTCGAACTCTCTGATCTCCGGCAGGATCTCCGAGGATGAGGTAATATGCTCGTTGGGCCAAATATCTTTAACCACTTCAATGGCAGCTTGCTCATTTGATGCATTGGCATAGCTGTTCATAAAAAAGATACAGACCGATTGAGCCCCACGTTCCAGCAGTGTTTGAGCAGCTTGCTTAACGTCGTCAAGATTAACCTCAGTATGCAACGTGCCATCGGCCAGCACGCGCTCATCCACCTCAACGCGGAGATCGCGGGGGACGACCGGCTCAAACATACCCCAAAGCCCCCAGGTCTCGGGACGGTCGCGGCGACGCATCTCGATAACGTCTTTGAACCCTTTGGTCGTAATGATCCCGGTCTTTGCGCCCTTGCGCTCCAATAGGGCATTTGTGCCGACGGTCGTGCCATGAATGATAAGTGAGACTTCGGATAAATCATCGCGTTGCTGGGCAATGCCCTCGCGAATGCCAACGGATTGATCTTCTCGGGTGGATGGGACCTTGGCAACGTCGCAGGAGCCATCTGTTTCGTTCAGAAAAAATACATCCGTGAAAGTGCCGCCGACATCGACGCCGACAACTGTTTGATCTCCATTTTGATCTTTTGGCATCGCTTAGTTTTCTCCCCGCATCCGATCGGTTGCGGCACTATCTAAAACGCCGTTCTCGGATATGGCACATTTGTAAAAAGTTGCTGCTGCCTCTGGCGTGACGTAACCCAGCCGGACATCTTCCGCGACCGCCTTCGGGTCACGCTCCAACGGATCGCCATAGCCGCCACCGCCCGGTGTTTCCAGGCGCACGCGCTGGCCTCGATCGAGATGAATACCGACCATTTTTGAGACCATAGGGGGCTCGGCGTCTTCGCCGTTTTCATCCGGATAGGTGAATTTGTTTAAAGCGCCCGGCTGGCCGCCCACGACACCAGCGGGGGCGTATTTGCCGCGTTCACCGAACAAGAAGGCATCGGCCTTTTCTTCCAGTAATTCAATTTCATAGACAGCGCCGCAGCCACCGCGATTTCGGCCCGGCCCGCCACTGTCCGGCCGGAGCGCCCATTGGGTAAAGCGCACCGGATAAGCTGCTTCCAGGATTTCAAGCGGTGGTATGGTTGCGGTTGAGATCGGCGCGTTGCCGTGATTGAGGCCGTCGCCATTGGGATGGCCGCCATGACCGCCACCAAAGAAGGAGAACATCACCCAACGCGCACCGTTTTTCCGGTACCCTGCCATCGAAAGCGCGTTGATTGTGCCATAGGCGCAGCCATTGGCCATGTCGGGTGCGATCTGCGAGATAACCTGGAACATCACATCAATTACGCGAAGAATGGTTTCGGTATAACCGCCGACCGGCTTGGGACGCATAACGCTTAAAAGGCTGTCTTCTGGAATGACAAAATCGATTGGCTCCAACACACCGGCATTGGCGGGAACGTCGCGAAAAATATGTTTAAGCGCAACGTAACAGGAGGCAATACAGGTGGATTTGGAAATATTTACCGGCCCCGCACACGCCTTAGACGTCCGGGAGAAATCCAAGGTCATGCGGTCGCCCGAAATAATCAGATCAAGGCCAACTTTGAGCGGCTCGTCAATGATGCCGTCATTGTCGAGCCAATCTTCTGCGGCATAGGTGCCGTCCGGCAGGTCGCTGATATAGCTCGCCATAAGCTTGGCGGCACTTTTCTTCAATTCGACCAGCGCAGCTGTTACCTGATCTTCGCCATATTCTTCGAGTAAGTCGCCCAGTCGTTGCTCGCCAAGTTCCAGCGCGCTGACTTGCCCGTTGAGATCGCCATAGAGGCTACCAGACAATCTCGAATTGGATTGCAAGATGGCAACAATGTCTTCGTTGAGTTCGCCTTTTTTATAGAGGTGAACCGGCGGGATCAGCATGCCCTCCTGATAGCACTCCGTTGCCACCGGATTATAGTTACCCGGCACATTGCCGCCGACATCATGCCAGTGACCGACCGAGGCCAGATAGCAAAAAATCTTATCACCCCGAAAAAACGGTCGGACCAGTTTGAAGTCTGATAAATGGGTGCCGCCCTCATACGGGTCATTGAAAATAAAAACGTCGCCTGGATGCTGTTCGATACTTTCGGCTTTGACTTTATCGATGACAGCTTTGACAGCGAAGGACATCGCACCAACAAAAACCGGTAAGCCGGATTTTCCTTGGATCAGGGTCTCGCCGGTTTCGGCATGATAGAGACCGTGGCTGGCATCATGGGCTTCGGCAATGATTGGATTGAAGGCGCTCCTGAAAAGCGTTGCATCCATTTCATCGGCGATTTGTTCGAGGCGTCCTTTAAGGACGGCCAGCATGACGGGATCGAGTTGGGCCATGTCAGTCACCTCCATCTTTATATTTGTCACCGATTTCCAACATCTGCGCCGTGCCAAGAAGATCGTTCAAGGCGTCAAAATCAAACATGTTTTGCTGATAGTCCTTGGTTGTGCCGTGTTCTTTGAGATGGGCGAAATACTGATCCGCCGCATGGGCCAGAACGCGCACCAGGGCACCTGGGTAAATAACAATCGAGAAACCCATTTCTTCGAGCTCACTGGCAGGTTTAAGAGGTGTCTTACCGCCCTCAACCATATTGACCAATTGTGGAATGCTGCCCCCAAACCGCTCAATAGCCGTGGTAATTTGGCTTTCATCCTGAAAGGCTTCAATGAACAACACATCGGCGCCCGCTTCGACATAACCCTGAGCACGCTCTAGCGCTTTGTCATAACCTTCAACAGCGATGGCATCTGTCCGGGCAATGATGACCGTGTCGTCATCGGTTCTCGCATCCAAAGCCGCTTTGATTTTACCGTTCATTTCTTCGGCACTCACCAAAGTTTTGCCAGCCAGATGACCACATCTTTTGGGCAAAGACTGATCTTCGAGTTGAATGGCGGAAGCACCATTGCGCTCAAGCATTTTGACTGTGCGTTGCACGTTGAGCGCATTGCCAAAACCGGTATCTGCATCGACGATCAAAGGTAGAGAACTGCGCTCGCGGATGGTGCCGACAACGCTGGTCAATTCTTCAGCCGTTACCAAGCCGATATCGGGCCGCCCTAATCTCGTATAGGCGATTGAGGCGCCGGAAAGATAAAGCGCGTCGAACCCTGCGCGCTCCCCCATCATCGCGCCAAAGGCATCATAGACGCCTGGGGCGAGTAGGATTTCGTTCTTGCTGAGACGGTCTCTTAATTTTTTTTGCGGCGACATTGCGGTCCCGTTATCCTTTTTTGTTAAGTTTTTGTTCCAAATAGGGCACGAGGCCACCGGCCTCGACCAAATCCATTAAGTTTTCGGGCACGGCTTCACCGGCCAATTGTTTTCCAGTGGTGATATTCTCGATGACACCCGTTTTCAGAACGATTTTAAGCTCTTGCTCAGCTGCTATCTGATCAATCTCGTTTGAGACGATTGCGGGCAAGCCGAGATTAAAGGCATTGCGATAAAAAATGCCGCCAAAAGACGGCGCGATTACAGCGGCAACACCTAAGGCTTTCAAGACCTGGGCGGCTTGCTCTCGGCTGGACCCCATGCCGAAATTTACGCCGCCGACGACAATGTCGCCGTCCTGAACATCGCTGGCAAAATTGGGCTCAACGGCCTCCAGGCAATGCGAGGCAAGATCTTCCAAAGGCAGTTTGATATAAATGCCGGGCGCCAAGACATCAGTATTAACATCGTCACCAAATTTCCAAACACGTCCAGCCATACTTAAAGCACCTCTCGCGGATCAACAATGTGGCCGGTGACGGCACTGGCAGCGACTGTATAGGGTGAGGCAAGATAGACTTTTGAGGAACTGGCCCCCATGCGGCCTTGAAAATTGCGTGCCGTGGAGGCGAGGCAGACCTCGTCTTCGGCGAGCACACCGACACCGTACCCTGCGCAAGCACCGCAGCCGGGCGGCAATAGACTGGCCCCGGCATCCAGAAGAATTTCAATAATACCCTGTTTGGTCGCCTGCGTTAATATTTGCGAAGAAGCCGGGGCAATCGTGAGGCGCTTGCCCTTGGCAACTTTTTTGCCCTCCAGGATAGAGGCAGCCATTTTAAGGTCGCCGAGTTTCGCGCCGGTGCAGGCACCGATATAAAACTGGTCGATCTCGGCTTTTTCAATAGCGCTGACATCTGCGGCATTGGCCGGGCTGTGAGGGGCGGCGACTTGTGGTTCCAGATTAGTTGCATCGAATTCGTGGGTGACGGCATACGTGGCATCCTGATCACTTTGGAAGTCCCGCCAATCACCCGGCGTACCACCCGCCGCTTCAACGTAAGCCGCAGTGACTTCATCGGGCTCAATAATACCTGCCTGCGCGCCAAGCTCCGCCGCCATATTACACAGCGTCATGCGTTCCAGCATATCAAGATTTCTAATGGTCTCGCCCGCATATTGGATCGCCTGATAGCCACCGCCATCCATGCCAAGGGTCGCGCACATTTTTAACGCCATGTCCTTGGCTGCGAGGCCGGTGCCCAATTGGCCCGACCAGTTAATGCGGATGGTTTCCGGTACCTTGATCCAGGTTTCGCCAGTCACCAGCACGCCCAACATATCGGTCGCGCCGATGCCGAACATGTAACATCCGAATGCACCGCCTGTTGGCGAATGGCTATCGCCACCAACGGCGAACATGCCGGGGGCAAGGTGGCCGCGCTCTGGCGTCACAACATGGCAAATGCCCTGCTGGTCGTAAAAATTAAGGATACCTTGTTCGGCTGCCCATTCCCGAGTTAATTTCAGGATGGCGGCGCTCTCCGCATCTGTACACGGGGCAAAATGATCTGACACCAAAACGATTTTAGCTGGGTCCCACACACCAACGCCAAGTTTTTCCATAGCAGGTTTGACCCGGCGCGGACCACCACTGTCATGGATCATCGCGAGATCAACTGCACATGTCACAATTTCTCCGGTTTGAACCGTTTTTTTGCCGGCAGCTTTGGCGATTATTTTTTCGGCGATTGATTGTCCCATAAATCAGTCTTCATCGTCCTCTATTGATGTCTAATTATTTACTTTTCCGCTGTTTATCTGCGATAAAAACATGCGGAATCAGCTTTGTCACGGCATTGTCGAAGACCGGTTCCATGAGCAAAGGATAGATATCTGTCACGAAACAATGCGTTACTCGTGGAATAGTTTTAGTCCCATCTTCGCCAGGAAATATCGCAAATAACGGATGCATCCCATTCCTAATCATTCAATGTAAAGCACGTTTGGTTCAGTGCCTTTTTCCGGTAGCAAGCCTTTGGCATTATATTTTGCCGCTAATTCGCGAAGCGGTTTTTCGCCGCCGTCCCACTCACCGAATATGCGCGCGCTGGTGGGGCATGTTTCGACACAAGCTGGAACATCACCGCGGTCCACACGGTGATAACAAAAATCACATTTGGTGGCGACGCCTTTGGGCGGGGCGGCGTTGGCGTTATTGGTGAAGATGGTTGTGCCATCATGAAAAACTGTCCGCTCGTCTTCAACTTTGCTGCGTTGATCATAGGGACAGGCCAGAATACAAGCACCGCAACCAATACAACGATCATGATCGATCAAGACGATGCCGTCTTCTCGGGTGTAACTCGCTTTGGTTGGGCAGACCGGCACGCAAGGAGGGTTTTCGCAATGATTACAAAGCGCCGGTAAGAAATTACGCTTGGAGTTTGGGAACACGCCGACTTCGTGTTCCAAGACCTGCGTATAATGCATATCGTTCGGCGTGTTGTGCTCGACTTTGCAGGCGATTGTGCAGGCGTTGCAACCAATGCATTTCTGGATATCGACGATCATTCCATATTTTGACATCTGATCGCTCCCCTAACCCAGCTTGCTGACTTTGACGCGAACGCAGGTATCGACTTGTCCGCTGAGGGTGTCGATCCGACTAACGTCTGGGGGTGGCAGCAGCGTATTGAACGATGTGCCTTTTTTCGCTGCAACATGGAGATTGCGCGCCCAATGTCCAAGCGTTGCTGGAATCCCAAGGCATTCGGGATGCACCACCTCGGTTACTTTGAGATTACCTTCATCCTGGCCGTGATGAGATTTTACCAAAACACGATCACCGTCTTTGAGACCTTTGCGTTTCGCCGCACTAGGATGCATCATCACGTTAAAGGTATATGGATTGGCGCGAGAGACCTCATCCAGCCAGATATTTTGCTGTGAGATCGTTTGGGTTTGAAACGGTACTTTAAAATTAACGATGAGCAAATCGTATTCATCGCCTTCTTCATGATCATGTTCCTCACACCGGATATGTTGAACCAATGGATTATAGGGTCGGAAATCCCACTCCAGGCCTAGTTCATCAATTACCGGCTTCAAATCTTCGCCGGCATCAATCAGATGTTCGAGATAAATCGGCATCCGCCCTTCAACGAAGGAACCGGGATAGGCTTCTGCTATGGTTTTCTCTCGAGTGATGAGGCAGGACGTGTCTTTGACATCCGCAAAAGTGAAATCGTCTCCGATCAACGTCTTTGCCTGGCGTTCAGCGATATCCTTAACCGTATGGCGCTTGCTGCGATCAAGTCTGTGTTTTTCATTGATACCCCAGCCCTCTTCACCTAGTTCATTGAATTTTTCAAGAATGCCCAGGCGCTCAGCGATATCGATGTAAACTTCGGTCCAAGCACGCGTTTCTCCGGGTGCCTCCAGCGACGGTTGGCGCATATGCCAATACCATTGACCAGGTCCCGGTGCGATAAAGGCATAGGGATCATTGGCTGGGAACAAATCCCAGCGTTCAAAGTCATGGGCATCGGGCAGCAAAATATCAGCGAATTCCGCCGTCTCATCAATGAACGTCGCAAAAGAAATTTGCATATCAAATTTCTTGAGTGTCTCCGCCATCGCCTCGGCGTTGTGACTGTTCATCATCGGATTGGTGCGGCCGATCAGCAGCACTTCCGGCTTATAGGTGAGGCCGAACTTCTCCGGATTGTCTATGCCCATCGGATAGAGCCCACGGGTAAAAATCGACGCCGGTAACAGCTCATGCAGATCAAAGCCTTCGGGTTTTCTGGCTTTTTGCGCAGGGTACGGCTTACTGTATTTAGCAATGTGTTGCGCGACGACAATCATGCCGTCTTCATCGACATCCGGCTCCCAAAACGGGCCAATCGGATTAACGCCCCGCTGCCCCCCCGGCACATCCAAGTTGCCGACCATGATATTAAGCAGGTGAATGGAAAAACTGCCAAGCGCCCCACCCTTATGCGCACCGGAACCCCGTTTGAAATGGATGGCAGCGGGACGGTAGGGCAATTGCTGTCCATCAACTTCAACAGTGGAGCCAATGCAGGCCGCTTCGGCGAACTCCTTGGTGAGCACCTTCATAATATCGACTGGTACCGTCGTAAACTTAGACGCACTTTCCAAGTCGAATTGTTTGAGGTGTTCCTTCAATGCATTAAAGGCGGTCTGATAGGTCACGCCCTCGATCTCGAACGAACCTTCCAAAGCGGGGTCGGAGATATCCTCAGTATTGAACGGCTTCGCCGTGCCCGTTGCCTGATCCCAGACCATCGGTTTGTTGGTTTCAGCATCGCGCAAATAATGCCCATCCGGTTGCACCAGATAAATTGAATTGGTACGCCGGGCTAAAAATTCGCGGTCATAGATGCCGAGATCATTAATCATATAATTGAGCATCGCCAAAGCCATCGCCCCATCGGTGCCAGGTTTGATCGGTATCCACTGATCCGCCTTGGCCGCTGGATTGGTGCAAAATGGATCAATCACGATAAGCTTGGTGCCGTTGCGCCGAGCTTCCGCCATCTCGGCGGCGGTATGGAGCGGAATGGTCTCTGCCAGATGGCCCAACTGCGTGCCCCACAGCACCATGAAGCGGCATTCTTCAAAATCCAGTTCACCATTAAACGAGGCATTCGTCATCAAGTGGGCCCAATGAGGTGCGGCACCGCAATAGTCGGCTCGGTTCCAGTGGAAATTTGTGGTCTCAAACGCCGCGCCAAAAGTTTTACTAATGCCATAACCCGGCAAATCAAAATGGGCGATGACGAGACCGCGCGGATCATCCTCCCTGACAGCTTTTAACTTTGGAATAATTGTCGCGAAGGCTTCATCCCAGGTAATGCGTTCCCACTCGGGATCGACGCCAATGCCTTTTTCTGGATTGCCGCGCTTCATCGGATAGAGCACACGGGTCGGATCGTAGAGATCTAAGAATCGCGCGCGGCCTTTAGCACAAATGTAGCCACGCGAGTTAATAGCTTCTTTGTCACCGACAACATCAACAACCTTGTCATTAACGGTCTGCACTTTAACACCGCAGCAGTTATAACAACCAAGGCATACTGTTGGCGTGCTGGTGAGGGTATCGCCATTTTGTTCTATTTTTTCAGAATACATATCAGATCACCCACTAAAGAACTTTGTCGAACACGCCGACTTTCAAAATGACGTCTCGTAAGGCGATATCGCCGACGACCCGCGCCACGGCCATGATTGAGAATAGATAAAATGAGGCCGCCGAAGGAACGAGTACGATATATACTGCGATGGCCAAAGGCAGCGCGAGGCCCAGCACAATCCCAACCCCGTAAAAAGCGGAGAAATGGCGCTCAGCTATTAGCTCTACCGAAACCTTCGCCGCCCGGCTCGCCTCCTTAATGGTCACCAAGTAGATCGCCGTTGCGACCAGCAATAGCGCCAGCAGGCTCGGTAAAATCCAGGGATATTCAGCAAGTGTCGATCCGGAAAATGTGGCAAAGACAGCAAGCCCTGATGTCAGTCCACTGAGCGCAAATACAATTGGCAGTAATCCACCATTCCAAAACGAGATCGCCGGGAAGGTTGTCATCACCAAGCCCGATTTCAGCAGCACAAAAATCGTTAGCAATAAAAACAAAACCTGAAGAACATGCTTTCCCGACCCTTCAGGAGACGCGCCAAAAAAAACCTGAGCTATAATGATCAACACACCGAGACCAATAAAAAGCGGGATCAGCGCCGCGCCTCGGCTCATCCAGGAATGACGGATATTTGCCAGCACATAGATCATGTTTTTGGGATTGCCCAAATGCATCATCAGCAAACCACCAGAAGCCATGAGCACAAAAACCCCGGCAACCATACCTCCTAGATTATGTGTCAGCAGGGATAGAAAAAATAAGGCTGCACCGAGGCCTTCCAGAACAAAAGTCAGCCCCTCTTGAAAGCCCCAAGTTGTTTGGACTTTATAATTCACCGAAAAATCTACGGCACCTTGTTCGATTACTTTGGTCATATCTTATTCACCTATCGGCCCCACGATAACTTTGCCCATCGGTCCATGTCGCATATGTTCGAACGCTTCTTGAACTTGGTCGAAGGGAAAGACCTTATCGATCATAATTTTTCCTTTGGACGGTTCCAAGACCTCGAGTAGCTCCTGGAGAGCGCGTTGCGACTCTTCCGCTTCATATAAACTTACCTGAAGACCATAAATTTGAAGTCTCTTGAAGATAATCTGTACCGGATCAACTTCACTTTTGACCCCACCTAAAGCACCAACAACACAAATTCTGCCATACGGGTTCGCCATCTCTATAGCCTTGGCAAAAAATTTGCCTCCGACCACATCAAGGATTACATCTGCGCCGCCGAACGCCTTAACATTTTCAACAATGTCTGGATCGTTGGTATCGCAAACATGATCAAATCCGAGTTTCAACAATTGATCACGTTTGTCAGTGCCCCTTGTGAGCGCGATGGTTTTACCGCCCATGGCTTTTACAAGAGTTTGCGCTGCCAAACCGATACCGCCGGAAGCGCCCGTAATAACTACGGTTTCTCCTGGTTGCAAATGCGCTGCATCGTGAAGCCCTTGCCAACAGGTTAAAAATACTTTTGTACCAGCCGCGCCTTCCTCTGGTGTCCACCAATCGGGTAATAGATAAATTTGATTGTCCGGCAGGGTAATGTATTCAGCGAGGGTACCTTCTCGGTTAATGCCAGCCGGCGCACTTGGCGTTATGACTTTATCACCGAGGCTATACTTACTTTTGGCTCCCACCTCGATGATTGTACCACAGCCATCACGGCCCACGGCATAAGGCGGCTCAGAAGCACCTTGATAAATCCCCATGATCAAAAATTTGTCCGCCGGATTGACCCCGGCATATTCCAGTTTGATCAGCACTTCGTCATCACCCGGCACGGGTATCTCAATCTCTTCCATTTGCAGGTTGCTGATCGAACCAAATTCGTGAAAACGCCAGGATTTCATTTTCGACTTTGACATCTCAGGCACCTCCCGGTTGGAGTATTGCCCGCGCATCCAACGCAATCCCACTGTTCGCTTCGATTGTAAATGGATTGATATCCAATTCCGAAATCTCAGGAAAATCCTCCATCAATTTTGAAACCCGAAAAATTGCATCAACGAGCAACTCTCGGTCAACCGGCTTTGCCCCCCGTACGCCATCAAAAATCGCACTCGCTTTGAGTTTGTCGATCATGGCCTCAGCTTCGGTTCGAGAGACCGGTGCCAAGGCAAAAGACACATCATCCAGAATTTCGGTCAGCACACCGCCGAGGCCAAACATAATCACGGGGCCAAAGCCTGCGTGGCGGGTCGCGCCGATAATGATTTCAACGCCCGCACCTTGGAAGCGCTGCAAGTGAACTCCGTCAATCACCGCATCCGGTACAGCGGCCTTGATGTCAGACATCATCGCATCGAAGCTCGACAATAACTCGTCTTCAGTCTGAATGCCCAGCTTTACGCCCCCGACATCGGTTTTATGAAGAATTTGCTCACTCGCTATTTTCATTACCAAAGGATAGCCGATAACTTCTCCGACCTTAACCAATTCTTGCGCATTTGTGGCAAGTCTAGCTGCAGCAGTCTTAATGCCATAGGCCTCTAATATTTCCAGCGTTTCTGTACCAAGCGCCTCAGCACCTTCTGATTGCGCTAAAATATTTTCAACTATATCGGAACTGGTACCTTTTGGCTCAGGCGCCATTTCGCTCTTTCGGTCTTTAATCTCATTGTGGTAGCGATAAAGCCCAGCCAAGGCGCGGGCAACTCTTTTGGGACTACTGAAACCAGCAACAACGCCGTTCTCTTCCGCTTTTTCGATAACCTCATGTTGGTTTTTACCGAATGCCCACATCGCGATGGGTTTGTCCTGAAAATCTCGCTGAGCATCCGCGATACCGCTGACCCACTCGGCAAGGCTTTCATATCCTGTTGTCCGGTAGGCATTTAGCAGAACCACAGCGCCGTCAACTTCATCGTCTTCCAGCAGCAAGCGTAAAATTTCAACGTTCGCCCCCGCCAGGCCCTTTTGCAAAACCGCCATCCAACTATCTACCGGATTGCCAATTTCCAACCAAGGAGGGTTGAAGGCTTGAATTTTATTTAAGACCGATTGTGACGGCGTCGCTATTTCCAGACCGCATTCGCCAAGTGCATCAACCATCGTAATGCCGCCGCCGCCGGAGATCGAAATAATAGCAATGCGTTTGCCCTTCATATCTGGATAGGTCAGGAGCGCCTTATTGAGGTCGGTCATCTCATCTAGATCATCGACCCGCATGACACCGGCTTTTTCAAACGCCGCATCAACGACATGGTCTTCACTGGCAAGCGCGCCGGAATGAGAAGCGGCGGCTTTGGCACCGGCCTCGCTTTTGCCGACTTTAAACGCGACAATGGGCTTCGTTATTTCTGAAGCAATACGGGTGAACTCCCGGCCGTCGGCCAAGCCTTCCATGTGAAGGTTGATCACTTTAATACGGTCATCGGCGCCTAAATGCGGCAATAGATCATTAAACGAAATTTCAGCCCCGTTTCCGATATCAATGCCGATGCCGAGGCCATCGGTAAAATCAGCCGACGCCAAAACAAACATACCCGACTGGCAAACCAAAGCATTGGCCCGTGGATAGAGATCAAACTTCTGAAAAGAGGTATGGAAGTAGTCAAAGGAATTCGCGATGCCAATTGTGTTGGGTCCAATGAGACAGGTATCCGTCCCCTCGACGATACGCACCAGCTCATCTTGCAGATCATGACCTTCAAAATCCGCATCAGCGAAACCTTGGCTGACGACTAGCACAGCCTTAATGCCTTTTAAGACACAGTCGGAGACGGCTTCTGCGACAGCACCCCTTGGCACCATGATAATCGCGAGATCAACTGCTTCTGGGATATCGCGCACCCGCTTATAGGCTTTATGACCCAACACCTCATCCGCCCGAATGTTGACCGGGTAGATTGTCTTATCAATCCCCTCTTTAAGCAGGTTTTCCATCAGATTGTAGGAGCCCGGACCGGTTTTGTCCGAGGCCCCGGCAATCACAATAGAACGCGGATTGATGAGCTGCCCAAAATGCTCTGAGGTAAACTTAGTCATCAGAATTTAGACAGACCGGATTTTTGCGTTGTGAAAACCGATCGTCGTTGTTTCCAATTCGAGCCCTCTCGAATGCTGGCCGCGCATGGCCCGAAAGACTTTTTCCGGCGTGATCGGCACTTCGGTTAAGCGCACACCGACCGCATCGTAAACAGCGTTCATAATAGCGGCGCAAACTGGCCCGGTTGGTGCTTCGCCGACTTCCTTGCCGCCATAAGCCGAGGTCGGATCATACGCATCGACAATTTCAGAATCAAATTCCGGGACATCCATCGTCGTTGGAATTTTGTAATCATGCAGATTAGGATTAAGCACCCGCCCATTACGATCAACCACAATTTCCTCGATCAAGGCTTGGCCCAATCCCATCACAACACCGCCCTCAACCTGACCTTCAACACTGGCTGGATTAACAGCTTTGCCGCAATCGGTGGCTTCATAATATTTAAGGACTTTTACTTGGCCGGTCCGCAGATTGACATCGACTTCGGCGATCTGCGCGGTGAAGCCAAAGGCCGGGGAAGGCCCAATGATTTTACCATCATAGTCACCCCTGGGTTGCGGCGGTGTATAGTCACCGGTACCAAAGACCGTACCTTGAACTTCTTGATACATCCGCACCGCTTCCCAGAAATTTATGAAGCGATTATCGTCATAGATTGAGCTGATAAGTTCATCCTTGCACTGCAATTGTTCAGCGCGGACGCCAAGATGAGCGGCGGCTACGTCAAAGATTTTTGAACGTGCATCCAGCGCTGCATTTTTAACCGCATGGCCTGCACCATAGGTCGCTCGGCTATCCATCGTGCCGTTATCCATGGGTGCCAACATGGTGTCCTGGCAGATAAAATTCACTTTGCGCATTGGAATGCCAAAAACTTCGCAAGCAATCTGAGTCATCACCGTGGTCGACCCTTGGCCGATATCGGTTACGCCGCAAAAGACTGTTGCACCGGCTTCGGTATCGACCCGAATGTTTGCCGTCGAATGAGCACGGCTGCTGTTGTAAAGCAGGAACGCACCGCCAGAACTATAATGCCCAGCCGCAAAACCAATACCCTTGCCCCGCGGCAGCTTGCCCCATTTATTGGCAAAATCTGAACGCGTTGCGACACTTTCTAAGCATTTCTTAAATTCAGAGTGACGCACTTCAACGACGGAGGGACATTTGTAGCCAGTCTCTACCGCGTTGATCATGCGTAATTCATAAGGGTTAATACCAAGCTCCACAGCCGCCATATCAAAGCAGCTTTCAACCGCCGTTCTAGCTTGCACACCCCCAAAACTCCGTTGCGCGCCGGGCGTGGGCTTATTGGTATAAACCCGCCGGCCCTCATAGCGAATGTTGCGCACTTTATAAGGCAGATGTGTCAGCGCGGCGATAAACCACAACACGACAAAACCCCAGCCACTGTGGGCGCCGCCATCCAGCAAGATACTCAGATCAAGCGCCTGAATGGTGCCGTCTTTATTAAATCCGAGTTTCAGACTGAGATGACACGCATGCCGCCCTTTGTTCTGATAGATCGATTCGTCCCGATCATAGGTGAGCTTGACGGGTCGGCCTATCTTCCGGCTCATGATGCTGGCAATGAGAACCGAAGGTGTGGCTTCCGTTTTGCCGCCAAATCCACCACCAACGTTTGGAATAATCACCCGAATATCATCGAGCGGCATATCAATTGTCCGCGCAATAGTATGCTGGAGCGTATGGGCCAACTGGTTGCAGTTATAAACCGTCAGCTTCCTTTTACCCGGGTCATAATCAGCAACAACCGATTGCGTTTCAATGAAGCCACCATTTACCATCGAGGTGTAAAAGGTTTCCTCAACGACAACATCCGATTTCGCGAGGGCATCATCAACATCTCCAAAGTGCTGTTCTGCCGTATGATTGGTATTATTTTTCGCAAAATCATGGATCAAATTATCAGCAGACGCTTCTGAATCATGGGCATTCACCAGCGCGGGTAACTCTTCAATCTCGACGTCGATAAGCGCCAATGCTTCGGCGGCGATTTGCTCGCTAATGGCAACGACTGCCGCGAGACCTTCACCAAAGTAGCGGACTTTGTCCACGGCCAACGGCGTTTCCGTCGGCAGCAAATCATTGACCGAATATTTCTTTGGATGCTCTTCGCCAACAATCACATCAAGCACGCCGGGGTATTCCTTGGCCTTACTGACATCAACCTTCTTAATGATGCCATGCGCAACGGGGCTGCAATAGACCTTGGCATAGGTCATGCCGTGCAGATCAATATCGTCGGTATATTCCGCACGGCCCGTAACCTTGTCATAGCCCTCGACCCGCGGCACACTTTGGCCAACGATCTCGAATTCGCGAACTTGCTCTCGCGTGTATGCGCTATCCTGATCCATTATTCAGCTCCTACCTGCGGTGTCGCGGCATCATCATATTCACCCTCGACCACCGCCTCGATGGCATCGAAAATCTTCTCATAGCCAGTACAGCGGCAAAGGTTCCCCGACATTCCGACAACAATCTCTTCATGGTTGGGTTTGGGGTTTTCATTGAGCAAACCTTTTGCCGACATAATGACACCCGGCGTGCATATACCGCACTGAACGCCCTGCTTTTCGAGAATGGCTTGCTGAATCGGGTCAAGCTTGCCGTTCTGCTCCAGCCCTTCGATGGTGACGATCTCTTTGCCTTCTGAGGCCACGGCCAAAGTAATGCAGGACAAATGCGACTTACCATCTATGAGGATCGTGCAGGCACCGCAATCGCCCTGCTCACAGCCGAGCTTGGTGCCGGTCATACCTAACTGGCGACGGACCACATCGGCGATTGTCGCATTTGGCGCGACCATAACATCATAGGGACTGCCATTAATATTGAGGTGAACAACTTGTTTCATTTTTAATTCTCCTGAGGCTTAACCCGCAACCTGGGCATAAGCTTCGTCAAATGCCTCTTCGATCAGCACGCGCAAAATCTCTTTGCGGTACTCTGCCGAAGCGCGGAAATCATCTATCGGCTGCGAGATATCAGCACATGCTTGCGATACTGATTGCAGCAACTCTTCATTTGGTTTTTGGCCGATCAAAATTTTAGCCGCATCCTCCGCCTTGATTGGGGCCGGGCCGACGACACCTAAGGCAATCACCGCATCCTTAACGGTTCCATTGTCAGCTTCGAGTTGGATCGATAGAGCGGCGGCGACCATTGCGATTTCCATGCCGCCCCGCACCCGAAAATGATGGTAGGCGCTGCCGGAATTTTTAGCTGGAACGGGCAAAGTTATTGACTTGAGATACTCACCTTTGCCCAAGTCGGTTTTTCGATTGCCTTGAATAAAATCGACCAACGGCATTTGCCGCTCCGCAGCATCGCTGGCAATTGACACCTCAGCATTAAAAGCAACCAAGGCAGGCGGCGTATCGGCGGCCGGTGAGGCATTGCAAATATTACCACCAAGGCTGCCCATGGTGCGAATTTGCCGGGCACCGATCGTCTCAATGGCCTGATATAATGCAAAGTATTTCTCTTTGACCACGGGCAGAGCCATGATGTCATCGAGTTTGGCTGCTGCCCCAATGACAAGGCCATTGGTATCGTCGTAACTGATTTCAGAAAGTTTTTCTAATCCAGAAATATCAATAACATATCCCAAATCCGCGCCAGAATTTTTCAATTGCACGAGCAAATCTGTCCCACCTGACAAAATGCGGGCATTGTCGCCATGGTCCGATAACAAAGCAGCAAGCTCGCCCGTGTCCTTTGGGGCTAAATATTGAAAGCTTGGTAAATACATAGTCTCTCCTAATTTATGATGCGCCAATTAGGCGTTCATTTTTTCTTCTTCAAGTCTTCGAAGTTCACGCTTTAGCACTTTGCCAGAGGCGGTCGCTGGCAAATCCTCTAAATTTACAAATTCAAATGAGCGCGGCACTTTATAGGCTGCCATCACCTCACGGCAGAATTTCTCCAATTCTTCCGCGGTTTCCACCTCCCCTTTCTCAAAAACAATAAAAGCTTTTGGAATTTGCCCTTTAACGTCATCTGAAATACCCACGACAATGGCTTGAAGTACTTTCGGATGTTGGGTGATGAAGTTTTCCACTTCGAGCGGATAAATATTATAGCCGCCGCAAACAACCATATCGTCTTTGCGATCTACCAGATAAAGCTGACCTTCGGTGGCGCTGCCGTTGTCGATATAAGCGAGATCACCCGAATGCCACCAGCCATCTTTTAGACGCGCCGCCGTCATTTCAGGGTCACCCCAATATTCTTTGACGACGCCAGGGCCCTTGCAGCAAAGCTCGCCAATCTCACCATTGGGCAAAATATTGCCGCCATCATCGATAACTTTAATTTCCCAATCTGGCGTCGGCCAACCGGCAGAGCCTGGCGTCGGATGACCAAATCTGGAATGGGTCACGGTCGAACTGCATTCGGTTGCACCATAACATTCAACAATACCGACACCAAAGGTTTCCTCAATGCGCGTGCAGGTTTCGGCTGGCATGGCCGCGCCTGCAGACTGCGCCTGCCACAGGGTTGAAATATCATATTTAGCTTTATTGTTGTCGTATTCATCCAACAAATAAGAATACATCGTTGGCGCGCCCATAAAATGCGTAGCACCAAACTTGGAAATTGCATCCAGAGCGACATCCGGCATAAAGCGCCGGATCGTGACGACAGCCGCGCCGACAAACAAAGTCGGCAAGACAGCGATCACCAGGGCAACATGGAAGAACGGATAGCCGCAAACTACTTTGTCTTCGTCAGTCATTGGCACGACTTGATAGGCGCTGATCATTGTCAGCTCCCACCAATTTTTATGGGTCGCAACAGCGCCTTTTGGACGCCCCGTCGTCCCAGAGGTATAGAGAATGGAAACCGGGTCACTCTCACCCATTTCCATTGCCGTGTAGGCATCGCCGTTGCTTGCAAGCACATCGTCAAAATCAAAAACTTTATCGCTCAATTGATCTGCGGGCACATTCTCAACCAGGATGATTTTTTCGAGTTGGGTGAGATCATCCCAAATCGACATAACATTTTCGAGGGTCTGCTCAGTCGCGCCGATCAGTATGCGGGCGCCGCAATGATTGGCGCCATATTCAATCTCGAGTTTCTTGTTCATGATGTTGAAGGGCACATAGATGGCGCCAATTTTCATGATCGCCAGAACAGACATCACATATTGCGGAATGTTCGGCAGATACACCGCGACCCGGTCACCTTTTTCAACACCCATCGAGAGCAGCCCATTGGCCAGCCGGTTCACCTTTTTATTCAGCTCCGCATAGGTCAGCGTTTCAGCCGTCTCATAGTCAATAACGGCCGGGCGGTTCGGTATCCGCGCGGCGGATTTTTCCAGACAATCTTGCGCCAAATTCATTTCCACCCCCAATTTCTATCGGAATTTATAATGATATAACTATATATCATTTGATTTTTTGTGTAAAGCGAATGAAAGCCAAATTTAGCTAACAACAGGCAATAATTGAATTATAAATGATAATGATATACAAACATACCATAAACAAACACGATCTGCGAAATTTTGGGGTAAAATGAACGTTAAAGTCGAAAATCGCGACAAGGAATATGAGCAGATCTTAAGGGTGCTACGCGATTCAAAAACGCCGCTTTATCATCAGATATTTCTCATTTTACGGGGTAAAATTCTCGACAACACCTATCCACCCCATTCTCTGGTCCCCAACGAAAAACAGATAATGGAACTCTACCAAGTCTCTCGCATAACCGCGAAGCGTGCCCTCAATGAGCTTGCCGATGCCAATTATGTTATCCGCCAGCGCGGCAAAGGAACGCGCGTTCGCGATCAATTACCCGACGCACCATTGGAAATTCGCTCTGACGATCTCATCGAAAGCATGGTGCAAATGGGCGAGCAAACCGAGGCTGAGGTATTAGAGTTTACCTATATCAAAGTACCGTCCCATGTTGCCATTCATTTGAACTGCCGGGCGGATGATATTGTTCAGATGGCTGTAAGAGTGCGGCGTTATAAGGACAAGCCATTTTCCTATATTGTGTCATATGTCCCTGAATCTATTGGCAACAACATCTCAAGAGAAGATTTAGGCAAGCACCCTTTGTTTAAATTAATCGAGAGACAAGGTATCAAATTCACCCGCGCTGAGCATACTGTGAACGCGGTTCTGGCCGACCCAACAGTCTCGCCGCTGCTTGGTGTCGATATCGGCAGTCCGCTGTTAAGCGTGAATAAAATTATCTACGATCAAAATGATCAGCCGGTTGAATACCTCTCCGACCTCTATCGCCCCGACCGTTATAATTATAAAGTCAATTTGGCAGTGTCCGACACTGTCCAGGCTCCCGAAGAAGACGGCTAGCTTCTATTCAAATATTTCGACGCGTTTGTTCCGCCAATCTGATAGATCTTCATCCGTTGCATCGATGACTGCCCGCTTGGTAATTCCTTTGTCCCGGTCTCCATCATCGAAGACGTAATCGTCTTGGCTATTGGCGCGCTGCGTTAACGCCCACAAAACCTCCTCAGGAATACCGGCATCGGTGTCTTCGTTGAGCAAAATGAAAAGCTCGGTCAAGGAAACATCCGCGAGCGCTTGAGCGAGTTCCTTTTTTGCGACATCTTCTGTAACCGTAACCAGACCCAACTGCCCGGCTGCATAATGAGGTAATTGGTAATCAACCACACCTGGGAAACGCGCTTTGATGCGCTCCATATCGTGATAGGCTTTGAGTGTGACCAAACCGATATGCTCATGTGACATGCCACCCAGCACAGTATGATATTTAACATCTTTGCGTTGCCACATCTCGGTAATTTCACAAACCGGATTAGGGTTGGTGATATAAAATCCGCGCATATCACCGAACGGGCCTTCCGGTCTATTCTCCGGCACAACATGACCAAACAACACCATCTCGGTCCCTGCTGGCACAGGTAAGTCTTGATCATGGAACTTAATATTTTCGCCGCCCCAAGCCTGCACGAACTCAACCTCATCAACCTCATCGGGAATACTCAAACCACCCAACAAAGTTATTTCAGACGGCGCGCCAATAAGGATAACGATATCAAGCGGCTCACCTTGGCCCAGAGTTTTATCGGCAATTTCCTTGATCCGGAAAGTTCGAGGATTAAACAGAACTTTGTTATCTTCTTGCACCGAGAGCCGGACAAAACACATGTGATGACGCCCGGTTTCAGGGTGGCGGGCAATAACGACGCCGGAGGTAATGTAGGGCGTTGAATCGTGCTCACTGTGAACGATCTGAGGCAGTTGCTTCGATAAATCCGGCTTTGCCGTTACGATATAATCGCTGCCATCAAAGGGGATGAAAACTGGTTCTTGAGGGGCCGCGATGGCCCGATCCACCGCATTATAAAATTCGCCCGTATCCTCTGCCCCGGTGGCATTATTTATCCGCTTAGTCGCACCATAAACATTGCCGACAACTTCGCCGGGGTAGTCGGCAATATTTTTGAATATTATCGCCCGGTCTTGACCTTTTTCTTCAGCCTGAATAAGCGCCGGAATTTCCCGGCTCGTCACCTCTTCAGTAACATTGCAAACATCTCCACCTTGCTCCCTCACCGCCAAAAATCGCCTAAATTCCATTTTAGTAACTCCTAATAACTTATTTATTCGAGCCGAGCCGAGCGACCAAATCAGCTTTAACTATTTTCCCAAGCGCCGTCTTCGGCAACTCATTGATAAAAAAGATCCCGCTCGGCACTTTATAGGAGGCGAGGTTTTCCCGGCAATAGTCGCGCAAATCTTCTTCTTGCGTACCGTCGTTAGCAACGACAAAGACCGCAACATCCTCACCGCGCCCGGCATGAGGCCAGGCGATTGCGACAGCATCCTGCACAGCCGCGTGATTGAGCAAGACTTGTTCAATTTCGCCCGGATAAATATTCACGCCGTTTCTGATAATAACATCCTTGGCGCGGCCAACCAGATAGAGTAATCCCGCCGCATCGATCTTGCCAATATCACCCGGATAGAACCAGCCATCCCGAAACGCCTCCCGGCTGGCTTCCGGGTCATTGTAAAAACGATCAGAGACACCGGGGCTGCGATAACGAATAAGACCCGCCTCACCCACCGGCATTTCCTGGCCCGCATCGTCAACGATCTGAACTTGGGTTTGGTAAATAGGCTCACCGACCGAAGAGGCTGCCTGGCCCGTATGTTTTGGTAGCAAAACCGATGTACCGCCGCCCTCGGTCGAGCCATAATAATTTATAAAATTGGGATTGAGATGAGACATCACGGCGGCGCGCTCATCGACATGCAAAATCGCCCCCGTAGAGAGCAATCGGTTGAGACCAGCGAGCAAGGGCCGATTACCTTTTGGCACTTCCAGCAAACGGCGCAGCAATGTCGGCACCAATAAAAGCGTCGTTGCTTCATATTTCACCACGGCGGCGATGAGTTCTTCCGGCTCATAAGGCGGCGGAAACATAATGACCGTAGAGCCACTAAACAGGCAGCCCATGGTAAAACTGCGCCCACCACCAAAATAAATCGGCGTCGCGCTGAGATAACGGTCATGCTGATTGAAACCGAGAGTTACCCATTGCATAACAAAGCGCGCGGTAAATTGGGCATGGGTCATCATCGGGCCTTTTGGTCGCCCGGTCGTGCCGGATGATAACGACAACACGACCGGCCGATCACCGCCGCTGGCGCAAGCGGTATCTGGCGCGCGGGCCCCGACGGCTTCATGCCAAGCTTCATCGACACTGATAAAGGAAAACGCCGCAAGCTCGGATTCCGGCAAACCAACGATCAGCGAGACTTTAAAAAATGCCGCGACATTGGTTTTCTCAACTTCAGTCCAACGCCAATCAAGCGGTAAGATAACGGCGCCCAATCGTGCCACGGCATAATTGATCATTAGATGATCCGCGCAATCGGGCAGACAAACGCCAATGATTGACCCTTCACCAACACCTTGGTCAGCAAGATGACCGGCGACACGGCGCACCATGGGATCAAGCTCTTGATAAGTGATTGTCTTAGCCCCTTCGATGATCGCCGGATGAGGGCCGCGGCGTATCGCATTCTCTTCCAGAGCCAGGGCAATGTTCTTATTTTCAAACAAAATTCGTTCTCTTATTCTACCGTTATTCGGAAATTTCAATTGATCTGATTAGTGGGAATTCTTGCCCGATCACATTAGGAATGGCATGGTAGGGTTCGCTTTTACTAATAAGCAAGGCAATAAATCACATGGCTAAATCACCTCTGCCGGTTAAAGCAATTGATGCTGTCGTCAACATCCAAACCGAAGAAGCGCTGAGCTTCCGGCCGGCGGATCGGCGTGGCTTTTATGTCGAAAAGCTGGGCGTTGATGAAGATACCTTCACTGGTATCAGCCATGAAGAAATGCTGAAACGCATGGATGAAGCGGGCATCGAAAAAGCTTTTTTGATTGCGGCAAAAATTGGCCGTGAAGGACTGCCGGCTGCCTACCATTTGCCGTATCAATTGGTAGCAGATGCCGTGAAAGCGCATCCCGATCGCTTTTATGGCCTGGCGGGCATTGATCCTTTTGAAGGCATGACCGGTGTCCGTGCTTTGGAGCATGCCGTAACCGAGCTTGGATTTATTGGTGTCCATCTGTATCCCCATTGGTTTGAACTCGCCCCTGATCACGCAAAATACTATCCGTTCTACGCCAAATGCGTTGAGCTTGATGTGCCGATCCAGATGCAAGTCGGCCAATCCTTGGTTTATTCGCCAACCAACCCAATGCGCAGCGTTGGCCAACCGATCACGCTGGATACGGTTGCGTGTGATTTTCCGGAACTTAAATTGATTGGTATTCATATTGGAATTCCATGGCATGATGAAATGATCGCGATGGCTTGGAAGCACCCGAATGTCTATATCGGTTGTGACGCCCATGCGCCTAAATATTGGCCCGAGTCATTTGTTCGCTATATTAATTCCTATGGCCAAGACAAAGTTATTTTTGGTACAGACTTTCCGGTGATTGATTTTAAACGTGCCCTTGATGACATTTCCGAGCTCAACTTTAAACCAGAAGCTTTGGCAAAACTTCTGCGCCACAATGTTGTGAAATTATATAAGTTGGCGGATTAAGACGCCCAAATTTCATCGACCTCTGCAGCCTTGGGCACTTCACCAAAATAGGCCCGCACATTATCGACCGTGGCCTGATGAAATTCCGGTGTGCCGGCAGCACATAGATCTTCCGGCATAACGACGAAATAGCCATTGAAATAGGCCTCGCGCAAAGTCGATTCGACACAGACATTTGTCGCAACGCCGGTCATAACCAGGTTTTTAATTTTCTTGGATTTCAAAGTTTTATCCAAATCGGTTTCATAAAATCCATTGTAGCAATGCTTCTCGATCACCGGCTCGCCCGCCAGAGGCGGTACCTCATAAAAGTCCCAGCCCCACGTGCCGCCTTCACAACAAATATTATTGGGATCCGCATTGGCCTTCATCGCCGCACCCAAATAGCGCGGCTCATAATTCGCCTTGATCCAGACAATCATAACTCCAGCCTGACGAGCAATCTCAACGGTTTCCATAATACGCTTGGCCAAAACCAGATTGCTACTCATGTCGCGGCCAAAACGGTTGTGCAAATAACCACCTTCGGCACAGAAATCATTTTGCATATCAATGACGATCAGAGCGGTTTCATCGGGCGTTAGTTTCTGGGCCAAATCACTCATTTTCTCATCCCCCACAAATAACATTTAGTACAGCTTGGCGTTTATCGATGGTGACGGCCTTAAGCGCGCGCTCAAAGGCGGCTGGCACATCGGCCGGGTCTTCCACTTTCTCACCATAGCCATCTGAGGCCGCGACAACTTTTTCAAAATGCGGTGAGGGTTGAAGATTGGTCAAAGGCGGCGCGTTACTTTTTACAGCATAGCCGTTTGGATACATTGCTCGGGTCGCCCGGCCCACGGCATCCCAGCGCTCATTGTTAAAGATCACCGTTAAAAACGGCAGATCATGCGCCGCCGCGATGTAATGAGCTGATACCGGATTGCCAAACATATACGCGCCATCACCTTCCGTCGCGACAACCAAGGCGTCTGGATTTGCAAGCTTGGCACCAATCGCACCGCCCAAACCCCAGCCGAGCCCACTGGCGCCACCGAACAAAGTACAGGGCTGACGGCGTTCGACAAATCTTAAATCCAACGGCGATTCCCTGATAATTACCGCGCTGTCATCGACGACGTTACTTAAACAATGACTAAGCCAGGCTGAAGCAATCGGCTGGCTTGAAGACATATTCTCAAGTTGGTTTTTCCATTCTTTCTGCAATGCCGCCCCAGCCTCGACAATCCGAGACCGCCGTGCAGCGACGCGGTCTTGCGCCATCGCCCCCCGGGCTTCCAGCGCTGCCAACAATGCCCGCATCGAGACATCAACAATACCGGTGATCGCAAAATCCGCTCGAAATCCCCGGTGCGGGGCGTCCGAGTAAAGTGGGTCCGCAGCTATTTGAGCGACCACGCAATCTGAATTTGGTTTTTTCAGGCGTGGTATCCACGGCACCTCGCATTCAACCGCGATGATAACATCAGCTTTGTCTAAAAGCAGTGCCGGATCGTAGCCCATATGCATCGCGTGATCGGTCGGCAAATTCATTACCCGCGGTCGATATTGAGTTACTGGAATAGCGAACCGCTCTGCCAGATCAGCCAAGGCCTCAACTGCTGCTGGCACCCTTCCTGATTGGGTAGTGACGATGACCGGGTTTTCAGCATTGGCAACGATCTCGGCCAATTGATCAATGGCGTTCAAATCCGGATGAGGCGGCGTCGCATTAGCATGTTGAGATGCGGGGCCATATTTAAATTCGCTAATTTCCGTCGCCAACACTTCACGCGGCAAAGTCAAATAAACCGGGCCTTGAGGTTCAGCATTGGTGATATTGAAAGCGCGATCAACCACGGCCTCAAGCTGCCCGGCTTCGCGTAATTCATAATCCCACTTAACAGCTTCCCGGACCATACCGGCTTGATCAAACATCTCCTGAGTCCAATGGATATCAATGCTACGCCCGCCGGCAACACCTTCTTCGGTAAATGGCGTACGCCCGGCGGCAACAATCACCGGCAGATTAAGACGGTTGGTATTCAGGATCTGACACAGCGCATTGGCGGTACCAACATTGGTATGAACCATCACTACTTGCGGTTTGCCGGAGATCATGGTGTAGCCCATCGCCAAGGCCATTGCGACATTTTCATGGGGCACCGCAATCGGCGTCGGCACAGGCAATCCCAGCGTATCGGCTTTGGCAAAGGCCTCAATCAGTGGCGTAAAATCGGTTCCCGCATTGGCAAAGAAATAATCAATACCGCGATCAGCTAGGAGAGCGATGAAGGCGTCGGCGACAGAGCAATCTTTTATGGTTTCCTCAGTCACAACGATGCCTCTCAAGAATTACCGCTACATCAAGCCCCAAACCGTGGGCAACCAAAGGGCGGTTGCTGGAAAGGCAAGAACAATGGACAGCCGAACTAAATCGGTCAGGAAAAATGGAAATATACCGGTATAGATTGTCTTAAGATTTAAATCTTTCGACATACCGTTCAGCACAAACACATTGATGCCGATCGGCGGCGTTATCATACCGATCTCCATAATCATCACATTAACGACGCCCCACCAAATTGGATCGTAACCCATGTCGATAATGACCGGATAGACGAACGGTAAGGTAATCACCATCGCGGCAACGGTATCAAAAATACTACCCAGAATGAGATACATGATCATCATCATTAACAAAATGACGAAATTGGATGCATGCAGACTTTTGATAAATTCGACCGAGGCATCAGGCAGACCGGAGAGTGAGATGAAATAACTAAAGATCGAAGCACCCATGATAATCACGAAGATCATGCCGGTGTTGGAAGCAGTCGTGGTTAAGCAGTCTAGGAAGCTGCGCATATTCATGCCGTTAAAGATGGCAAAGATGAACGCTAAACTCGCACCAACCGAAGCCGCTTCAGTAATCGTAAATATGCCGGTATAAATTCCGCCGGAGACAACAACCGCAATCAATAAGAAACGCCATGATTTAATAAGGACATCGAGCTTTTCCCGCCACGGGACCCGCTCACCGGCAGGGCCGGAATCAGGTCTCAGGCGAACATAGATCGCGATGGTAAAACAATACAGCACGGTCGCAATAATGCCGGGGAAAATAGCGGCGGCAAATAATGCCAAAACGCTTTCCTCAGTTAAAATACCGTAGACGATCATAACGACCGAGGGCGGTACCAACATGCCGAGCGTACCGCCAGCGGCGATACTGCCGCTCGCCAAGGTTCGCAAGTAATTACGCTGCAACATTTCAGGCAGCGCAATTTTCGCCATGGTTGCCGTGGTCGCGATTGAAGAGCCGCAAATTGCGCCAAAGCCCGCGCAGCCACCAATCGTCGCCATCGCCAGACCGCCTCTAAAATGGCCGATCAAGGCATAGGCCAAACGATACATATCACCTGACACACCAGCTTCGGTGGCAAAGGCACCCATTAATAGGAATAGTGCAACAACCGCCAAACCTTCATTGGCAATTGCCGCCGAAGGCTCGGTGCCGATCAGAGTGAGTGCTGGTTCCCAGCCAATTATAAATGCCACCGACGTCACGCCCGTAATGCCCATGGCAATACCAATCGGTACATGCAGAGCGATCAGCACAAACATCGCGCCGAGGCCGATGGCCCCTAAGATTATTGGATCCATTAGACGCCCTCCCCGGCTTCTTTAGGTAATCGGGTGGGCACATTGAAAACGGCACTATGCAAACT
>JABIHH010000073.1 GCA_018649725.1 Rhodospirillaceae bacterium | reverse complement strand
TGGTAAAGGCTTTGCGGTTGTGGCATCGGAAGTTGGCAATCTGGCAACTCAAACTGCCAAAGCAACCGAAGAAATTGGTAGCCAGATTTCAGGCATCCAAGCGGCAACCAACAGCTCTGTTGATTCTATTCAGGGCATCACCTCAACCATTAGCGAGATTTACGAGATCGCTACTGCCATTGCGGCGGCTGTTGAAGAGCAAGGAGCTGCAACGCAAGAAATTGCCCGCAACGTCGAGCAAGCAGCGGCCGGAACGCAGGAAGTCACCAGCAATATTTCCGTTGTGGCGGAACAGGCGGCGACAACCGGTTCTGAGGCGAATACGGTTCGGAGTTCAGCTCAAACCATGACGGGTCAAACCGATCAATTGGCCAAAGCTGTACAGGGCTTCCTGAGCTCTATTCGCACCGATGGTTCGAATGAAGATCCGATAAATGATGAAGATTTAATCGCTGATGAAGAAGAGGTCGCTTAATCCTCTTTCGCACACGACTATTCAAACAGTGCAATAAAAATGGCGGGAGGAATATCCCGCCATTTTTTATTTGTTTGGGCTTAAATCTGGACTTACTAAGGAATATTCGACTCTGCAAGTCGATCAGAATCCAACACGATCAACAATTCACCCTCAAGTCGATAGATGCAGGTGGCATATTCTCGCCATTTTGGATCAATGGTATTAGGAATAGGTTCCTTCTGATCGTCCGCGACACTGAGAACGTCACCAATTTCATCGACCAATAAAGTATAGAGGTCCGAGCCTTTTTCGATGGTCACACCGATTGGCTGTTCACCCTCAACGCTATCATCAATACGCACACTTTGCGTCGTCAAGCCAAGGCAAACCCGCACATCAATGACCGTCACAATTTGGCCCCGCAGGTTGATAGAACCGGCGACTTGAGGAGGTGCCAGCGGAATAAAAGCAATTTTTTCCAGGTGCAAAATATCGCGCACGTTCAGGACCGGCACACCAAATATCTGCGCACCGACTTTAAACGTGACAAAATCTTCAGTTTCTTTTTCGCTGCCGATCGCCATATCATGGCTAGACTGCGTCGCTAATTCATTGGCCATATTTATTATTCTCTAATAATTGCTAATTTGCCTTATCTAAATAGATAGATGTTTATTCTAAACAAGGCTTTCAAGACCTGCTTGTCAATCAATTGCGATGGTTGGCCCACCGTCATCAAATAATTGGTCAACTAATTCAGCGCGACGGGACAATACCGCTCGTTGGTTCATATAACCTTTATCAGTAATCTCGTTTGCATCAATGTTAGGAGGTTCTGTCATTATCAGAGCCCTAGCGACACGCGTGGAACTGCCGGGATTTTTGGAATTATACGCCGTCAGCCCTTCGATCAGAGCATGCCTGACATTGTCATGAGCAATGACGTCTTCCAGCGATGCATCTTCTGCCAAATCAGGGCAGAGAGCGCGGCAGCCAGCGATATTTGGGAAAATAAGAATGCCGATTTCGCTCTGATCATGACCCGCGATAACGGCGTCTTGAATGACGTTATCGGCACTGGCAACAATTGCTGTTCGCAAATTACCGACAGCCACCCAGGTGCCGCTGGACAATTTGAAATTTTCAGATACCCGGCCATCGAAGACAATGCCTTTGCTCGGATCAAGCGGATCTTCAAACCGCGCCGCATCACCGATGCAGTAAAAGCCGTCCTCATCAAAGGCCTCAGCGGTAAGATCTTCGCGTTTCCAATAACCGGGCATGATGTTCGGACCCCGAACCCGGATTTCCAATTGATCTTCATTAGGGATCAACTTGACCTCAGTGCCGGGAACCGGCAGACCAATCACGCCCGCTTTGGCAATCGGCCAATGGACAAGCGTATTGTCAGGTGCCGTCTCCGTCGCTCCCCACCCTGACAGCATCATGATCCGCTGACCGGTGGCTTTTTCCGACAGAGCTTCCAAACGCTCCCAGGCGCTCTGGGTGAGTGCTGCTGCGGCATAGAAAATCATATCAAGATCTTTGAAGAATGACGCCCGTAGTTCCTCATCCTTCTCGAGATAAGGCATCAGCATGTCAAAGCCACGCGGCACATTGTTATAGATGGTTGGCGAAATTTCTTTAAGATTAGCGACCGTTTGCTCGATCAAACCAGGGGCCGGCTTACCGCCATCGATATAAAGGGTTCCGCCATAGCAGAGGATTTGGTTCAGTACATAATTGCCGCCAAAAGTATGATTCCAGGGCAGCCAGTCGACACCAACCGGTGGTCGCTCACTCAGAAAATTCCAACATTGCCCCATCGCAATTTGATTGGAGCACAGCATACGCTGGGTATTGATCACACCTTTCGGCAATCCGGTCGAGCCGGAGGTAAATAAAATTTTAGCAATCGTATCGGGCTCAACTTGCGCGTAAACACGATCGACAGCTTCGGTAGGCTCAACCGCCAATAATTCACTGAACCCGGTTACTTCCTGACCGGCCGGTGGATTGCTACCGGCAACGATCTCGGCGTCACCAAAATCGACACTTTTTAAGGCGTTGGCGAATTTGTCACCGTCGGCGACATAAACCAAACCTGGTGCCGTAAGGCTGATGATATGCTTAAGCTTGCCAAAATCCTGTGACATGAGGGAATAAGCTGGCGAAATCGGTACGACCGGCACACCGACATGCATCGCACCATACAGCAGCAGAGCATTGTCGACTGCATTATCAGACAAGATTGCGACAGGCCGCTCCACCGAAAGGCCCCGATCCAAAATTGCCTGTCCGATAGATTTAACTTGGGCGAGAAAATCCCGATAAGTAACCCGCCGCCATGTTCCATCCGGTCCCGTACGATCCGCTAAAAAAATGGTGTCAGGTGTCTTGCTAGCCCAGTCAACCAGCCAGGCGTTCTGGGACGCAGGATAGTCGCCAAGAGCCTGTGGAGAACGCATAATAACGCCGCCATCGGGAATATTCTCCACATCGACTGCCGGGCTGGCCATGGAAATCATTTTTACAGGGGCTGTCATCAAATTCTCTCCCTTACAGTATCTCTTTTGGTCGCCTTTTGGGGTGACTTATCGTATTCTAATACCTTAAATCGCAGACACTAGGGAGCAAAAATTATGTTTAACGGCCAGCTTTTTGACAGATCAACTTTATGTTCAGGATTATTTATGATCTCGGCGGTATTGGTAGTGGCATCCGGCATCCAGAGTGCTTCGGCACAAACGAAATACAATACCTGGAGCGATCCAAGCACCCCAGCTACCTCAAGCGGCCAGCAAGCCACTGGTGATTTGCAGAAATTTGTTGATGATTTAAATAAATTAATTGGCGATGCCGAGCGCGACCGTGCTGCCGCGCCCGCTTTTTTACGCGATCTGCGGGATCTTTCGAGACGCTACGATGTGCCGTGGCGGGTCGATCTAGTTAATGAAACTTTTAGCGATGGCAATTTCACCAGCAACCCAACCTGGCGTGTTACCAGTGGTCGCTGGTGGGTAGAGCAAAATTTTGGCCTGCGCGCAGCTTTTGAGAAGGCCAGCTCTCAAACCAATTCAAATTCAAACTCCGGCCAACAGAACAATGATGATCTCGGCAAGCAACTCTTAGGCGCTATTCTCAATCAAGCACTCGGTGGCAATCAGCAAAAGAGCAACGGTGGCGGCTCCACTGCTAAAACGACGTCTCAAGCAGCCATTCACCTCGATCGCGCCATCACCAATGCGTTCAGGGCCCAAATAGAGTTTACCTCCTGGCGCAAAGAGGGATCTTTTGAAATCACGACTTACCAAGGGGCTGAGCGGAAAGCCGGCTATCGGTTATTTTATCGAGCCGGTCAGGCAACCTCGCTGGAACTCGTACGCACCTCACGTTATGGCACCAATGCCATTCAGAAATACACCCAGGCGCTCAATCTGGAAGACAAAAAGACTCATGTATTGGTCTGGAGCCGCGATCGGGTCGGCAATATGGCCATTGCCATCGATGGGAAAAAGCTAATGACGGCCAGAGACCAAAGTTTTGGCGATCCATTTTCAGGCCTCTCACTGATAAATCACGGCGGTGACTACATCATCAGCAAAGTCGCGATTAAAGGCACGAATTAGGTTTTCGCCAATTACAGGCTTGTAATCGCCGAATTGAACGTTATATACAGGGCTCCGCTATCGCCAGCCCTGGGCTGAGCGTGCGGAAAACTCTGAATTTCGAATATATTTGAAAGTGTAAAGTCGATGGATTTACGCAACATCGCCATTATCGCTCACGTTGATCATGGTAAGACCACTCTAGTTGATTGTTTGCTGAAACAAAGCGGTGTTTTCCGTGAAAATCAGCAGGTGCAGGAACGCGCTATGGATTCCAATGATCTGGAACGCGAGCGCGGCATCACAATTTTGGCTAAATGCACATCCGTGGAGCATAGTGGCGCACGCATTAATATTATCGACACCCCCGGCCATGCGGATTTCGGCGGCGAGGTAGAGCGTATCCTCAGCATGGTTGATGGCGTTGTCCTGTTGGTTGATGCCGCAGAAGGCCCGATGCCACAAACCAAGTTTGTTCTGGGCAAAGCGCTAAAGCTTGGCCTGCGTCCCATGGTCCTCATCAATAAAATTGACCGCCCCGACCAACGGGGCGACGAAGTGCTGGATGAAATTTTTGATCTTTTCGCGGCCATGGATGCCGACGAGCATCAGTTGGATTTCCCTCATCTTTATGCCTCAGCCAAACAAGGTTGGGCAGCGATCGAGGCTGAAGGTCCGAAAGACAATATGGACCCGCTGTTTGACCTGATCCTTCGGCATGTACCTGAACCTAAGGTTGATCCAGAAGGTGAGTTCAAATTACTGGCGACCACGCTTCAGGCTGATCCTTATTTGGGCCGTATTCTCACCGGTAAAATTGCCTCTGGCAAAGCCGTGCGTAATATGGCGATCCGGGCTCTCAACCGAGATGGCACTGTCGTTGAAGACGGTCGCGCCAGTCAATTGCTGGCATTTCGCGGTCTGGAACGTGTACCCGTGGAAGAAGCAGAGGCAGGTGACATTGTCGCCATTGCAGGCCTCACTAAAGCAACTGTGGCTGATACTATTTGTGCACCGAACGTCACTGAGGCCATCGATTCTCAACCAATTGATCCACCAACCCTATCGATGGGCTTTTCCATCAATGATTCACCGCTCGCCGGCACCGAAGGCAGCAAGGTGACCTCACGGGTTATTTTGGATCGCCTGGAACGTGAGGCAGAAGGCAATGTCGCGCTGCAGATTTCCACAACGGGCGATTCCAATTCCTTCGAAGTAGCTGGTCGGGGCGAGCTTCAGCTGGCTGTATTAATTGAGACCATGCGCCGGGAAGGTTTCGAGCTTTCGATCTCACGCCCCCGCGTTGTCTATCAAGAAGATCCCGAAACCGGCCAACGCCTCGAGCCAATTGAGGAAGTCGTCATTGATGTTGATGATGAATATTCCGGCACGGTGGTGGAAAAGCTATCCGCCCGTAAAGGTGAAATGTTAGAAATGCGTTCTGCCGGCAGCGGCAAGCAACGCCTTACCTTCCATGTACCGTCCCGTTCGCTAATTGGCTATCACGGTGAATTCCTTACCGATACCCGAGGCACCGGCATTATGAACCGGCTGTTCCATGGTTACGAGCCTTATAAGGGTCCGATCGACAAGCGTCGCAATGGCACACTGATTTCATTGGGTAATGGCAAAGCAATTGCCTATGCGCTGTGGAATTTGGAAGAGCGCGGCCCCATGTTCATCCATCCCGGTGACAAAGTTTATGGTGGCATGATTATTGGTGAACACAGCCGGGGTAACGATCTTGAAGTTAATCCGCTTAAAGGCAAGCAACTCACCAACATCCGTACTTCCAGCAAGGATGAAGCGGTTGCTCTAACAACACCGATTGAAATGGGCCTCGACAAAGCGATCGCCTATATTACGGAAGATGAGCTGGTAGAAGTGACCCCGGAATCGATCCGCCTGCGCAAACGCTATCTCGACATCCACGAGCGCAAACGCCACAGCCGCCAAGCCGAATCAGCATAAAAAAAACGGCTCCGAATGGGAGCCGTTTATATAGGATGGTGTATTTGTGATTAGGCAGCGTTATCGCCTCGCACTTGAGATAGGAATTTATCGACTTCACCGCGCAAAGATTCGGATTGCTTCGATAGGTCGCTCGAGGCTTCAAGCACCTGATTGGCGCCCTGCCCCGTCTCAGCCGCAGCTTTTTGCACGCCAACAATATTCGACGAGACTTCTTGCGTGCCGGATGATGCCTGTTCAACATTGCGGGCAATTTCCTGGGTCGCAGCTCCTTGCTCCTCGACAGCCGAAGAAATAGAGGTCGCGATTTCACTGATCTCACCAATGGTATTGGAAATCCCCTGGATCGCCTCAACTGATTGATTGGTTGCCTGTTGAATGCCACCAATTTGATCAGATATCTGTTCCGTGGCCTTGGCAGTTTGGTTGGCAAGATTGCCAACCTCACTTGCCACCACAGCAAAGCCTTTACCAGCTTCACCGGCACGGGCCGCCTCAATCGTCGCATTCAAAGCGAGGAGATTGGTTTGGCTGGCAATGTCATTAATCAACTCTACAACGTCGCCAATCTTAACGGCCGCCTCAGCAAGACCCTTAACCATATCATTGGTTCGCTCCGCCTCCTCAACCGCATTACTAGCTATGTTCGCTGACTGAGAAACCTGACTGGAAATCTCAGTGATCGAGTTTGACAGCTCTTCAGCTGCTGTTGCCACCGTCTGTACATTGGCAGAAGCCTGCTCAGCAGCAGCTGCAACCGATGCGGATTCCTGGCTTGTTGAATCTGCATTTGATGACATTTGGCTAGAGGTTGCCTGCATTTCAGTTGCCGCTGATGAGACCGCTTCAACAATGCCGCCAACGCTTGATTGGAAGTCATCCGCCATATCGATCATCATCTGACGCTTCTCTTCTTCAGCCTGAGCCAGTTGACGCTCGTCAGCCTCTTTGGCTTCCTGCTCGCGTTTAGCGGCGGCTTCAGCTTCAAGGCGCTCACGCTCGACGTCCTCGCGCTGACGTTCGGTTTCTGCTTCTTGCTCAGTTTTCTGACGATCAAGATCATCTTGCTGACGTTTGGCTTCGGCTTCGCGCTCTTCTTCCTCACGCTTGGCTTGCGCCTCACGCGCCTTTTCAGCTTCTTCGGTTAGGCGCGCTGTCTCTATCGCATTGTCTTTGAAGACCTGAACGGCAGAGGCCATGTCACCAATTTCGTCGCTACGATCAGTTGATGGAACTTCAACACTGGTATCTCCATCTGCCAGCACGCCCATAGAATCTGTCATATTAGCAATTGGATTAGTGATGCTTTTCGAGAACAGAAGCCCAACACCAAGCACAACAACAACAATTACACCGAAAATAATCAACAAGAAATTCCTGAGCGCATCGACAGGCTCTAAAATTTCTGACATATCAATTTCAGCGAGAACGCCGTATTTTGTGCCAACATAATTAAGTGGGGTGTAAGCAGACATCACAGAAATACCACGGTAATCATCGACAATTTCAACACCGGTCTTTCCCGCCAACACAGCATCGGCCGTGGCGCCTGTAATTTTGGTTTTCAAAATTGTCGATTCTTTGGAGAACCGTGAATCACTCCGCATCAGGTGATCACCACCAATAATATAAGTCTCGCCAGATTCACCCATACCTGCCGTCACCTGCATCACTGCATTGATACGACCAATCGGCATTTGAAAAACCAATACACCTTCAATTTTACCGTTTTCTATCAAAGGCTGAGAAATAAAGGCTGCCGGTGCACCAGCACTTGGTGCGTAGGGTTTAAAATCAAAATAGTTTTGCGAACCGGCTTTTGGATTTTTCATCGCCGCGCGGAACGCTCCGCCGAGGTCACTATCTTTCCATTTACCGGTCATCACATTGGTTGCAAAGTCGGCTTCTTTAAAGACCGTGTAGACCAACTCACCTTTGGTATCGAAAAGGAAGATATCGTAATAGCCTCGCTCATTTAGGAATTGACGCATCCAGGGGTGATACTTTTTATGCGCTGCACTGTAAGATGAGCCGTCGGGCGCGTAATCGAGCTTTTCTTTCTCACCTGCTTTGTTGGGATTGTCTGTAATATAGAGCTTCTGCAAATCCGGCCCGGCATTACCACCCATAGCCTCGTAAGTTTTATCGAACGCTTTTAGGCCATCCAAAACCACTTGGTTAGTCGCCATAAAACGTAAATCAGAGCGAATAGATTTTAAATAATCGCCGAGCGCATTTTGACGCGCCGATGCCAAAGCGGTGAGCTTGTTTGCACTTTCAGCAATCAATTCCTCGCGCGCTTGTTGGTAGGCGATGAATGCCGTTACTGTTGCAGAAACAACAGACAGCAGCACGATGACAGCCGGCAGTTTAATTGCGATACGCATATTTTTTAGAAAATCCATTAGAACTGTCCTCCTTGAAATCACTAAATCAAAACAGCGAAGGGTTTTTGAAATTGATTTAATTGAATGATACCTTTGATGGAAACCATCCCCCAAAACTGTACTTACTCTAATCGCATATGGGACCGTTCAAAGTTGATTCAACAAATAATTGAGTAATAAATTGTGAGTTTTGAAACAAATTGAAACAATAGGAAAAGACGTTTAAAAATAGGGCAATATATAAACTGACTGTTTTTTATGCAGCCGCCTATGTCATTGTTTCCAAATGCTTATTCAACGAATTTCAAGCGTTCTAAGCAAATAATTCTATTATTATTTTTGAAGTAAAATCTCTTTGACGCGCGGCCATTCCTGAGCACCATAAGCTTGACGGCTTGTCAGATTAGCGGCGGGGGTTGCCGGTGAATAAATCCCACGGTAGTTGGGCCGCTCCTGGATGCGCTGCCACCAATCTGCAACTAAGGGTCGACTATCCTGCCACATGCCATCAAAAGCAAAATGCGAAAGCCGCAGCATGTAGGGTGATACCGCCACATCCGCCAGAGAATAAGTCTCACCCAGTAGCCACGGGCCGCCAAATTCTTCCAACGACGCCTCCGCATTGGCGACCATTTTATCCATGACTTTAATGGCGTCTTGAAAATAAGGAGATTCGACCCCGTCAGTATGGATCGCGCGTTGTTGCTCGCGCTTTTTTGCGTTCGGCATTTTCTCAAAATGCGCTTCAAGTTCTTCCGGCGTGTTCGCCGCCGCACGCTCATGACGAATGGCAACCGCATAGGTGACAATCGTCGTCACAGGATGCACTTCCTCATCCATAAATTTCATCCACAGCCGCATTTGCGCCCGCTTCCAGGGATCGGTCGGTTTCAGGGACGGCTCAGCCTGGAGATCGTCGAGATACTCACAGATAACGCTCGATTCCCGCACCACTTGGCCGTCATGAATTATCGTCGGTACAACACTTTTAGGGTTAAGCTTGATATAGTCGGGCTGGAACTGATCGCCTTTTTGCAGATTGATGACGACTTCAGAATAATCCAAGCCTTTCTCTTCCAGGACCAAACGCACTTTGCCGGAACAGGTTGATAAATAACTTTGATAGAGCTCGATCATCAATTTCCCCTAATACTCATTTTTCCCATCTTATAGCCCAAAGATAATGCGGGAACTATAGCAAATGGCATGCTATCAGCAGATATTCCCTCCAATCAATAATGAAACAAAAATGACAGCCAGCGAAACTTTTGCCGCGACGATAAGGCGCCACAGTCAGGATATATTCCGCTTGGCGGTCCCAACGATCATGGCGCGCGCCGGTATGATGGTTATGATGATCGTCGATGCAGTCATGGTCGGTCACTATTCAGCGCAGGAACTAGCCTATCAAAGTATTGGTCTGGCGCCGATGATGTTTATGATGGTGACCTGCTTTGGCCTATTGACCGGCACCCTCGTCATTACCGCCTTCCACGTTGGGGCCAAAGAGCTTAGCGATTGTGGAGCCGTTTGGCGGCGCTCCCTCACTTATGCATTGATACTTGGGTTAATAGGAGCCGTCGCGTCCCTCTTCGGCGAGGCTTTTTTGCTCGCCGTCGGGCAAACGGAAGATCTCGCAAGAGGCGGCGGAAAAATTATCGGCATTCTGGGTTGGAGTATGCCGCCTATGTTAATTTTTGTCGCCAGTGCCTTTTTCCTGGAAGGCCTCAAGCGCCCCAAGGTCGGTATGTATATCATGATCATCGGCAATCTTTTTAATGTCGCCGTGAATTGGATACTTGTATTCGGCCATCTTGGTGCACCAGAACTAGGGGCAGCGGGATCCGCTTACTCAACGCTCTGCGTGCGGGCGATCATGGCTGGCTGCATTCTGTATTACATATGGAACCTGGCGGATCAGGCGGAGCTTAACATCCGTGTTCATGCCAAGATGATATATGCTGGCGGCTGGGCTGCGTGGTCAAAACTTCGAAAAATAGGGCTTGGCGCAGGTGCCAGCGGCGCCATTGAATCGGGTGCTTTTTCTTCAATGAGCTTGTTTGCCGGATTGTTGGGTATATTGCCGCTGGGGGCATTTTCAATCGCCTTCAATATGCTTGCCCTAACCTTCATGTTTGCGCTGGGACTGGGCTCGGCGACCGCGGTTTGCGTCGGGCACGCCTATGGCAGGGGGG
>JABIHH010000072.1 GCA_018649725.1 Rhodospirillaceae bacterium | reverse complement strand
TGCGCGCGTATATGGGACTCATACCCTCCGTCGAACAAAAGCTTCACATATTTACCGAAAGACGGGAAATATTCGTGCTGTACAGCTTCTACTAGGCCACACCAAATTGGAAAGTACAGTTCGCTATCTCGGAATTGAAGTAGAAGACGCACTGACAATTTCTGAGGAAATCGATTTTTGAAACTACAACTTGATTTGTGACGCGACCGTTATTTTTAGCGGTCGCGTCAAATTTGTAGAATAAAGTCAAATTCAGTTGCGACGTTTTAACAAGAGGCTGGTTCACAAACTTGATAGTGATAGATGGGCTCTCTCTTTGTCACTGTTATTAAATGAAAATTTTCTTCGGCGGGAAGTTGTGACAGTGACCGTAGCGCTCCTCCGCTACCATTTTTTCTTTTAAAATATCACGTGTCGGTGGGCGGCAATCTTGCTACGGTCGTTGCCATGGATGAAACCGAACAAATCCTTGAAAAAGCGCTCTCCTTGCATCGTGCTGGTAAGGCTGATGAGGCACGGCCGCTCTATGATGAAATTTTGGCCAGCCAGCCCGCGCACGGCCAAGCGCTTTATTTGCGGGGCATGTTGGCTTTGCAAGAAGGTGAGGGGGAGCTGGCGGAGAGTTTGGTGACGCGTGCAGTTGAAGGGGCGTCGGGGGGAGATGAAAAGCCCGATGATAATTTGGGTGATTATTTGAACGGGCTTGGGCAAATTCTTTATTTCAAACAGGATTTGGAAGGGGCGGCGGTGGCGTGGGCTCGGGCGTATGACGCGAAGCCTGCGGATCCGGGTATTGCCTATAATCTCGGCACCTTGGCGGTCGAGCGCCTCGATTGGGCGGCGGCAAAGCAGTGGCTGGAGAGGGCCGAAAATGCGGGCGCGGAGGGCTGGGAGCTACTGGCTAATCTGGCCTTGGTTTTCATGAACGAGCGCGATTACCCGGCGGCGGTGACGCGCTACAAAAAAGCGCTGGAGCTGGCGCCTGAAAATGCCGAGCTCTGGGTAAGCTATGCAAATGCGCTCAACCGGTCGAGTGAGCCAGAACGTGCGGTGCAAGCACTTGAACGGGCGTTAGAGCTCACGCCGGATTTTGCGCCGGCCTATTTAAATCTGGCGAATACCAAAATGGCGCTGGCGGACACGACAGGCGCATTGGCCGCGTTGGAAAAAGCGATTGATCTTGATCCCGCCTTAGACGATGCCCATCACAAGCGCCTGTTTTTCAGCCACTATCAGCCGGATGCTGATGCGGGCTATCTCCATCAATTGCACCGCGCATGGGGAGAGGCTTTCTCCGCCGGCCATAAAAAATTACCGCCCGTTGCCGCTCAGCCACGCGCCGGCCGGCGGCTCAAGATCGGCTATGTCTCTGGTGATCTCGGCGGCCATTCGGTCGGGCTGTTCATGCAGCCTTTGATCCAGGCCCATGATCGGGAGCGTTTCGAAGTAGCCTGCTATTCGGATTTGGCGATTCCGGATGATCTCACCCGGGCTATAGAGGATTCTGCGGATCTATGGCGTGAGACGGCAGCGCTGAGTGATACAGAGCTGGCCGCCATTGTTCGCCGTGATGAAATCGATATTCTGATCGATCTCACCGGCCATACCGGGCGAAACCGCCTCGGTGTTTTTGCGGTGCGGCCGGCACCGCTGCAAATAACGTATTTGGGCTATCCCGGAACAGTGGGCTTGCCGGAGATTGATTATCGCATTGCCGATGAACTGAGCGATCCGGTCGGCGCCGAAGCATGTTCGACTGAGAAAATTCTCCGCCTCGAAAGTGGCTTTCATTGTTTTGCTGGGCCTGGCGTAGACGTTCCTCTGAATTCTCTGCCATTAGCCACAAACGGTTATGTCACTTTTGGCTCGTTTAATAATATCGCCAAGTCAAATGACGACGTCTTAGCCCTTTGGGCAAAGCTTCTCGTCCAAGTGCCAAACGCGCGGCTGTTGTTGAAGCATCAGAATTTTCGCCATGAAACTGTCCGCCGCCGCTTTCTGGATGCGTTCCAAAGCGGTGGAGTTGACCCCGCACGTATCGAGCTCAGAGGTGCGGAGGCCGAGCGGGTTGATCATTTGGCGCTCTATGGTGATGTCGATATCGCGCTGGATCCGTTTCCCTATAACGGCACGACAACGACCTGCGAAGCTTTATGGATGGGCGTGCCGGTCATCGGTTTGGCAGGCGACGTTCTCAATAGCGGCCATCATGCACGGATTGGCGAAAGCCTTCTGACGCAAATGGAGCTCGAAGATTTGATCGCGACCTCGAAAGCAGATTACCTCAGGATCGCGGCCGAGCTGGCCTCAGATGGTGAGCGTCTCAGGGAAATGCGAAAAACTTTGCGGGCCCGGTTGCAAGCTTCAACCTTAGGGCAAATTGAGCCCTTTGCGGCAAAGCTCGAAGCGGCTTACGAGGTGGCATGGCGGGATGGCGGGTGAAAACCGAGAATACCTTAGGTTTTGTAGTTGAAAATATCGATTTCGTTTTCCAAGGGGACTAAATTTTGCGCAAGATCGTCGATGGCTTTTGCTAAATTTAAGGCCTTATCTTTGCCATGGTAATCGACATAGGCTGCGACATCAGTTATTGCAGATTTCTCACAAAATATTGCTGTTACAAATAGCTTTTTTGACGGTTCCCGGCGTTCAATCTCACCTTTTCCAGCGCAAAAATCATCGGAATATGACTGTTGGGCGGCATTAAAAACAAATATTATTTTGTAGGGTGCTAAATGGTTTTTGGAAGGCGTGGTGGTAAAATTGGCATGCACAAAACCATAATTGGCTACCAGGCTATCGATCACCATTTTCTCCAGTTGAGATCTCGAATGTGATGGAAGATTGCCAATAATCACAGTTTCTAAGTCCCTCTGATATCCAGCATGGGTCAAATACTGCAGAGGATCGGGGCGATGAACATTCGTCGTGGTTAGCGTATTGCAGCCATTTAAAATAATGAGGACCAGTCCTGTCAAAACGGCTTTTTTCATTTTGCGCTCCGATAAATAATTTTCCGACATACTATCTATTTTCAGCTGATGCGAATAGTTTTAATCTCCAAAATCATCGACATGCAAAATCAATTTAAGCAAGGCTTCACGCAGGTTCTTCTCTTCCAATTTATCCAATCCCGCCATTAATTTGTGATAGCGCTGATTGGCGATTGGTAGCAATTGTTCATAGAGCTTCTTGCCCTTTTGGGTAAGCAGGAGGTCGATGACGCGCTTGTCCTTATCGTTTGGCTTTTTGGCAATCAATTTGCGTGCTTGAAGGGACGATATAGCGCGGTTTATGGCCATTTTATCCATCGCCCAACGGCCCGCGATCTGCTTGCCTGAAGCTGGGGAGTGTTGGGCAAGTGTCAGTAAAACGCGCCATTCAGCAACCGTGATGGCTTGCGAGTCCAATTCCTCGGCGAAAGCTTTGCCAATCCGGTTCGACAGCATATGACAAAGCGTTAGGACGTGGTCACTTGAGTTTGGCGGGATCGAAGAATTCTGCATAACTTTCTATAGCATCATTTAATATCATATGATATCATTTTGTTAATTGAAAATAAAAAGCTGGTAGGTACATCATGTTTGGTTTGAACCGCAAAAAACGCCCCGTCGAGTTGGGTCCATACCCGTTGGAGAAATTAAAGCGCGATCCAGCCATCATCGCTGAAGAGGCTGCTCGGCCAGCTGGCGCACCGGTCACTATGCCAACAGGCAGTAACGCCTATCTTGTTGGCGCCACCAACAGCCATCTCGATGCCTATGCCGAGCTTCGCGAGCCCGAGCCGTTTAAAAAGTTGGCACCGGTGCCGGATGATCTCAAGCGTCGTATGCGAGATATCAAGGGGGCCGGCTATTTTCTCGACGCCTCGCAAATCGGTATTTGCGAAATTGTCGACAGCGTTTGGCTCAATGGTGCTGCGAGTGATCATAGTCATGCGGTCGCCGTGCTGGTTGAATATTCGGCGCCGATCGATGCAGGTAATAAGGCGGCCGGTTGGGTGGCGGGCAATGAGCATCTTTTGGCAACATTGTTGGCTGCGGAAATTGCGATTGATGTAAGTGGCCAGATTTCCTGCATGGGCTTCACCAGCCGAGTGCATTGGACGGGGGCCACAGATGTTGATTTGGGTAAAGTAGCGGTGCTTGCCGGCCTCGCCATTCGGGACGGTGATAAACTCATCAATCCTTATCTCGAGACGCGCTTTGCTGTTGCTGTGATCACGACCAATTATGCGCTGGCAACGGATTTGCCGCTCCACGCCTCGGCGCGCAATGGCAAAAATCTCAGCTATCAATTGGGGCTTGCCGGTGCAATTTCCGGGTTGGAGCGCTGGCGGCAGAAAAGACGGCCTTCGCATCTTGGCGCTTATCCAGTTGAAACTTTAAAGCGAGTCCCGCGGCTGACGACCGAAGTATTTGATGATGAGGTGCCAAGGGTGCCGAGCCGGACCAACATGTATGTTCGAACGGCCTTTGGTGATCTCAGTAAAAAGGCAATGGGTGAGGCAGATCGCTGGTCGCAAAAACATCCGGTCAGCCAAGGCATCGTACGGCCAAGCTGGGCGATTAAAGCTTTGCAGGATGGCCAAACTGCCGCAGAGCGTGCACCGAACTCCGACAATCCGGATGACAATACCAAAGCTCTGAAGGCGCTCAGCCTTTATCTCGGCTCAACCATAACCGGTGTCTGCAAAGTGCCGGATTATGCCTGGTATTCTCATGACAAGCGCGGCAATCCGATTGAGCCTTATCACAAATATGCCCTCGTGGTGGCGATCGATCAGGGCTATGAGACGTTTTTGGGGGCCAGCGGCAATGACTGGATTTCCGGCTCGCAATCGATGCGGGCTTACCTCAGAGGCGGTGAAGTCGTTGGCGTGATGGCCGATATGATCCGCAAAATGGGTTACGGCGCCCGGGCGCATAGCAATCTCGACAGTCATGTTTTGCATGTGCCACTGGTATTGCAAGCGGGGCTTGGTGAGCAAAGCCGGGTTGGAGAAAGTGCGATTAATCCGTTTTTGGGCATGCGCTTCAAAACCGCCGTGCTGACAACCGATATGCCGATCACACCTGATCTGCCGATCGATTTTGGCGTGCAGCTTTTTTGTTCTAAATGTCTTAAATGCGCGCGCGAATGTCCGTCGCAGGCAATCCCTTATGGCGATAAAACAATGTTCAATGGCTATGAGACCTGGAAGCCCGATAGTGAGCGCTGCACGATGTACCGAGCGACCAATCTCAAAGGCTCTGCCTGTGGGCGCTGCGTTAAAGTTTGCCCGCTTTCAAAAGACACCACATGGGATGGCCCTCTCCTGCATCAGATTGGCTCATGGTTGGGCGTCAATGCGATGTGGTTAAAACCGATCTTGGCACCTATTGCGATCTGGCTGGATGATGTCTTGGGGAACGGCAACCCAATCGATGAGAAGAAATGGTGGCTCGATCTTGAAGTTATCGGCAAGCGCTCCTTCCGCTACGATGCAGAAAACACTGTTGAAGCTGCCAAAGGCACCAATCGGCCGATGATTGATCCCGGCAAAAAGCCCCGTGGCGCTGATAATATTGCGCATTTCCCTGCGTCAACCTTGCCGCCACCGTTAATGATGGAACCGTGTCCGACCGATCGGAAACTGGGCCTTAAAATTGCCGCTGAGGCCGAAACAGTCGAAGAAGGCCTAAAACGCCGGGCAGAAGGCGGTCCGATACCTGAAACCTATATCCCGAGCTATGCTAAGAAAGAGACCGCCGAATAGCGTCGCTTAAAGGTAATCCTTCATTTGGCGCTGGTAGTCTTCATCGCGCGTGAGTTGCTTCATGAGATCACTCGACGCGACATTTTCAATTTCTGAGGTCGGTACGCCATCGCGCAAAGCCTTGAGCGTTGAGTAGACAGCCTGAACAGCCGCTGAAAAGGGCTGATGGCCTTGCAGGCAAATACGAACGCCATGGCTGGCGAGATAGGGTAGATCGACGATGTCTTTGCCTTGTGGGGCCACAAAAACCGGGATGGAGACATTTTCATTAATCATCTCAACCTGTTCTTTGGTGCTGACGCCGGCAAAAAACAGCGCATCGACGCCGACCGCTTGATAAGCAAGGGCGCGGGCAATCGCATCTTCATTATCGGTCGCGCGGAAGGCGGAGGTGCGGGCGGCGACAACGAGATCTTTATCCTGGCGGCCTTCAAGGGCGGCTTTCATTTTACCGACGCCTTCATCAATCGAGAGCAGGCGGGTCGCGCCCTCAATGCCATGCGGTTGCGGCAAATCCGTATCTTCGATGGTCAGGGCGGCAACGCCTGAGGTTTCAAGCTCTTCAACGGTCCGCTTAACATTAAGCGCATTGCCATAGCCGTGATCCGCATCGACCAGCAGAGCAAGATCGCCAGCCCGGCAAATGCGGTAAGCTTGTTCGGCAAATTCGGACAAGGTTAGCACAATAAGATCGGGCGCTCCCAGCACGGTCATCGAAGCAATCGAGCCTGCAAACATACCAACTTCGAAACCTAGATCCTCGGCAATTCTGGCCGAGATCGGATCAAACACTGAGCCCGGATGAACGCATTGGTCACTTTCAATTTGGGCTCGGAAACGCTGACGTCGTTCTGTCCAATTCATATCAATTTACACTCATTTATCGACGGGGTGGAGGTCTGCGGCCTCCGGGCCCCATGCCAGGGGGATGTCCACCGGGTGGTGGCCCCATACCGGGAGGAGGTCCGCCGCCGGGAGGTCCACCCCCGCCTCCGCCGCCCCTGCGAAGTTCGAAACTACTGTCCGGCGAGCCGTTAAAGCAGCGCGGAATCACCGGCCAGCTCTCTGATAGAAAATAGGCGTAGGTGCCTTGCGGGAAGTCAGGTGTGGTTACATTTCTGCCATTGCATTCATCGAGATCGCCCGCTCCTTTGACGAACTCGTAATCTGGCACGAACGTGCCGTCATAGGTGCCCTCCGGGGCGGAAAATCCGCCCGGCCGATTGCCCGATTTCACCCGATAGCTAGACTTAATCTGTTTAATGCCGCTGCCAGTATCGTTGCCATTGGCATAGCCGTATAGCGCATAGATCGGAAAGCCGTCGCCAGACCAGCCAACCAAAGGTGAGTGGGCTGATTTAGAAATCTTGAGACGCTTTAGTAATCCCCAAGGCAGGCCATGATAGTGATAGGCACCGGTCGGCTGGACATGGGCAAAGTTTTCATCGACACCGAGGGCGACCGCGCCTGATAACGCCTCATAGCGCCAATCGGATCCCCGCCAACCCTTAAACCATTCGGCGGCACTGGGATCGAACGGCACACCATTTACCGCAACCCCAAAGTTCCTAAGCCCGACATCGGTTTTGCCACCTCGATACGCTGGCTTGGCCGGCATTTCGAATTCGTAATCCTGCGCCGCTATGCTGTGCGGGTTGCCGCGATTGGGGAATTGCCCGACCGAGTGCCCCGGCACACCATTGGCTTTGATGATACGATCGTTACCGCGCACTTCAATGCTGACCCGGTTGCTCTCAGACATGCGCACATTAGCCATAACCAACTGAGCGCCGTTTGATTGCACCGCCGTGTGATAACGCGCAGGTCGCCCTTGGCCATCCACATGTTGGGTAACAAAGCCAAGGGTAAAGAGAGAGGAGGCGATGAAGAGGACGCCATAAATGCCAGTAGATCGGGATATGTGCATATTTTAGAAACCTGAATTGTGGCCGAATATTGGAGAAAGGGTAGCGCAGATTATCGGAAAAATCTACGCCGTGCTTTTAATAGGCTCGCTTATCGGGTTTACGTCGTATAAGTCTACCAACAAATTGACTTTAAGGACGAGGCAGATGAGCGATACTTTAGATTTAGAACTTCGCGTCAGCGAGCTGGAATCTCATGCGGCGCACCAGGAATCCATTATTCAGGATTTGAGCGACGGTATCGCTCAGCAATGGGAAACCATCGATAAGCTGGTGCGAGCAACCCAGCAATTCAAAGATCAGATACTGAATTTGGAGGAAGGTGTGCAAACCATCTTGCCTGACAAACCGCCGCCGCATTATTGAGCACTATTGAAATGCCGGTACTTTTGCGTACAAATGAGGCCAGCATAAATTTTAGGGGTGCGACATGGGTCGACTTGAGAACAAAGTAGCAGTCATTACCGGGGCCACCAGCGGCATCGGTCTCAAGACCGCCGAGCGATTTGTTGACGAAGGGGCGAGTGTTGTTCTGGCGGCAAGGCGCGTCGAAGAAGGCGAAGCCATCCAAAAAAGACTTGGTGACAAAACACTGTTCGTGAAGACGGATGTGCTCGAAGAAGAGGATATCGCTAATTTGGTCGCGAAATCCGCCGCGCATTTCGGCCCGATTGATGCGTTCTTTTGCAATGCAGGCGCCGGCGGTGTGCTGGCAAAAATCTCCGATATTGATGCCTCCGAATTTGATCGCTCGGTTGATATTTTGCTGAAAAACGTATTCTTTTGCTACAAGCATGTCACCAAACATATGCGTGAGAATAACGGTGGCTCTATTGTCGCTAATGCCAGTGTGGCGGCGACCTTGGGCGGTTTTTCTTCGCATTTTTATAGTGCCATGAAAGCGGGCGTGGTCAGCTTGTCTCGGAGCGTTGCCATTGAAGTAGCGGAACATAATATCCGCGTTAACACGGTCTCTCCCGGCGGCATCGCGACGGGCATTTTTGGTAAAAGCCGGGGTATGAGCGATTCTGAGGCCGATGAAGTTGCCGCCCGCGTTGAAAAAGTTTTTGCCAATCGCCAGCCGATCCCGAGAGCAGGGACGCCGGAAGACATTGCTAATGCCGTGCTGTTTTTATGCAGTGATGAGGGCAGTTTTATCACCGCGCAGGATCTCATCATCGATGGTGGTGCAACATCCGGGCGCTGGGGCGAGACCCTGCAAAAAGCCAATGCAGATATTCGCTTGGCAATATCTGGAGACGATGCCTAACTTGGCGGAAACCCCCGTTCTCTACAGTTTTAGGCGCTGCCCCTACGCGATGCGGGCTCGGATGGCACTTTTCGCCAGCAGCCAAGCCTGTGAACTGCGTGAAGTTCTGCTCCGCGATAAACCGCTGGAGATGATCGAGCAATCGCCAAAAGCAACGGTGCCGGTTTTGGTGCTGGAAGAGGGCGAGGTGCTGGAGCAAAGCCTCGACATCATGCTTTGGGCGCTAAACCAGAATGACCCCGATCACTGGTTGGAACCAGAGGGAGCGAGCCTTGAAGATATGCTCGCTTTGATCCAGGCGACGGAAGGTGAGTTTAAAGGAAATCTTGATCGCTATAAGTATGCCAACCGTTACGCGGGCGCGGATCCGCTACACCACCGCAGTGAGGCCGAAAAATTTCTGAAGCAATTAGAGGCGCGCCTTGCAGATAGCGCTCATTTGTTTGACTCCAACCCCACTCTCGCCGATTACGCTATCGCCCCCTTCATTCGCCAATTCGCCAATACGGATCGCGATTGGTTCGATGCCGCCCCTTATCCCAATCTGCAAAAATGGTTAGAGAATTTTCTGGCGCAGGAGCCGTTCACCGCGGTGATGGCAAAATACCCCGTCTGGCAAGCAGGTGACGCAGCGACATTATTTGGCGTTCAAAAAAATCTCTGAGTTCGGTTGGCAAATCCCACCAGGGACAACATGACAGGCACTTCAACCAGAACGCCGACTACAGTTGCTAAAGCTGCGCCAGAATTTAGGCCAAACAGGCTAATCGCCACTGCTACAGCCAATTCAAAAAAGTTCGAGGTGCCAATTAAGGCACAAGGTGCTGCAACATTGAAGGGCACTTTCCAGATCCATGCGGCAAAATAAGTCACGAAAAATATGCCATAGCTTTGAATGACCAGCGGAATTGCGATGAGCAGAATAAGCAAGGGTTTGTCGAGGATGACGCTCCCTTGGAAGCCAAATAAGAGCACGACGGTTGTCAGCAGACCGAGGATTGAGAACGGCTTCAATCTCGCTGTGAATTTTTCGATGTCGCTAGTGTTTTTAACTCCCAGCGCTTGGCGGGTTAATACCCCGGCAATAAGCGGCACCACGACATACATGATCACCGATGTCAGCAATGTCTCCCATGGAACAGTTATATCTGTGACGCCCAACAGCAAGGCGACGATGGGGGCAAAGGCAAAAATCATGATGACGTCGTTTACCGACACCTGAACCAACGTATATGTTGCATCACCTTTGGTTAATTGGCTCCACACAAACACCATCGCCGTACAAGGTGCCGCGCCTAAGAGGATCAATCCCGCAATATATTGTTTGGCATCCACCGGATTGATCAGGTCTTTGAAGACAAAATCAAAGAACAGAACGCCGAGTGCCGCCATGGTGAAGGGTTTAATGAGCCAGTTGACGACTAAGGTGACGATGAGCCCTTTCGGCCGTTCACCAATATGGGAGAGGCTGGCAAAATCAACATTTACCATCATCGGGTAGATCATCACCCAGATAAGAACGGCAACAACGAAATTAACATTGGCGTATTCAAGGGCTGCTAGAAATTGAAATAGATCAGGCAGAAATCTGCCCAAGCCAATCCCAATAACGATAGCACTGGCAACCCAAATCGATAGCCAGCGCTCAAATAAACCCAGGCCAGAATCTGCGCCGGATTCTACGGATGAGGGACTGTTGGTATTGGCTGAAGACAAATCCAATTACTCTGGTAATGTTGGTTTAAATGAAATGGGCCCTCACGCTGGCGGCGGCATTTGTTCAAAATTATCGAGATCCTCGTCGACATGCGTACACGTTAGGGCATGCGAGATATAGAGATTGGCAGTCGGCTCAACAAAGCTCGCATCATCGATGCTGCCGACTTTGACGCTTTTAACGCCCGGTCGTATAGCGCCGCCGCCAAAAACCTGCGAGCCGCAGGTGTCGCAAAATTCTTTGAACATGGAATTACCGCTATCGGCGACATGTTCAAAGCGCTTCGGCGTGCCTTGCAGCAAGGTGATCTGATCTTCCTGGAAAAAAAGGTTCGTGGCGTAAGCCGAGCCAGTTACTTTGCGGCAGTCGTCGCAATGGCAATTCACCATGCGAAAAGGCTCTCCTTCAATTTCATATCGAATGTTGCCACAGAGGCAGCCGCCAGTAGTTTTCGCCATTTGGAACTCCTATTCTCATTTTAGGTGATCGGACTTGCAATCTCGCCGGGACTATAGAAACTGATCACATGCCTGCCATCAATACTTATTTTGGATTATTTAATTGAGCTCGGAACGCCTGACACCCTCCGCCTGGATATATTTCAGCGTCTGTCTTTTGGCGATTATTAGTGCTTTTGTAGACAGTTCGGCTCTTAGCACCCTTAAGCTTCTGACCATTGCGCTGATTCTGCTCTATCTCGCTTTGCAATATACGACAATCCCGATCAAGCAGCGGATGGCTGGTACGGTGCTGTTGGCTGTCGGTTTGCTGGCAGCTTTTGCGAGCGGTCAATTTCTCGAAGTCCTGATCGAAGGTGTTTGGCGTGCGCGCATTTTTCTGCTGCTGTTTTTCGCTGTTGCTTGGGTTCAATTACCGGTTGGTCAAAGCCCGTCTCTAAAATCAGCCCGCGATGCGATTATGAACCAGCCGCCCGGTCGGCGGTTTTTAGGATTGTCGGTCGGCGTGCATATCTTGGGAGCGGTCCTCAATGTTGCTGCGGTCGGCTTGCTGGTCCCGCTGTTGCAAGATCGCTCCGACGAAGTGCTGCATCGTCGGTTGAGCGTCGCCATCATGCACGGCTTTACCAGCGCCTCAGCCTGGTCGCCGTTTTATATAGGCATGATCGTCGTCTTGGTCGCCATTCCAACAATTTCCTGGTCGGACGTGGCCCTGCAGGGCGGCGGTATGGCGGTGGTGATGATATCAGGGGGCTGGCTGTTTGATCGTTTTCGCTATCCGAGAAAAAAATCGACGGGAGCGATAAAGGATGTCAGCAGGACAACTGCAGGGCCGCCCATTCGGATTTTTAAAACCGCGATGCTTTTATTGTCCCTCATCGGATTGGTTATGCTGACTTTGCGCGTAACTCAAGTCAGCATTCCAATTGCGCTCGGCATTGTCTGCCCGCCATTCGCCTTTGTTTGGTATGTTACCCTTGGAGATTTTAAGAAAGATGCCTATCGGCGCATCGGCTCAATGGCGCATAAAGTCATATCGGGTCTGGCTAGTCTTAGAAATGAAGCGCTGATGTTTGTTGCGGCCAATGTGTTTGGTATCGGTATCGCCAGCGTCATTCCGACCGAGAATCTGACAGCTCAACTAGACATGTTTCTGCCTTGGATTGATGCCCGCATCATTAGCTTAACATTGATCTTCCTCGTCGGCGGTCTATTGGGTTTGCACCCGGTGATCATTGTATTGACCCTAAGCGCGATTTTACCACCGGAAGTTTTGGGCATGCGCGACTGGGTTCTGGGCTTGGTCTATCTCGGCTGTTGGGGCTTGACTACAATGATCTCACCTTACTCCGGCACGACCTTGTTTATGTCGAGATTTACCGGCGTGCCATCGCATATTATTGGTTGGAAATGGACGCCTTATTCGGTGTTTTTCAATGCCACTTTGATGGTTATCTTTATCGTCATCCTACGCCACGCAACGTTGTAAGCTCTCTTCCTGCATCATTCTTCAAATAGTAAATTTTTGAATCCGGAGTCGTTTACCGAACTATTTTGTTAGCTTTTTGGCGCTTTGAACGGTGACTTCCAACGCGTTTAAGAATTCGGAGCGGTCGCGTTTGGAGAAGGGGCGTGGGCCGCCAGTGATTTCGCCAGTTTCGCGCAAGCCCTGCATTAGCTCGCGGGTTGCCAGCGCCATGCCGATGGAGTTCTCGGTAAATGCCTCGCCGTTGGGTTTGAGAGCCGCCGCTCCTTTTTCAAGGCAGCGCGCCGCCAAGGGGATATCGCTGGTGATCGTGATGTCGCCATTGCCAATATGTTCGGCAATCCAGTCGTCAGCCGCATCTGCGCCCTGTTCAATAATAACCAGCTCAACCAAAGGCGAAGGGTAGGGGCGGATGCCACCATCGCTCACCATAAAGACTTTGAGGCTATGGCGCGTGGCAACTTTAAGCACTTCATCTTTGACCGGGCAGGCATCGGCATCGACATAAATTTCTAACATGATTTTCGAATGTTATCTCTTATGCTATCTATGGGATCGTTCTGAATTTGAATAAAGACATCTCTGATGAGTGATTACAACTTCTATGCCGGTTATCTCCGGTTTGCGGCCCAAAAAACCGAGCGTGAGACGCCTGAGATCGAAGAAATGATGGCAGAGCTCGACCGGGTGGCTGGAGCTCTAGAGGCGGGGGATAATTTTTTCGTCGCCGCCGATAAGCTACGCGTGACGGGGCGTGCGCTGGCCGGTGTGGCGGGGTTTCTCCAGCAGCATATTCTTCCGGAAGTGATTGCAGCTGATAATGATAAAGGGGAAGCACAAATCCGCTGGGTGATTGATACGTCAATGAGCTTGATGGCGAATTTGATGGCTCATGCAGAAACGACAAAAGACAGTGAAGGCTATCAGGTTAGCTTACCTGACGCGCCTTAACTGTCTTTGTAAAAGTGTCGTCTTAAAAATGCTTAGATGTAGAGATTGATGTCTGATTTCAGAGCATTTTCCATATAGGTCGCTGCGCCGCCGTATTTGAGGCCGTCCATCAGATCTTCTCTTCCCATTTCGAAGAGACCCATGGTCATCTCACAGCCGATCATCTCGACATCTAAATCAACAGCTGCTTCCCGCAATTCTTCAATTGAAGCAACGCCTTTTTTCTTGATGAGATTTTTCATCATGGTCGTGCACATGGCATCAACACCCGGAATGGCCGACATGATGTTCGGCATGGTCATATGCATGCCCATCATCGGCATTTCCATACCCGGATTGCCGAGGGTAGAAATCTGTAAATGATCCACTTTCTTTTTCAAAAGTTGAAGGCCATAGAAGGTGAAAAACATTGAGACTTTAACGTCCATGGCAGCAGCCGTGGTCGCGAGAATGAAAGGCGGGTAAGCCCAATCCAAAGTACCCTTGGTGCAAATAATCGACATCGACTTTGCATTTTCGAGTGTTTCATTTTCCATAATTTAAAGTTCTCCTGCGAATTTTATTTGTTCCATTTATGAGCGCATATTACATAACATGTACTGTAAAACCCAGCTTTAATTTAGTGATCGGTGAACAAGTCACGAAGAATTTATATAAAATTATAACTTGACTATATATCTTAATATCCATATATACGAAAATATGGATATTAAAGCGATGGAAGAAACGGCAGCAGATGTGAGTGACCTCTTAAAGGTGCTCGCTAATGAACGGCGTTTGCTCATCCTCTGCCAATTGGTCGGGGGTGAGATGTCGGTGGGTGAAATTGCCCGGAATCTCGGCTTACGCGACGCAACCACGTCGCAACAACTGTCTTTGCTACGTAAAGACGGCCTGGTTACGACCCGCCGTGAGGCTCAGACGATATATTATTCTTTGATCCGCGATGATGTCCGCCAACTCATGGAGTTTATTTACACGCAATTTTGCGGAACAGCTAAGAAACATTCTTCAAATTAAAGGCAAATACAAATGACTTATCATTTCACCAAACAAGTAGATACAGATTTTGATGGCGCGATTGAACGTGCAACGGAAGTGCTTAGCCAGAAAGGCTTTGGCGTGCTGACACGGATCGATGTTAAGGAAACATTGAAGAAAAAAATTGATGTGGACTTCAAACCTTACACAATCCTCGGTGCCTGCAATCCGAAATTCGCCCACCAAGCCCTCACTGCCGAGAGCAAGATCGGCGTCATGTTGCCGTGCAATGTAATCGTCGAGCAGGCTGATGAAAATACAATTGAAGTGACCGCCGTTGATCCAATGGCCTCAATGCAGGCGATTGAAAATCCGGAACTGGGCGAAATTGCTCAACAGGTTCAAAGCCTACTTAAAGACGTAATTGCAGAAATATAAAAACTCTAACCAACCAGGAGAAATGAAAATGTCCATGGATCGATTAATTTTAGCTATTGCCGGAACGTTCATTATCGCGAGTATTGCATTGTCACATTACCACAGCCCTTACTGGCTCTTCTTTACGGGTTTCGTTGGCGCAAATATGCTGCAAGCGAGCTTTAGCGGCTGGTGTCCGATGGTGATGTTCCTCAGCAAAGCGGGCGTCAAAAAAGGCGTTGCCTTCGAGTAATTTTTTTTAACAGCGGTAGCGAAAATGATGAAAAGTGTAAAGATTAAAATTGGGTTGGTGCTGGCATTGTTCTTAATGCCCCTCACCGATCTATCGGCCGAAGAATTTGAAGTAAAAGCCCACGACATCAAAGACCAAAAGGCCGTGTTCGCTACGGTCGAAAGTGTTGATCGCATTTTGGCCAGGGCACGTATCGGCGGTACCATCGGCGCGCTCACCATAGATGAGGGCGCAGAAGTTACCGCCGGCCAAAAAATCGCCGTCATCAGTGATAAAAAGCTACCGCTTAAATTAACCTCCCTGAATGCCAAGCTGAGCTCCTTGGTTGCGCAGCGCAAACTGGCTGAAACCGATTTGAAACGCATTAAATCATTACGGCGAACCGGTGCGGCCAGTCAGTCGCGGCTGGATGTCTCAGAGACGAAACTCGATATCGTTAAAAGTGAAATCGCTTCGCTGAACGCGGAGAGGTCTATCGTAAATCAACAAATTAAAGATGGCGGAGTTTTGGCCCCGGCATCGGGCCGCGTGTTGTCTGTCGCAATTACCAATGGCAGCGTCATTTTGCCAGGCGAGACAATTGCGGTTATTGCCAAGGATAGTTATATCCTGCGCTTGCGGCTGCCTGAACGTCATGCTCGTTTTTTGGAAGTAGGTGACAAAGTTCAAGTTGGTCAGCGTGGTAAGCTGTCCACTAATAAACTGGCCGATGCGCGTGTCCAGCAGGTCTATCCTGAAATGGAACAAGGCCGGGTGATAGCTGACGTTAAAGTCACTGGCCTCGGTAGTTATTTTGTTGGCGAACGCACGCGCGTTCATATCGCAACGGGCTCCCGGACCATCATCAGCGCCCCGGAGCGGTTCTTTTTTAAACGCTACGGCATCACTTTTGCCAAATTGAAAAGTGGTGGTGAGGTTATCTTGCGCTTGGGCTTGCCGGTTAAAGAAGGTGCCGTCGAGGTGCTGTCCGGTCTTAAAGCCGGCGATATCCTGGTGACACCATGAAGTTAGGCATCTCAGGAAACCTTACGCGGCTGTTTATCAGCTCGCCGCTGACGCCTCTTTTATTGTTGGCGACGATTGCGGTTGGTGCGATTGCGCTCATTGTTATGCCACGCGAAGAAGAGCCGCAGATCTCTGTGCCGATGGTGGATATAATGATTAGGGTCGATGGTTTGAAAGCTGTTGATGCCGTTGAGCTTGTGACCGAGCCACTTGAAGACATTGTAAAAGGGATTGAAGGCGTTGAGCACGTCTATTCCCAAACCGATGATGATCAGGTGCTGGTGACCGCTCGTTTTTTGGTTGGCACAGATCAGGACCGGGCTGTCTTTAAGGTACACGAAAAAATACGCGCCAATATGGACAAAATCCCGATCGGCGTGCCGGAGCCGCATATTATTGGCCGCGGTATCAACGATGTTGCTATTTTAGTGATGACGTTGTCGCCGAAATCGAATGACCAAAGTGATATAGATTCACGCCAGCTCTTTCGCTTGGCGGATGAATTGCAGCATGAACTGGTAAAAGTTGATGACGTTGGCCTGACCTACATAGTCGGAGGTAGTCCCGATCAAATTCGCATCGAGCCTGATCCAGAGAAGTTGACGCTTTTCGGCGTTACGCTCAACCAATTGGTTACAAAGGTCGGGGCGGCGAACCGGTCGTTACTCGCTGGTAATTTCAGCAAAGCCGGTAAAACCCTTCCCGTTGTTACCGGTCAAACCCTGCAAGGAATTGCCGATATCGGACAACTCCTGATCACGACATATGATGGTCGTCCGGTTTATGTAAAGGACGTCGCCGATATCGTTATTGGGGCCCGCAATGAAGACAGCCGGGTTTGGCAATTTGAGCCAGAAAAGAATAAAGAAAATTTTCAAGTGCGGCCTGCTGTCAGCATTGCCTTTGCCAAGCGCCAAGGCGCCAATGCGGTGACGGTGGCTGAAAATGTCCTCGAACGCTTGGCAGATGTGCGCGGCAAATTATTGCCGGAAAATATCGATGTCGCGATTACCCGAAACTACGGTGAGACAGCGAAACACAAAGCCAATGAATTGCTGTTTCATCTGGTTGCGGCGACGATTACCATTGTTTTGATCATTGCGTTGTTTATCGGTTGGCGTGAAGGCGCGGTTGTTCTGGTTGTGATCCCGGCAACTATTTTGTTTACCTTCTTTCTCTCCTGGCTGATGGGCTTTACGATAAACCGGGTAAGCCTTTTTGCCCTGATTTTCTCGATCGGTATCTTAGTTGATGACGCCATTGTCGTGATTGAAAATATTGTGCGCCATTGGCAGATGAAGGACGACCGAAGTCCTATTCAGGCGGCAGTTGAAGCGGTTGCCGAGGTTGGTAATCCAACCATTATCGCGACATTGACAATCGTCGCGGCGCTTTTGCCGATGATGTTTGTTTCTGGATTGATGGGCCCCTATATGAGCCCGATCCCCGCCAATGCGTCGGCGGCGATGCTGTTTTCCTTTTTTGTTGCCGTCATCATAACGCCGTGGCTTTTGGTGAAATTGAAAGCGCGGACGAGTGCTTCTGACGGCGCCTCCGACAGCGCTTCCTCTGGGCATGACGATCACGGTGGTGTTTTGGGAAGAATTTACCGTGCTGTGGCCATCCCGTTATTGCAGGGCCGCCGCCGTTCTATGATTTTCTTGATCGCTGTTGGTGTCGCCACGATGGCTTCCTTTATATTGTTTGCGACCAAAGACGTGACGGTAAAGCTGCTGCCCTTCGATGATAAGTCGGAACTGCAAGTTGTCGTCGATCTGCCTGAAGGCAGTGCATTAGAAGATACCGAGCGCGTGTTGCTGGCAGCGACCAAAAAGTTAAAGGCGTTGCCGGAATTGGCCAATGTTCAGCTTTATGCCGGCACATCTGCACCGTTTGGTTTTAACGGTCTTGTTCGCCATTCCTATTTACGGAGCAAGCCTGAGCTTGGTGACCTCCAGGTTAATTTGTTGCCGAAAGAGCAGCGCGGGCGGCAGAGCCACGCAATCGCTTTAGAAGTGCGCGACCTCCTCAAAAGCATAGATCGCCCGACCGGCACAGTTCTTAAAGTTGTCGAAGTGCCGCCTGGACCACCTGTTCTCGCGACATTGCTGGCGGAAGTTTATGGTCCCGATAGTGAAAGCCGTCACCGGGCTGTGGCTTTGGTGAAACAGGCCTTCAGAAACGTTGAATTTGTCGTCGATATCGACGATACCATCGGCCAACCTTCGGATCGCTTGAGAATAAAAATCGATAATGAGAATCTGGAGTTCCATGGTGTCGAGGAAATCGACGTCTATGACACAATCAAGGCGCTAATCGGCGGCGTAAGCGTTGGCTATTCCCATCGGGGATCTGGCGCCAATCCAATTGAGATCGCGGTAAAATTGCCAAAATCCGGTCTATTTCCAGGTGAACGTCTGTTGTCGACGCCAGTACCAGCGAAAAAAGGTGTCGTTGAGTTGGGCGATCTGGTGCAACTCAGCTATGAGAAGGCGTCTTTTCCAATTTTCCGCCGCGACGGCCGGTTCGCTGAGATGGTGATGGCAGAATTGGCCGGCAGCTTTGAGGCACCGGTTTATGGCATGCTGGCTGTCGAAGAGGCTCTCAAGAAACTCGATACCGGAGCGGCTAAGGTCGATGTGCGTTACCGGGGTCAGCCGGAAGATGAATCCGTAGTATCCGTCTTATGGGACGGCGAATGGGAGATTACCTATACAACGTTCCGCGATATGGGAATGGCCTTTGCGGTTGCCTTATTGGGAATTTATCTGTTGGTCGTCGCTCAATTTAAGAGCTTTCGGCTACCTTTGGTGATTTTGATGCCGGTGCCGCTTACCTTGGTCGGTGTTGTTCTCGGTCACTGGTTGTTCAATGCACCCTTTTCGGCAACCTCGATGATTGGCTTCATCGCGCTCGCCGGCATTGTGGTGCGCAATTCAATATTGCTGGTCGATTTTATCCGCGGTCGCCAAGCAGAGGGTAAAGCGCTGAGAGATAGTTTGCTCGAAGCTGGCACCATTCGCTTTAAACCGATCTTCTTAACCGCGATTGCCGCGATGGTCGGCGCTGTCTTTATCTTGCTTGATCCGATTTTCCAGGGATTGGCGATTTCCATGCTATTTGGTCTGGCCTCATCGACAGCGCTCACACTTTTGGTGATCCCCGCGATCTATATTTTGCTGCGCGATGATGATATCGAGTTGAGCCGTTAACTCGTTTCAACCAAGTCGTCGAATTTGTCCCATAGCCAATTGATTAGTTGATCATTGATATGGCGTTGGTGGCGAACAAGTGAAATAACCCGAGGCGCCAATTTCGTGGGTGGCTCATAAAGTTCTAACCCGCAGATATCTTGATAAAGCTCTGCGGGTCCCTTGGGAATAGTGGCGATGAAATCACTTTTCGAAACGGCAAATAATGCAGCAGAATAGTGCGGCACCGACAAGCCAATCTTACGCATAATGTTGGAACTTTGGAGCTCATAATCTACAAGATCGGCAATCTCTTGGGTGGTTGAGATATAGACATGTTGGAGATCGGCATAAATTTCTGATGTGAGCCCAGCTTTTATTTTTGGATGATTTTTGCGGGCTGCGACAAAATATTTCTCATGCATAAGAACTTTCCGGTGAATGCGGGCGGGCAACGTCCCGAACGGCGCCAACGCTAGGTCAAGGCTGCCTCGATCCAGTCTCTCAATTGCCGTTTCAATTTGGATTTGTTGACAATTCATAGTTACCCCGGGCGCTTCCGCTGATAGAATTTTTGCTATCTCTGGGGCGAAAAATGTCATCCCGTAATCCAACATGCCAACTCGTATTTCGCGCTCGATTTTCGTCGGGTCAAACTCACTGTCACCTGTCACGACATTCCGAATTTCATCAAGAATTTTGCTGACTTGGTGGGAAATTTCATGAGCGCGTGGGGTCGGCTCCATTCCCGACCGAGAGCGGGTAAAAAGTCGATCATCAAACATGTCACGCAGCCTTGATAGCGCATGGCTTACCGCTGGCTGAGTGAGGCCTAAAGTGGCTGCGGCTTTAGTGGTTTGGCCATCTGCATAGATCGCCTGGAAAATCGTGAGTAAGTTTAAATCGATATTTCTTAAATTAATATCATTCATAATAGAATATATATTATATGAATTTGCTAAATAATCAAAGTTCGCTTTATTCTCCTTAAAAATTCATTCGAATTATTAAAAAGTAGTCAAAGGAAGTAGGGACATGACAAATTCAGCCAAAAACGTAAAAGTCATCCAAAAGGGTGCCCATCTCGGAGCGGAGATCCAAGGTGTCGATCTGACCCAACCAGTGGATGCCGCGACTTTCAAAGTTATTGAAGACGCTTTTGTCGAACATGAACTCATCGTTTTTCTGAATCAGCCGATTACGTCGGAGCAGCAGATCGAATTTGCCAAGAAGTTCGGTGAGCTCAGTGTTCATCCTTTTTCACCAAATAGTGATGATACGCCCGAATTAATTATGTTTGATAATGATGCCGATAATCCGCCTTTTTCGACCGATTGTTGGCACAGCGATGAGACGTTTCGGGCCGATCCGCCAAAGGCCACCATGCTACATGGTTTGGTTATTCCGGAGGTCGGTGGCGATACCATGTTTGCCAGCATGACGTCGGCTTATGAAGGGCTCAGCGACCGTATGAAAAACTTCATTACGGGCCTCGAATGCGTGCATGATTTTAAGCCTTTTCGAGCTTTGTTTGGCAATGATGCGAAGAGCAAAGAAGATTTGCGCTATTTCGAGGATCGTTACCCAACTGTGACACATCCCGTGGTGAGCAAGCATCCTATATCCGGCAAGCCGGTGCTTTTCGTAAACCCGCAATTTTCTATTAAAATCAAGGGGATGAGTGAAGTTGAGAGCCGCAGTTTGCTCGATCAATTGTTTGAGCAATCCAAAATTCCCGAGTTCCAATACCGTCATCATTGGGCCGTTGATACGGTGGTAGTTTGGGACAATCGCTCAACTCAGCATTACGCCGTTCACGACTATTTTCCACAGCGTCGTAAGCTCGATCGGGTCACCATTAAAGGTGAGAATATTCTGAGCTATTTTGATGCCGCAGATAGCAAAGCGATCCAAAACAACAAGAGCCCTCTGCCGGACGACCCTAAGGTAAAACATGGTGGGCATGTGCCTAAAAGACAGCTGGAAAGATCGCTCGAAAAAGCTAAAAATTGACCAAAATAGGCTATATTTTAGAACAATCTAAAATAATCAAAAAATGCCAAAAAAGCTGTTTCACCGTTGAGATTTTTTTCAATCCATTGTAAACAAAAGGTAATCTATTCCGGCTTTGTTCAGTTTGTAGCGAACTTTCACCAGAGGGGCATGCGAATCTTCTACAAAATTGGATTAGTTTAAAACCCGGTCTTGGCCGGGGAGTTAACATTAGTAATCCCAGTTTGAGGAGGTAATTCGATGCCTAAGGGGACAGTAAAATGGTTCAATTTGCAAAAAGGATATGGATTCATCATGCCTGACGATGGCGGTGATGATGCATTTGTCCATATTTCTGCAGTTGAGCAGTCCGGGCTGACGAGCTTGGATGAAGGTCAAAAGGTCGATTACGAATTGGCTGAAGGCCGAAATGGCAAGATGGCGGCACAAACTATTTCCATTTCTGAATAAAATTTAAGCATTAATTCAAATAGGGCTGGCCTAAGCAGGTAGCCCTATTTTTTTGTCTAAAATTTGCTGATGTCGATGGTCTAATCGCTACGGACATGTCATGTTGGGCCAAACTGTCAGGGGAGGGTATTTTGGCCGATAATATTAGCTCGGAACTGCGTCAGGAGCTCGGCGATCTCATCACGGCTTTTTGTTGGTATGCCGATCACGGTGAGGCGGGAAAAATTCCCGGCCTTTTTACCGATGACGGTCGCATTTCTGCTCCAGGCATGGATGTTGAAGGCAAAGACAATCTGATCGAGCTATTTGAAGGCCGGGCGCAACAGACAGATCGGCTTTCGCGCCACCTTTGGGCCAATATGAAAATTCTTAAAGTTGAAAGCGACCGCATTGAACTCGTCGTGACGGCGACTACGTATATTGGCTCTGGTGAAAAACCAGTCCAGCCCGAGACCTATGTGGTGGGCGATTCTTACGAGACTTTCGAGAAGAATGAGGCGGGGGAATGGCGCTTTCTGGAACGCCGCCTCGACCTTACATTCAAAGCAGACGGTTAAGGGGAGAAACTATGAAATTAGCAACATTTACGCAGGGCGGAATGACGCGCGTGGGCGTGGTGACAGGCGAGGAAATTCTCGACCTTTCTGCTGCTGCACCGGATTTGCCGACCGATATGAAGACTTTTCTAAGGGCTGGGGAAGTTGCTTTAGAAAAAGCCGCCCGGGCCACGGGCAGAACCTTTAAGCTTTCAGATGTTCGGTTAGAGACGCCGGTACCAAATGCTGAAAAGTACCTCGCCATTGGCTTGAACTATGAGTCGCATCTCGAAGAGGTCGCCAAACTCGGAATGACCAAGCCGGAATCCCAGATCTGGTTCAATAAACAGGTCTCCTGCCTCAATGGACCCTATGATGAAATTTATCTGCCCAAAGAATCTTCCGAGTTGGACTATGAATGCGAATTAGGTGTCGTGATCGGCACCCGCTGTCGTCGTGTCTCGGTCGAAGACGCGGTCAATGTGATCGCCGGCTTTACGGTGACCAATGACGTCAGCATTCGGGATTGGCAAATGCGCTCGCCGACGGCGACCTTGGGCAAGTCCTGGGACACCCATGGCCCGGTCGGCCCGTGGATTGTGACACCCGACGAGGTAGGCGATCCGCTTAACCTTGCGATTTCAACGACGGTTGATGGCGATGTTCGTCAAAAAGGCAATACAGGTGAGATGATTTTCAATTGTTATGAGCAGATCTCCTACCTCTCAACCGTGATGACCTTGGAGCCCGGCGATATTTTGGCGACCGGCACACCGGCTGGCGTCGGGGCACTGGCTGAACCGCAGAACTTTTTAAAAGCTGGCGAGACCGTCCGCATTGAGATCGAGAATATCGGTGCGATTGAGAATAAAGTCATCAACGAGCCGATTTAAAACACAGAAAAGAGAGAGACTGAATCATGACAACGGCAAGACATCCAAGACCTGCTGAACTGCAAGACACATCAATTGATGAAATTGCTGAAACCTATGTTAGAAAATTTGGCGATATAACGGCTGATTGGGAAGCCTTTGAGGATGCCAAATTAGATGGCTACCGGCGGGCGCAACATCGTTTTATTGGCGGCGGCGGGTCTGGCAAACATGACGATCCGGACGTCATCAAAGGTGGCTCTTTTACGCTCAGCATAATGTTCGTTAATCCCGGCGAAGGCAATGCGGCGCACACTCATGAAGTTGAGGAAGTATTTTTTGTCCTCCGTGGGCATTTAACCGTGTTTTTCGAAGAAGAGGACACCGGCAGGCGTCTCTATCGCAAACTTGGTCCTTGGGAATGTGTGTCATGCCCGCCTGGTGTCATCCATGGTTACGATAATGATAGTCTGGAGCCGGTTTATTTTCAGGTCATGCTCGGCAAAGGTAAACCCGAGACCATGGGCTATGCGGATGACAAATTATACGAAAACCGCGACGGACATCTCTAGCTCCTCAGCATATCCCAAGGCGACATGCCGTCCGGTAGCGTGCCGCGTTTGGTGAGCTCTTTGGCCGGCACGCCAGCATCGAATTTCTCCGCCATTTCATCGGGGTCAAACATGATGCCCATGAAGTTTTCTTCGTAAGCACCGCCATCAAAGAAGTCGACGAGCTCTTGCTGAGTTTCAAAATTGTCGATCATCAGCTCGATCTTATTGCCATCCGGGTCTTTGTAATACATCGATGTCGAAGGACCGTGGATGATGCACCAGAAAGGCTCAATTCCAGTTGCCTTAATGCGCTTATAGGATGCCAATAATTCGCCGAGATCCTTATAGGAAAAAGAACAATGATCCATGCCGGTGGCATTCTCCGCCGGCAGCTCCAATTCCGGGAGCTTTACCAGGGCAATGCGGTGGTGTTCATCATCATAAGCCATGAAAGCAACGTCATCATTGGCGTAGGAAATTTCAGCCTCTAAGACGGTGCCATACCACTTGATCATTTCTTGAAGATTGCGGACTTTGAGGGCGACATGACCCATCTTAAAAGGCGCTATTTTGCCCCGTTCAACGGCTGGTTTAACAACAATGGCCATTTAATTTCCCCACTTTCTTTTTCTATCTCGTCATGTGATCATAATTGATGACCGTAAATCAGCCAAATATTCTTTTCCTTGTCACTGATCAAGAATGCGCCCGCCCAGATTTACCCAAAAAGTTGGAGCTGCCGGCGCATGATCGATTGCGTGACAAGGGAACTGAGTTTTTAAATTATCATGTGACGACGGCTCCTTGTACGCCATCGCGCTCGGTGATTTATTCCGGGCAGCATACCAGCAAAACCGGCATCATCGCCAATACCGATGCACCGCCCCAGCGCGAGATGCCGTTGGATGTAAAAACCATCGGCCACATGATGCGGGAAGCTGGTTACTATACGGCCTATAAGGGGAAATGGCATCTGGGCGGTGCTGATTTGCCGCCACGTAAAAATCCAATTGTTATGCCGAATACCAAGGACGCGTTGGAGAAATACGGCTTTTCCGACTACAGCGCTGACGGCGATCATTGGGGGGAAAGCTGGGATGGTTTTCGGCGGGACGGTGTGATTGCCAGTGAGGCTGCCGATTGGCTGGCGAATAAGGGGCCGAATGTAGCCAAAGACCAGCCCTGGCTGCTGGCCGTGAATTTTATCAATCCGCACGATATTATGTTTTTTGATGCGACCGGAGATATGGAGCAAAAGCGTATTCATCCGGGGCTCATCTCAACGCTTAAACCAGCGCCCGCAGGTCCGCCTTATGATCTCGATTGGGATGTGCCGCTGCCAGAAAGCTTTGAAGATGATTTGAGCGCCAAGCCGTGGGCGCAGCGCAATTTCCAGTTGTTCAACGATTACTTCTTTGGCGGCCCCTTGCGCGATGATCGAGAGGCTTGGCAGCGGTTTCGGTCTTATTATTTCAATTGTATCCGCGATGTTGATCGCCATCTGGGCACCGTGCTGGATGCGCTGGATCAAAGCGGGCAGGCGGATAATACCATCATCATCTATACGTCTGATCACGGCGAGATGGCCGGCGCGCATGGCATGACGCAAAAAGGCCCGATGATGTATAAGGAAAATCTGCGCGTCCCCTTTACCGTCGTTCATCCCGATATTGCAGGGGGTCAAACGACAGATGCGTTGGGCTCAGCGTTGGATGTTGCCCCGACATTGTTGTCTCTGGCGGGGTTGGATAAGGATCAGATCGCGGCCAGCTTTCCAGACCTCAAAGGCGTTGATCTGACGCCCACCTTGCAAAGCAATAGCTCTACCGAGCGCCAGGAGCGGGGTATTTTAATGTATTTTGGCGTGCTCATGCTGTCCTTTGATGCGGACGCCGCACGTAAATTCTTACTCGACCGGCTTGCTCCACCAAAGGGCCCACCGCCGCCACCGCCCCCTAAAGTGTGGGATCAGCCAACTCAGCCGCTCGGTGATCCAGCCTTGTTTAGAGGCATCCATACGGGCCGTTATAAATTTGCGCGTTATTTCAAACCCTCCGAGCATCATCGACCGGACGATTGGGAGACGCTCATCGCTCACAACGAGCTTGAGCTATATGATTTAGAAGCCGACCCGGAAGAAATGAATAATCTCGCGAGCGGCGGAGATGTAGACAAAGATCTTCTGCTGGCTCTTAATGCTCAACTTAACGACCTTATTGAGTTGGAAATCGGCGTGGATGATGGTCACGAGTTTCCAGGCGATCCGGCGCTTTATCAGCTTTAGGGGACTATCAAAACATGCGTTCAGTTGAAGTGCACGAATATGGCACCGCCCGTGATGTGTTGATTTTTAATCAAGATGCCCCGCTACCGGAACCAGCTGCCGATGAGATCCGCATTCGCATTCATGCCAGTTCCGTCAACAATATCGATTGTGCAATCCGTGGCGGCTATGGTCGCAATATCTTTAAGGCGCGCGGCCTCTTTGAGTTGCCGCTTATCATGGGGCGCGATGTCTCGGGTGTGGTTGAGAAAGTTGGCGAAGATGTGACGACATTTGCCATCGGAGACGAGGTTTATGCCGCGCCCAATAATCGCGGCTGTGCAGATTATGTCACCGTCAAAGCAGACTTTGTGGCGTTTAAGCCCAAAAATATTACTCACCTGGAAGCCGCGTGTTTTCCTTATGTCACGCTAACCGCTTGGGCGGCGTTGGTGGAGCACGCTGGATTGACGGCGGCAGATACAGCGGGCCAGAAAGTGTTTTTACCACGCGGCTCTGGCGGTGTTGGCGTTCTGGCTATTCAATGGATGAAGGCCTGGGGGGCTCATGTGGCGACGACGTGCAGCACGGCTAATTTGGAACTGGTGCGCGCACTCGGTGCAGATGAAGTGCTCGACTACACCCAAGAAGATTTTGACGGGAAATTGACGGATTATGACGTGGCACTTGATATGCTGGGTCATGACATGGAGCCGGCTGTATTGGCATCGCTAAAAGAAAACGGCAGTGCCAGATATGTCTCGATCGTCTCGCCGCTGATGCTCCTGACCGATGAACACGGCTATGACGAAGGCTGTCGGATATATGAAGAACAGCTGGCAGCTCGAAAGGCTGAGCAGGCGAAACTGGGCCGCGAGTTTGCCTGGTCCTTTATGCATCCAAGTGCTGAAGCCTTGGCGACCATCGCCGGGCTCATTGAGCAGGGCAAAATTAAGCCGGTCGTGGATCGGGTCTATCCGTTGGACCAACTCGTCGAGGCTCATGAATATGTCGAGTCTAAACGCGCCCGCGGCAAGGTCGTTATTGATATTTTTCAGGCAACCTAGCTAAAGAATATCCAGAACTGATTCAGGCGGACGGCCGATGGCGGCTTTACCCTTGGCAAGCACGATTGGTCGCTCCATCAAAATTGGATTGTCGATGATGGCCTGGATCAACTCGGCACTTTCCAATGTCTCATCATCCAAGTTGTTGGCACCATAGGGCTCTTCTTTCTTGCGCATGAGATCACGCGGATTTATGTCCAGCCGATCAAGGATGTCTTCTAGCGTTTCGACATTTGGCGGTGTTTTCAGGTATTCAACTATAAGCGGCTCAACACCCTTGTTCTGCAAGAGCTCAAGGGTCGCCCGCGATTTGCTGCATTTTGGATTATGAAAAAGTGTAACTTGGTCTGACATTATACCGTAAAATCCTTTGTTCGTTTGGTGAGTACGCCAGTCTTCATTTCAACCTAACAAATATTGAAACAAATTGAAATTGGGCTGAAATCAACCAGATATGTTTGCCCCCTATATATTCTAGGAAGAAATGGTGCAATTGACACCTTCAAAAGGAAATATGCGAGGTAGGACATGGAATATTCATTGAAAAACAGTGAAGAAGCAATCGAGATCCAAATGGCCGGACGGGTCACTTTTGAGGATAATGGTGCTTTTAAAAATATCATCTCAAAATTATCTCAACAGGATCATGGTAGCGTTATTTTGGATCTCAACGACGTAAATTTGGTCGATTCAGCCGGCTTGGGATTGCTCCTCCGCGTTCAGGCTGAGGTTGAGAAGAAGGATTGTAATATCGCCATGCGTATTCCTCGTTCAGGACCGGTTAAACGCCTGATGGATATTGCGCGTTTTGATGAACTCATTCCGGTGGTTGCCTAATTTTTGAATCATCACTGTTCATAAAATGATGGCGCTGACAAAGGGATGACAAAATGAGTGAACGCAAGATCGATTTGCATCAAGAAATAGCAGGTTTCAAAGATGAGTATTTCTTTGAGCGAAACGGCAGTAAAAACTTCCACCATTCTATGAACCATCGCTCGCTCATCAAACGGACAGTTGAAGACACGGTACGTTTTTTTCAGCTCACAATCGAAGCAGCTAGCGATGCAATAGTCGCTGTAAACAAAGAAAACTGCATAATTTTTTATAACTCGGGTGCCGAGGCCATATTCAACTGGTGTGCGGATGAAATAATCGGCCGGCATATCGGCAAATTGATGCCAACGGACCATTACGGAGAATTATTTGAAAGTCAGAATTCGGAAAAATCGCCAATTTTGATTCCCCGCGAAATAACGGGGATTCGGCGTGACGGTGTTGAATTCCCGGCTGAAATAACCGTTTCGAAATTTGCCGATGCCGATGATGTTATTCAGGTTATTATCTTGCGAGATATTTCGGTTCGCAGAAATGCCGAAATTGCTGGAGAGGAAAATGCCCGCTTATATTCGCTGCTGAGGCGGACGGCGATAGCTGCGAATGAGGCCATGGGTTCGGATCAAGCGATCAGCAAATGTCTGGAGATAATTTGCGAATCCGAAAACTGGCACGCCGGTTTTCTTTTTGAACGCCGAGATTCTATGACCGCTGAGTTCAGTATGTCGAAGACGCACTATGTCTCCATGTCGGCCACAAATCCTGAAATATATTCAAAACGCGTCGATAAATTACTGCACTGCAGTAATGCCCTAATATCCAAGGTTTCACTGTCGAAACAAATCGCCTGGTTTCAAGACTTCCTGGACAATGAAATAACATTTAATGAGCCGTTCCGGGCCATCGATGGTGTGCGAGGTGTTTTGGCTGTTCCCGTCATTGCGTTGGATGAAATCGTTTCTATCTTGGTATTCTATTCGGCGGAACCAATGAATCTCGATAAATCCTTTGTTCAGGTTCTAAAAAGTGCGGCTACTCAGATTTCGCGTGTCGTTGAGCGCAAGCAGGCTGAGGATGAGCTTCGCCTTGCTAAGTTGGCGGCGGATTCTGCCAACCGGGCCAAGTCAGAGTTCTTGTCGAGCATGAGTCACGAATTGAGAACGCCGATGAATGCAATATTGGGGTTCTCCGAGTTCTTGTTGACGGATGTTCGAAATCCACTCAATGAAACCCAGGTAGATTACCTTGAAAATGTTTTTGACGCCGGAAATCATCTGCTTTCCTTGGTCGATGAAATTCTGGAATTGGCGCGCGTTGAGGCAGGAAAAGTAGCTTTTTCTCCTGAAGACGTTTCGATTAATGCTGTTGCGACAGGGGCTGTTGAGCTTATTTCGCAGCTCGCGAACGACAATAAGTTAACGATCGAAAACAATATTGACCGGTACGAAGAAACCCATGTTCTGGCGGATGCGACACGACTGCGCCAAATATTTATCAACATTCTCTCTAACGCCGTTAAATACAATGAGCGTGATGGAAAGGTTGTTATAAACCTGGAAAAGCAAGACGAGAAAGAAGTCAAAATTACCATTTTTAACTCTGGCGACGGAATTGCTGAAGAGCATTTTGATAAAGTTTTCGAACCCTTCGATCGTTTGAACAAAGATGGGAGTGAAATTTCGGGCACTGGCATTGGATTGACCGTAACCAGCCGATTTGTTGAACTCATGGGCGGCAAAATTGGTTTTGATAGTGAGCCCGGCAAAGGCGTCACTTTTTGGTTTACGGTCCCATTATTTGATGCGGAGGTTGTGACTCAATTTAAACACAAAGGTCGATCATCTCAACAATCTCGTATTGACCCAGATCTAGCCGTTTTCTCTTAAAATCAAAAATGAATAGTCAAAAAATTGAATGTTATGAACAAAGCTAAGCTCATCGATCCGAATATTGAATCAACAAAGTCTCTGACGAATCAGAATGAAGACTTTTTTGCTCAATTCTCGGCACCAATGTTGTTGCTCGATAAAAAATTTAAAATTCAAAATTGCAATTCCGCCTTTGTTCAGTTCTTCGGCTATGAAATGGAAGAATTGCTGGGACAGGATTTTGATATTATTGGCAGTCAATCCAGCAGATTAAGCATGGGTTCAAAGTCGAAAGAAGTCCGGCGGGAGACAATTGAATTCCGGTGTAAAAACGGTGCCAAGGTTGCCAGAGAATTGCTATTGGAACCACTCGCCAGTAGCTTTGAGGAGAATTCCAATATCCTGGCAATTTTCCAAGAAGTACCAAAAAAGACCCCCTTGATCCACAAGCAGGTCCAAGTTGACCGATTAAAAACAATCGGATCACTGGTCGACGGCATTGCGCATGATTTTAACAATATTCTAACGCCAATCTATGGCTATGCGAATCTTGCACTGGATAATGTTGATGCAGAAGATCGAAATTACGAGAGACTGGTGCGTATTGCCAAGGGGGCAAACCTGGCTAAACGGTTGGTGCGTCAGATATTGGATTTCAGCCGTGAGTCGGATGATCTGAAGTCAAATATTCAGCTGGCTAGATTACTAGAAAAAAATATAAGTCTTCTACGAGCTACGATGCCTGATGGAATTGAAATAATTGCCGATATCACACCTCAAAGCGCACCGATTTATGCCAACCAGGTTCAAATTGATCAGATGATCGAAAATCTTTGTGACGAGGCGATCTTGCGACTGTCAGCAACTGGCGGTCAAATTCAAGTAACGCTTGATGAAGTCGTGTTTGCTGAGGGTGACAACATAGAGTCCCCAGCAGAAAATATTTTGGGTGAAGTAATCAGATCGGGTTGTTATGTCAGGCTGTCTGTCAGAGATAGTGGGAGTTTTGCGGCAGACGATAATTTGAGCGATTTGGTTGATCCGGTGTCAGGAGTTGAAGATCCAGACGGTCGAAAAGGTCTTGGAACTAATCTTGGCATGGCGACCATTTATAAAGTCCTCGTCGAACATCAGGGTACATTTGAGCTAAATATGGCAAATGGCTTTATGTTATCGGCTTATATTCCGATAAGTGATGTCAGTGAAGAACACGATAAAGTGGAGAATGTAAATTCCGAGATGTTCGGAAGTCGAATTTTATTTGTCGATGATGCCCAGGAAAATGCCGAAGTTGCGATCGAAAGCCTGGAGACAATGGGCTATAGCGTAATGGCGTTTACGAACGGTATTGACGCCCTGGAATTTGCGAAAAGCTCAATCGATGATTTTGATCTTGTTATCACCGATCAAGCCATGCCGAATATGACCGGTGATGTACTTGCTGGAGAAATTAAAAAGCTGAAGCCGGAAATTCCGATTATTCTGACGACCGGATTCAGTGCCCGGGTGAACGAAGATAATTATAAAGAATTAGGCTTTTTCGCCATTGTAATGAAGCCGTGGCTAATGTCTGAGTTGAATCTCGTAATCCAACGCGCCTTGACTGCTTAAATTCTATAATTTGAATGTATTAATTTGCAGAAGAGACGGCAGCGGTAAAGATATAACCGGCGTTTCGAACTGTCTTGATCCATTGCGGCGCCTTCGGATCGCGCTCAATTTTTTTACGCAAGCGAGCGATACGGATGTCTACGCTGCGATCATAGGCGGGGCTGTCATTGGTATAAGCAAAATCAAGAATTTGATCGCGCGACAAAATCCGATTGGGATGCTCGACAAAGACCTTTAGGAAATCAAATTCGCCACTGGTCAGTTCAATCATGTCACCATCTGGCGTAAAAAACTCGCGGCGACTGATATTTAGGTTCCAGCCATCAAATTGATAGCTCTCACCGTCATCCGCTTTGGCAGGAGAGCCGCTCGCCTCGGCACGACGCAGGACGCTGCGGGCTCTCGCCAGCAGTTCTCGGGGCTCAAATGGCTTGGTTAGATAGTCATCAGCGCCAATCTCAAGTCCAACCACCTTCTCAGTCGTATCGGCTCGACCGCTGAGAATAATAACGCCGGCATCTGATTTCATTTTGAAAGAACGGGTAAGTTCCAATCCATCTATATCGGGTAGGCCGAGATCGACAACAATAAGATCAACTTTATTGTTTTCCAATTGGCTTAGAGCTTGCTGACCATTTGGGCTGGTGATGACATTGTATCCACCCGTTTCCAGGCAATCTGTGACAACCTCCAATACATTTGGGTCATCATCGACTGCTAATACTGTTTTCTGGGTCTCCACGTAGTCCCCCACAATCCTCTTTATTTGCCTAGCTTGAGTATAATGATATACAACAACTGCTCTAATATTAACTTGTATTTAGTGTTTAATTTTGAATTTTCAACCATTGAGACTGGCTGAATTTGTAAATAAATGTAAATTCACAGTTATATGAAGAAATAATTGTAAGTTGGCTTGTTCTGCAATCTTAAACAGGTGGCAAAGACGTTAAAAATGATAAATCGCGAATATTTTCCGGATGTTCAGGGCATTCTACATTTAGAACATTTTAATTTTGAGGGTGCAGATCACGATCTGGCCACGATATTTTTTATTAACGGGATGGGTTTTACCCGTGATCCCTATCGCCGGACCGATGAAACCAATATGGGCGTTAATATTGGGATGCAGCAGTTCCACCTGCCCAGGCGAGGAAATCCGACACCGCCTTTCTATGGTGAGGTTGGACTGGTTGTCCCTGATTTACCGGTGATCAAGGCACGGCTGGAACGGCTTGCTGAGATTGGAAAATTTGACGGCACGCCGTATGAGTTGACGCCTATAGACGACACAACGATGCGCATCGTTTCCCCGTTTGGTGTAGCTCTTAAGCTTCATGCGGCAGGCAGTTTGGATTTTCTAAAACCCTTAGGCCTGGCCTATGTTGATATTCCCGTCCAGCCCGGCAAGGCCGTACAATTAGAGAAGTTTTATCGCGATCTGGTAAATACGCCAACTGAGAATCTTGAGATTGATGGCGAGACTACGCTTAGTGTGACCTTCGGGCCGCATCAATATGTCCGTTTCCGTGAGCGCGAGTTGGATGACTATGAGCTATACAGTTATCATGTCGCCTATTACGTCACCAACTACAACGCCTATCGGGACCGCGTCATTGAACAGGGCTCTTTGCAGGGTGAGGGGGCTGGTCAGGTTTTCTTTTTTGATGGCCCGTTTGACCCGGACAGTGGCGAGGAAATTTTAAATTTTACGCAAGAAGTCAGGAGTGTTTATCATCCTGATTTCATGCGGCCTTTGGTCAATCGCTGGCCAATCGCGACCGAGCCGTTTTCCGATCAGCGCGACGTGATGGAATCTCTCGCCGACGTGCCCGGATTGGTTTATGGTACACCGAAATAAGCTGCTTGAAATATACATCTGCAACAATCAAGTATAAAAAATCATGTTGAACTGGGTATTCGGAAAAAAATCAAAAAAACGGCGCAAGAAGCCAGGCATCGGCAATAAGCCGCCTTACGAGAAGGCCCGAGAAATTGCCTCGCGCGGATCTGTATCTGAACGTCAGAAACTGGCGGCTCACGAAGATCTAGAGCCCGAAATTCTCTATTATTTTGCGACCGATGATGCACCGGAAGTGCGCCGCGAGGTGGCGGAAAACAGAGGTACGCCGCTGCAGGCCGACCTCATTCTTTCCACTGATCCGGATGAAGAAGTTCGCTGCGAATTGGCGATGAAAATTGGCCGCTTGGTTCCTGAACTGGATGCCGAAGAAAGTGAACAATTGACCGAGATGGCGCTCGAAGTTCTGGAAATCCTGGCCAATGATGAATTGCCGCGGGTGCGGGCGATTATCGCCGAAGAATTAAAAAGTGAGAAAAACGTCCCAAAGAATATCGTTCAACATTTGGCCGAGGATTTAGAAGATATTGTCTCGGTTCCGATCCTCGAATATTCACCCTTGCTGAGCGAGGCTGATTTATTGGAAATTATCGCCAGAGGTATGAAGGGGCGCGCCCTGGTCGCTGTGGCCAGACGCCGCAATGTAACCGAACCGGTGGTTGATGCTGTGGTCGCCAAAAAAGACACAAAGGCGACCAAAGCCATCATCGAGAATGAAACCTCCAAGATCAGTGATAAGACCTTTGATACAATTTCGGATGAGGCCGACGACAATAAAGAATGGCACAACGCGATGGTATATCGGGATGGGCTACCGGTGCGTACGATTATGCGGATCGCTACTTTTGTCAGCGCGTCCCTCATGGAGACATTGATTGAGCGCAATACCGGACAAAAAGATGTCGTTGAAAAACTCCGAAAGACAGTGCGCGGCCGAATTGAAAAAGGTCAGTTGAAGGAGGACAAGGACGATGACATCGTACCCGCTCTTGACCGCGCAAATGAAGACTTTAAAAATGGTGATTTAGATGAAGAGCGGGTCGATAAGGCATTGGATGAAGGTGACAATGCCTATGTTCGTTATGCGTTGATCAATCTGTCAGAATTAACCCAGGAAACAGTTTCTAAAATGCTCAACACAGGGAGTGCTAAAGCGATTACAGCTTTGGTCTGGAAGGCTGGATTGAGTATGGGGATGGCCGTGCAGATTCAGCAGAAACTTGGTCGCGTAAGTGGCAGTAAGCTTCTGAAGCCGACCGCAGATGGCGGCTTCCCCTTGTCGCAAGATGATTTTGACTGGTATATGGAAAGCTTCTTTTAGCCAGCTTTTGTTATTTTGGGGCTTTCCACTCGCCGGCCAATTTTTTGGCTTTTGCAACAATTTCAGGAGCCAGCGATTCAGCCAAGGCTTTGCGGTTTTGCCCGGCAAGTTTATGGCCGGATTTTTCTGAAAGCATAAGCCATTTAAGGGCCTCAACTTCATTTTTCGCAATGCCTTCACCGCGCGCCAGACGCACGCCAATATGGTTTTGCGCCTTGGCATAGCCTTGCTTGGCAGCCGCTAAGAACCATTGGGCTGCTTTTTTTGCATCGCGCTCCACACCACGGCCATCACGGAATATTTTGCCGAGATTATATTGCGCCTGATAGACACCCGATTCAGCGGCCCGCATAATCCAATTGAAAGCTTCGGTCTTGTCTTTTTTGACCCCGAGACCTTCACTATACATTTTACCCAGCGAATATTGCGAACGTGCAGAGCCTTGGTTCGATGCTTTTTTGAGCCAGCTGACGGCTTTCACATAATCAATATTGACGCCGCTGCCAAATAAATAGGTCATACCGAGATTGTGCTGAGCCTCTTTATTTTTGCGCTCAGCCGCTTTAACCCACCAATTGATGGCCTTCTGGCGGTCTTCTTTTACGCCGCGACCTTCGTCATACATGACACCTAAATTGAATTGCGCCTTGGCATCGCCTTTTTTAGCCAGGACTCGCCATTCCTTCAGGGCTTTGGCAAAATTGCCATTTTGATAGGCCGTCCATCCGGCTTCAAAATCTGCCAATGCAGGCGTTTGAATTAAATTGGCCAGAAGCAGGCCGCTCACAATTGCTAAGCTTAAGAGAGGCTTTCTTAAAGTGAGTTTTCGCAAGGAAAAATTGATTTGGGAAATTGGACCCTGCGAATTTTCTTTTTTCATGAAGATACACATTAGATCAGGTCCTATTTGCTTTGAGCTGAAAATTTAGTGACTTGCATACGCAAGGTTTCGATCAGACCACCGACACCTTGTTTACTAATAACGGCCCGAAATTCAGAGCGTTGCGTGACCACCATACTGACACCGGCAACCACGACATCCAATATTTTATGCGCGCCATTTTTCTCCCGGACCCGCCAGCCCGCCAAGATGGGCGGTCCACTTGGCCGGGCAATTTTAGTCGATACCAGGATGTCTTTTTTACCAATTGGTTTGGCTCCGGTGACTGTGAAAGCTTGGCCGGCATAGCCGCCAAAGCGCCTGGAATAAGTGCGGAGAACAAATTCCTTAAACAGCGACTGGTATTGACTGCGCTGATCTGCTGAAGCCTTTCGCCAGGCGGCACCTAAAACGTAGCGACCGATGAGATTAAGATCAAAATTGTGCGACAGTAGCTCGCGCACATTTTTTTCTTTTTGATTCAAGGGAACGTTATTTGCACCTAACGTCTTAAGCGCCTGACTGCTGAGATTAGAGACGAATTTCGTCGCGTCCTCTTTTGTCGCCGCCTCGGCTCCGCCACTATAAACGGCGGCGATGAGCATAAACGAGGCAATTAATAACCGGTAATTCACGGGCTTCAGCACTCCCTACAAATTGTATAATCAACAGATATTACAAGGGTTTAGAAAAATCGCAACTAGGTAAACCCACATTAACGTTTATTCAGCAGCAACTGTCCCACTTTGTTGATGTTTTTCCACCATTTCAATCAATTCATCGGTGGCATAAACATCGCTAAATACCTGGAAAAGAGCGGCTAATGAGGCAATATGCTCTTCATCTGTTGGGGCCGCATTGGCGTCTGAAATTATGAAGGTTTTGAAATTTAGCATCATGGCATCACGGGCCGAGGATTCGGAACACACATTTGTTAAAGTGCCGGTAATGACAACCGTATCAATGCCTTTGACTTCGAGAATTTCAGCCAAATCTGACGCGCCGGGTAAAAAAGCACTATAGCGATCTTTGAGGACGATCAAATCTTCTTCCGCGACGTCCAACTCAGGCCAGATCGCATGTCCCTCACTGCCTTCTGCCAAAACGCCAACCATCCGGCCTGCACGTTCTGGATTGTTCACACCGCTATAAAAGACCGACCAATCAACGAGGCTATCTTCGGTCTGGGTCATCTGCACCCAGACAACTGTGCCGCCGTTGGCCCGAAAGCTGGCCGCCAATTTGTTGATATTGGGCACAATCTCGCGTGCCACAGGGACTTCGGCAGGAGAGCCTTTTTGCAAAAAGGCATTTTGCATATCGATAACAACCAAAGCGGATTTGCCGGGCTCGATCTCTTCAAACTGATGAAGTTTGCCGCGCCGCCTTAGGGCGCCATCAATGGCGTATTGCGGTAATTCTGTTTTATGCATGTCTGATCCTCCGTGCTTAAATTGAGTATAGCAATATTTTCCCACCTCGTTCACTCAAAATTGACCCAAAATCAACGAGCGGTGATTTGCCATTTGATGGGGCGGGGCCGACATTTAGGTCATGCGCATGTTTTGGACCTTTATTTTTGTTCGCTATTCCGCTTAGTGCTTTCGCTCAAAGTGTGCCGGATCCTGCGTGGTTGGTTGAGTTTCCTGAAACTAATTTTAAAAAATCCTCGATCACGTTTGATGAGATTGTCACCGATGGTCCAAAGCGCGATCAAATTCCACCGATCCATAATCCGAAATATATAAACGCCCTGGATGACAAGGATCTTGGGCCGCAGGAACCGGTGCTTAGTATTGTGATCAAAGGCGATGCCCGGGCTTACCCTTTGCGCATTTTGCTATGGCATGAAATTGTCAATGAGGTCATCGGTGGTGTGCCAGTGCTGATCTCCTATTGTCCGCTGTGCAATTCCGGCGTTGTATTTGACCGCCGCATTGACGGCAGAACGTTGAGCTTCGGCAACACCGGGCGCATCCGTCATTTCGACATGGTGATGTATGATCAGCAAACCGGCAGTTGGTGGCAGCAATTTACCGGCGAAGCTATTATTGGAGATCTTACCCGCCAGAAAATGAAATTGGTGCCGGCGCGGTTGGAGAGCTTGGCGCGGTTTAAAGCGCGGGCGCCTAAAGGAAAATTGTTAGTCCCGGAAAACGTCAATGCCAGACCCTATGGGATGTCGCCTTACCAGAATATGGAGCGCGCCGAACCTCGCGTCTTTAGCAGCTATCCGCTACCGGCGAGGCTTAAACCTATGGACCGGGTTATAGTCATTGGCAACGAAGCCTGGCCGCTTAAACTGTTGAAAAATAAGAAAGAAATTGAAGTAAATGTTACCCGGGTAACATTAAAAATGATCTGGATTGCTGGGCAGAACTCGCTCCACGATACCCAGAAAATTGCCAATGGACGGGATGTCGGCAACGTTATCGTCACCCAAGATGGTAAAGATTTCCCCTATGACGTGACTTTCGCCTTTGCTTTTAAAGCATTCAGGCCCGACGGCATTATTCACTTGGATTGAGTTTTTGTCGTCCGTTTATTGCGGTAGCGGGGTCGTACGTTTTTTTCAATGTAGTTGATCATTTGAACGGCGACATTGATGCCGGTTGCCCGCTCGACGCCTTGCAGTCCAGGCGAAGAATTAATCTCTAACACTTTGGGTCCACTATCTGAGCGCAACAAATCAACGCCCGCGACATTGAGGCCGATGGCTTTGGCGGCTTTGACGGCAACAGCGCGTTCGGCTTTGCTGATTTTGACCGGCAGGGCTTCTCCGCCGCGGTGCAAATTGCTTCTAAATTCCCCTTCTTCAGCTTGCCGCATCATTGAGGCGACAACTTTGCCGCCGATTACCAAACAGCGGATATCCGTGCCCGCAGCTTCTTTGATAAATTCTTGAACCAGGAAATTCGCCTGCAAACCTCGAAATGCGCCGATAACGGATTCAGCGGCCTTTTTGGTTTCCGCCAGAACAACACCTTTGCCTTGGGTCGATTCCAGCAACTTCACGACTAATGGCGCACCGCCAACAATATCGATCAGCTCGGATGTTTGCTGAGTTGATTTTGCAAAGGCCGTGATCGGCATGTCGATGCGATGTTGGGCCAATACCTGATGGGCATAGAGCTTGTCTCTGGACGCGCCGATAGCAGCGGCTTCGTTGAGGCAAAATGCGCCCATGAGATTGAATTGACGAACCACCGCCATGCCGTATTCGGTAATCGATGCCCCTATGCGGGGAATGATGGCGTCATATTGCGGCAACGTATCGCCGCTATAATGCACCTCTGGTGACAGCGCATTAATGTTCATATAGCAGCGTGTCGGATTGACGATCTCACAGACGTGACCTTTATCTTCAGCTGCCTGAATAATCTTGCGGCTTGAATAATTCTCCGGCTCGCGGGTGAGCAAGCCAAGACGAAGTGGACGCTCCACTGGCTTGGATTTTTTAAGATGTTTGTAGAGGTCGTAAGCGAGCGCGGGCTGTAAAAAAGATTGGTTAGGGTCAACGATCATCTCTTCTTTAATCGCGGTGCGGCCAAGCAGCATACGATATTGCAGATTTTCCCGATTGGTAAGGGTCACCTCAATCGGCCAAATTGTATCGCCGATCTGCACCGGTGTTTCGATCACATAGCGCAATTCTTTCTCGCCGTTAGAGCTGGTAACTTCGCGGCGGTCGACCATTTTGGCTGAGCAGAAAATCTCAATGTCGGGGCGATCCGGTACCGGGTGAATACCAAAACGGACGAAGGGATTGGCGTCTGAGCCAAAGGGTTCAATCGCAAAAGCATGTAGCGCCGAAGTGCGGGCGCCGGTGTCAATTTTCGCGATAATCGCCGGGATACCGAGTTTCGGAAATGATGCCCATTCTTCCCAACCTAATGTTTCTTGCGACATGTCGTGTCCCGCTATTTTGTGATCGATCTTTGCCAAATATTTGTTAGAGTTATTTGTTAGACAAGCGAACAATTCAAGCTAAAAATAGCGCCAAAACAATTACCGACCGAATATGGGAGAAATAAGTGGCTAAACCTCTAAAAATAAATGTTATCGGCGGTGGCCCTGGAGGACTGTATTTCTCCATTTTGATGAAGCTAGCAAACCCGGCGCATGACATCACGGTTTTTGAGCAAAATAAGCCAGACGATACTTTTGGTTTTGGCGTGGTGTTTTCTGATGAGACGCTTGAAGGTTTTATGGGGCAAGACCCGGTCACCTATCAGGAGATCTTAAATCAATTCGCTTATTGGAATGAGATTGAAGTGCGCTACCGTGGTGAGCGCATCAGATCCGGCGGTCACGGCTTTGCCGGCATGGCCCGGATCACACTGTTGAACATTTTCCAAAAGCGCTGCGCAGAGCTCGGTGTGAATATCAATTACGAGACCATCATTGCAGATCTCGATCAAGTGCGGGACGCTGATCTCGTGCTGGCAGCCGATGGCGTTAACAGCTTTGTCCGCGAAAGCCTGAAAGATCATTTAAAACCGACCGTAGATTTCCGCCAAACCAAGTTTGTCTGGCTCGGCACGACCCAAAAGTTTGATGCCTTCACCTTTATATTCAAAGAAAACGACCATGGCTGGTTCTACAATCACGCCTATCAATATGGCGAAGGTGTGGGCAAGGCATCTTCAACCTGGATTATTGAAACCCACGAAGATACCTGGAAAAAAGCTGGTTTGGATCAAGCCTCAGAAGCAGAAACCGTTGCCTATTTCGAAGAGCTCTATGCTGAAGAATTGGACGGTCACCGCATCCTTGCCAACAAGTCCATCTGGCGAAACTTTCCCGTTGTCTCGGCTGAAAAGTGGAGCCATGAAAACATCGTGGTTATTGGCGATGCCATTCATACCGCGCAGTTCTCAATCGGGTCCGGCACCAAAATCGCAATGGAAGATGCCATCGCGCTGTCAGATGCGGTGTCCAAAGGTGGCAGCATTCCAGATGCGCTTGGGGCTTATGAAGCTGAGCGCAAAGACGTCGTGGCGCGTTTGCAACGGACCGCTTTGGTCAGTCTTGGTTGGTACGAACATGCCCGGCGCTATAACGGCCTTAGCCCAAAACAATATGCGTTTAATTTCTTAAGCCGCAATAAGGCGGTTACGTATGAGAATCTCGGACTACGCGATCCGGAATTTGGCGCTGATATTAATCACTGGTATGCCGATCTGGTCCGCGCGGAAGGCTTTGATCTGCCGCAAGATAATCCGCCGCCGCCAATGTTTACGCCTTACAAAATCGGAGAAATGGAAGTTCCAAATCGTGTCGTGGTCGCGCCGATGTGCCAATATTCGGCCGAGGACGGCACTGTCACGGATTGGCAGCTGGTGCATCTTGGCGGTTTTGCCAAAGGCGGTGCCGGGCTGGTGATTACTGAAATGGCGGATGTCTCACCGGAGGGCCGGATATCTTACGGCTGCGCCGGTATGTACGAACAATCTCATGTCACTGCTTGGCAGCGGGTAACCGATTTTGTTCATGAAAACACGGCTTCTAAAATTTGTGTGCAATTGGCCCATGCCGGGCGTAAGGCATCTTGCAATTATGGCTGGATCAAGGGCGGTGCGCCGCTAAGCGCTGAAAACGGCGAGGACTCCAGCGAAAAACCATGGCCGATCATTGCACCTTCGGCGATCCCATTTTATTCGGACGGTCAGACACCTCGCGCCATGACACGGGACGACATGGATAAGGTGCGAGACGATTTCGTTCGAGCAACAAAAATGGCGGCTGAAGCAGGTTTCGATATGGTTGAGCTGCATGGTGCACATGGCTATTTGCTGTCGAGTTTTATCACGCCGATCAGTAATGCCCGCGAAGACGAATATGGCGGCAGCTTAGAGAACCGCCTCCGATTTCCGTTGGAAGTGCTGGCCGCAATGCGCGATGTCTGGCCTGCAGACAAGCCGATCTCTGTTCGCATTTCAGCGGAAGATTGGGTGGGTGATGAAGGTGTTTCGGGTGATGAGGCGGTTGAGATCGCCAAGGCTTTTTACGCCGGTGGTGCCGATATTATTCATGTGTCAGCCGGCCAAACGACGATGGACGCCCAGCCAATCTATGGCCGCATGTTCCAAGCTCATCTCAGTGAACAAGTGAGGCTTGAAGGAAATGTGCCGACAATTTCGGTTGGAAACATCACGACACCGGATCAGGTTAATACGATCCTGGCGGCAGGCCGGGCGGATATGGTGTCACTGGCGAGGCCGCATCTCAGCGATCCGTTCTTTACGCTGCATGCTTCTGCACATTACGGTTGGGACGGGCAAATCTGGCCCGATCAATATGGCCGCGGCAAAGACCAGGCCTTCCGGGAAGCCGCCGCAGAAAATGCCCGTCAGGCTGAGTTGCTGGTCGCCAACAAACCACCGTCTCACGCGGAAATTTCTAAAAAAGACGCCGCAGAATAGTAAACTTTTGGAAAGATAAATAATATGGATCAAGGTGTTCGCATTGTCTGGTACGATCTACCGGAAGACGACAAAGAAGAGTATTTAAATTGGCTGCATGGTGAGTATCTGCCAGCCGTGATGGCGCGCCCGGGTATCTCATGGGCGGCAAATTACAAGATCATAAAAACGGATGAGACCATTCAAAAGCTCTCGAAGTTTGTCGGTCGCTCGGATGATTTCAATGAAGTGCCGCAAGGCTCAGACTACGCCATGCTCATCGGGGCCGGCTCGCCGCATGTGTTCTTTAAACCCAACATCGATGACGTTGATGCGGAAGATGCGAAGACGCTGGAAATGTTTGCTAAGCGGATCGGCACCCGCATCGTAGTTGCGACCGAACAAGCGCGGGTCGATGGCCCTGAAGCCCGCCACCGCGCACCAGCAACCACACCCGGTCCTTTTATTCAGCTAGGTCACTTCCGGGTCCGCTCGGTTGAAGAAGAGTTTGATCTAACCGCCTGGTATGCCGATTATCGCCTGCCGACCATTGCCGCCATGCCGGGCGCGATTGCGGCCAGAAAACTTGTCACCGTGGCGGGTTGGGCAAAACATGTTGTGCTCTATGAGTTTGTCGATGCCGAAGCGCATCACACCAATTTTATGAACCACGAGGTATTGGCTTTTACCGATGGGGAGTGGACCAACCGGGTCGTTAAATACACCGCCCATGCACCGGGAAGTCCCAGCATCGGCGAACGTCTCTGGCCAAAGGTTTAGTTGGGCTAAAGGCGGCTACATGCACAGCATATCTGGCGGGAAGACAACGGTGATCGCTTCGTTGGGACAGTCTTGGCGGCAGGAGCCACAATGCCAGCATTCTTCGGTGTATTTTAAATACGGGACTTTAGGCTTTTTAATATGGTCGTAGGTGCCTGAAAGATTGTCATTAACTGGATCTGCTTCGCCGCGGGGGCGCATATAGATCACATCACCGGGGCAAAGAGCATCACATTCGCCGCAGCCCTCACAGATACTATAATCAAACTCAACAGGCATGATATTCCTCTACGTGTTTGGGTTAGGCGACGTATTTAATTGGGTCGAAACTACATTCATAAGCATCGCCTGATTTTTGAACGGCAACTAAACCGCACCAGTTTTCGTCATCGGTTTCGGGATAATCGAGGCGATAGTGATATGGCTTGTTGCGGCTCTCTTTGCGATATAGCGCTGCGGTTGCCGATATCTTACCGACCTCCAGAATTGAGCGGGTTTCTTGTGAGCGCATTAATTCATGTAGATCTTCAACTTTCATATCGTCGAGATGCTTCTCAAGACGGGTGAGTTTGGTGAGGGCGGTGTTGAGGCCGTGCTCCGAGCGCATCGGGCCCACATTTTCCTGCATGATACGCCGTACCGAGTCTTCAAGCTGGCGGTAGGGATAGCCACTGCCGCGTTTAAGCGGTGCGATGAACTCGTCGGCGCGTTCCTCGGTTGAAACGGTGTCTGGATCAGCGAAGAAGTTGCGGCCCGCGGCAAATTTGGCAGCGGATTTTCCTGAACGATAGCCGCCGGTGATCGCGCCATGGACACAGCGATTGTGATCGGCGGCATCACCGCAGGCATATAGTCCGGGCACGTTTGATGCGCAATCACCGTCAATTTTGACGCCGCTACCGGTAACCTCTGTCGGTCCCGCCTGCATACCTTCTGAGATATTAATCTCAACCGGATCAGTGGCAAGGTCTTCGTGGCGCTGTTCCAAATAGTCGGGCAGGGTATCCTTGTCATAGCCCAGTGTGGTTTTAAGATGAGTGATGTCCTCTTCGTTGAGGTGTCGGCAATCGATATAAAGCGGTCCGCGTCCTTGGCGTTTTTCTTCAAGGCTTTGAAAGACAATTTCATAGCGCGGCGCTTTGTTGCCGGCGGGATGGTTCTTCTCCATATAATATTCGCCGAGGCCGTTCATAAACCGGCCGCCCATGCCGGTGAGCGCGTTGAATCCGGGAGCCGAGAAGCCTTTCGGCAGCAAGGTCATGCGCATGTATTCCATATTGGCGAGCTTAGCTCCGGCTGCCGCTGCCATAACCTGACCATCGCCAGTGTCGTAGGGGCACAGCCAGGTGTTAAAGGGATTACCGCGCGGGTTTTCAAATAATCGATTGGTATTGCCGGTCGAGACAATTGTTGCTTTGGCGTGGATAACATAAAAATTGCCGGTGCGAATATGAAAACCGAGCGCGCCGACGACTTCGCCGTGATGGGTCAGCAGATCAACTATCATGGTTTTAGCCAGCGCTTTGCAGCCAAGTTTACGCACCGCGTTACCAAGGCAGGGCTTGAGCAGCTTGCCGTTAAAATTAATCCAATAGGGGCCGGGTTGACCCATTGAGGCGGTGCGGTAAAAACTGCCATCCGGCTGGGTCAAGGGATTGCCAATCCGCGCCATGCGTTCAATCGAGTCCTCAAGTTCTTCGCAATAGGTTTTTTCGATAATCGACATATGTGCCGTACCGCGCCCAACTTTTTCGACATATTGCAGGAAACTATCTGCCGTGTCCCAGTCTTCTCCTTCGTTCAAATAAGCCAGAAAGTGATCTACGCCGCCGCCGATGGAGCCGCTTCGCTCGATCTTGCCCTTATCGACAATCATCACACTGGCGCCATTCTCTGCCGCGCCCATAGCTGCATTCAGTCCAGACAGGCCACCGCCGATGACAAGAACGTCAGCACTCATGGTAAACATTTTCATGTTCATGCCTCTCCAGATTATTTCTTTTATGATCGTCGCGCATCTTGCAGCACAAAAAGAGGGCTGGGCTTTGACTTTGGTCAATTAAAGCCAGATTTTAGAAAGTCCAACGCCGCTCTCTTAAGGCTAATTAATCCGCCATGGCCTGACCGGCGATGACGAGTTTTTGGATCTCGCTGGTGCCTTCATAGATACGCAGGGCGCGGATTTCGCGGTAGAGCTCTTCGACTTTGTTGCCGGAGACCACTCCCATGCCGCCCCAAATTTGCACCGCATCATCAATCACTTCTTGAGCGCTGTCGGTGGCGTAAAGTTTTGCCATCGAGCTTTCGCGGGTGACCCGAATGTCTTGAATGTCTTTGACCCAGGCCGAACGAAAAACGAGCAGGGCAGCGGCATCGATTTTAAGCGCCATATCGCCGATCTTGCTCTGAATAATTTGGAATTCGCCAATTTTCTGACCGAAGGCTTCGCGCGATTTTGCCCGGGCAATGGCCTCATCCATGGCACGCCGCGCAAAGCCAAGGGCTGCGGCACCGACGGTCGTTCTGAAGATATCGAGGGTTGCCATGGCCACTTTGAAACCTTCGCCCGATTGGCCCAGCATCTGGCTGGCGGGCACCCGGCAATTGTCGAGGGTTAGTGAGCCAAGCGGATGCGGCGCAATGACATCAATGCGCTCGGAGACGGTGAGGCCTGGATTGTCGGCTTCAATGACAAAGGCCGAAAGACCTTTGGCACCCGGCGCATCACCGGTGCGGGCGAACAGCACGTATTGGTTGGCAAGACCCGCATTGGATATCCAGGTTTTGACGCCGTTTATGACATACTCATCGCCATCGAGTTCCGCCGAGGTTGTCATCGCCGCAACGTCGGAGCCGCAAGTAGGTTCTGATAGCGCAAAGGCCGCGAGGCGTTTTCCGCTCGCAACTTCCGGCAAATATTTCTGTTTTAATTCTTCCGAGCCAAACAGCGTGATCGAGCCTGACCCCAGCCCCTGCATCGCCATGGCAAAATCAGCGAGCCCGGTATGATAGCCGAGGATCGAGCGGGCAAGAGCGATCGAGCGCACATCCAGTTTTTCGAGCGCCCCGCCATAAGCTTTTGGCACAGCATATTTCAGCCAGCCGGCATCGCCGAGCTTCTGTATGATTTCCCTGAAAGCACTGTCGAGCGCGTCATGGGTAGAAATATCAGCATGGGCCAGCGGCGAGATTTCTTTATCGGCCCAGGCGGTTAGATCAGCGGCAAATTTGCGGTGGCTGTCATCAAAAAACGGCCAGTCGAGGAAAGTAGTGTCTGACATGTCTTGCTCCTGATTACATCACTGCGCCACCGGCAACCACAATGGCTTGGCCGGTTATCGAGGCAGAGGAGGGGAGGCAGAGCCAGGCTGCGCTTTCGGCCACCTCTTCCGGTGTCACCATGCGGCCCATCGGGCTCATATTCTCAATTTCTGATTTTACTTCTGAGCTATCGCGTCCCGAGGCATCAACGATATTGTCGATCGCTTCGGAAACCAGATCAGTTTCGGTATAGCCTGGGCAAATTGCATTGACGGTAATGCCTTTTTTGACCACCTCGAGAGCCAGCGATCTGGTCAGGCCGATCACCGCATGTTTGGAGGCCGTATAAGCTGAAATATAAGCGTAGCCTCTAAGGCCCACCGTCGATGAAATGTTGACGATCCGGCCATAGCCGCGTTCCCGCATGCCATCAATGACCTGCTTGGTGCAGAGGAAGGTGCCGGTCAAATTAAGGTCTAGCGTCGCCTGCCAAAACTCTAAATCCATTTTGTGGAAGGGTGCACTTTTACCGATGCCCGCATTATTGATCAGAATATCAATCGGGCCATTGGCTTTTACGCTTTGCACAAAGGAGTCGGCGATATCGCTTTCAGAGGTCATATCGGCGCTGGCATAAAAAACTTGCGCGTCAAATTCGGCCTGGAGATGGTCGCTCTGCATTTTTAGCGCGCCGACATCACGGGCAAGCAACGTTATGTTCGCACCCATGGCTGCCAATACATTTGAAATAGCGGCGCCAATGCCGCGCGATCCGCCAGTGATTAGCGCATGCTGACCCTGGAGCGGCTTGGACTCGAAAAAACTGCCAAGATTTTTAGGATTGCTGTCACTCATGCAGCAATCATCGAAAATTTAAGCGCGAATGACAACCCATTTGTTTTAGACTTAAACTAATTTTAAGCTTATTCACCACTTTCCATGATCTCGGCGATCTCGACATAGCGCTTTTCACGCGCCGATTTAACGCCGGCGCGGATGACGGCTAGAGAGCGTGCCGCCCATTCACCGCCGACTTCGGGTTCGGCGCCAGTACGGATGCAGTCGCCGAATTCTTCCATTTGCTCAGCGATGGTGTCATTGGCCTCGAATTCCATTTTGACCGGCTCTTTTTCGCCGCGTTTGACGTGATACATGCCGGTATGGAGTGAAAACAGCGCTGAAGCGTCTTTGCCATAGATATTCATGACATAGTTTTCTCCCGCTGACGCATAGCCTGCATTGAGCGTTGAGATGGCGCCGTTCTCATGCTTCATGACAAGACCGGCGACATCAGGGTTATCACCCGGCAGCACCAATTGCGATAACATGCCGGAGACTTCCATAATCGGCCCCATCAGCATTTCCAGCACATCGACATAATGCGGCCCGATTTGCAGCATGACCCCACCCGGCATACCTTCCGCCGTGTAGCGCCAATGGCCATCTTCAAATTGGCCCAGGCGATCCCGGCTGATATTGGCTTCGGCCTGCACCATCTGACCAAAGCGGCCGGCTTTAATTTCTTCGTGGACCCAGCGAAATTGGTTTTCGCGGCGGCGCTGAAAGCCGATAGAGAGTTTGACATTGGCCGCCCGGCAAACCTTGGCGATCGCCATGCCTTCGCCGACGGAATTGGCGATCGGCTTATCCAAGAAGACATGCTTGCCGGCCTCGGCGGCCTGGCGGGTGGTTTCCAAATGGATGTTGTTCGGCGTCGTATTGATGATGGCGTCGATGCTGTCATCTTCCAACAATTCTTCATAGCTGTTCGCATAGGCGCAGCTGAACTTATCGGCAAAGGCTTTGCGCTTGTCTTCGGACCGGGTGAAGCAGGATACAACTTCAATGCCCTTCGCATTGACGACGCCTTCGGCCAAAACGTCTGACCACCAGCCGAGGCCCAGCGAGGCAACGCGGATTGTATCTTTACTCATAATTTATTCTCCTAAATTTGTTGTTTTTGCTTTTGTTTAGTTTTGTGTTCGGCCCAAAAAGACCAGAATACCGATGCTGCCGCGAGGCACAAAAAGAACAGGCTGAACGGCGAGGTGAAAAAGACGGTGATGTCGTTTTTGGAGGCGATGAGTGAAACCCTGAGATGTTCTTCTATTTGACGACCGAGCACCATCGCCAGTAAGAGAGGCACGACCGGCATATCGAGCCAGCGCATGGCGAGACCCAGCATGCCAAAGCCAAACATCACATAGACATCGAAAAAATTGTTGCGCAGCGCATAGCTGCCGATAACGCACAAAATGGCGATTGACGGCATCAAGAGCGTCCGGGGAATAACCAGGACTTTGACGAGAAAGCGCAGGCCAATGAGAGCAATGATGATGTTAAAAATATTTGCCCAAAAGAACGAAAAAATTACGCCATAGGCAAATTCACCATTTTCAATAAAGAGCAATGGACCGGGCACAAGGCCATGAATGAGCAAGGCTGCAATCAATATGGCGGTGACCGGATCGCCTGGAATGCCGAGCGTCATCATCGGGATCAGCGCGCCGCCGGTGACCGCATTATTCGCAGCCTCTGGAGCGGCGATACCCTGCGTCGAGCCTTTGCCAAATTCCTCAGGATTTTTGCTGAGTTTTCGCGTGTAGTCATAACTGATAAAGGCGGCGATGGGGCCGCCCGCGCCCGGTAGGATCCCTAAGAAAGAGCCGATTGGTGAGCCGATGGAAATCGGCAAGCGCATGAGTTTCAGATCAGCAAGCTTGGGCAGAACGCTTTTTATTTTGGCAGCATTTCCATCGTCCGACGCGGCTTTACCTAAACTGGCAAAGTTGTCGACCAATTGCGGTATCGCAAATAGACCTATGAGTGCGGTCAAAAAGTGAATGCCGGCGGTTAGGTTTATCTGACCGAAGGTAAAGCGTTGCGTACCCATCATCGGATCTTGACCAATGGTTACAATCGCCAAGCCAATCACGGCGGCGAGCAGGCCTTTCACCAGAGACTTTGCTGCAAAGCTACAGATAATTGTCAGGCCGAATAACATTAAACTGAAAAGATCGGGTGACTGAAACTGCAGGGCAACCTCTGCCAGAAGGGGTGAAATGAGAAATAGGCAAAGAAAGCTGAACAGGCCGCCGACAAAGCTCGCCGTTATGGCAATCCCTAACGCCCGTCCGGCCTCTCCGCGTTTGGCCATAGGATTGCCATCCAGCGCCGTGGCCGAAGCAGACGGGGTTCCTGGAATGTTTAGCAGAATGGCAGAAAAACTTCCGCCGGTCATGCCGCTGACATAGAGGCCAAGCAGCAAGGCGATGGAAATTTCAGGTTCCAGAACAAAGGTGAGCGGGAGGACAATTATGATGCCGGTTGATATCGTCAGGCCGGGAATCATGCCGACAATTAGACCGACCAGACAGCCTGCAGCGACGGCAAAAATAGTATTCGCTTGGGTTGCCTGAAAAAAACCTTCTAGGACGTCCGGGCTCATTACAGCAAGCTTTCAAGAACGCCGGCGGTTAACCGAATTTGAAAAATTTCACGGAATATGAAAAAGACAGTGACCGAAATAACGATCGAACCGACGGCTATCCAGAGCGGGCGATGTTCGCCATAGAGAAACATAAGTCCGGCAAAGAGCAAAATATTGGCGACAATAAAACCGAGCGACGGCAGGGTTACCAGATAGGCGACCGCTAGGACCAATCCAATGAGGAGGCGTTTGGGTGGTATTGCCATGCGAGAGGCGATATCACGATCAAAATGCTGCAATAAGCCTTGGATCAATAAAGCGAGTGACAAGACTGCCATACACACAACTATGACCCATGGGAAAAATGATGGTTGGGTCGTGTTCTGAATATCTCGAGAGGGTAAGTTGGCGGTAAGATAGGCGTAACCTGCGCACAGGAAGAGCATGACTATTCCGGCGATCAGATTTCGGGTACGCATGTTGTTCATGGAGAAACTCGTTAGCAGAAAATCAGATGTCCCGCCTTAACTAAAGACGGGACATCCAAAACTGTCGTCGTGCAGACTTATTTTTTTGCCTTAGCCTGATACATTCCGGCTTTTTTCATGATGCTAACAATATTGGCATTGGCTTTTTTCAGCTTCGCCGCAAAGGCTTTCTGGCCCATGGGTGCCAAGGTAATTTTCAGCTTTTTCATGCGGCCACTAAACTTTTTTGAGGCAGCTGCTTTTATCATGGCTGCTTCAAGTTTGTCCTTAATTGCCTGAGGGGTTCCTTTGGCAACTGACAGTCCGCGGAACAGATCAAATTCCATATCCACACCGAGTTCTTTAGCGGTTGGTACATTCGGCGCGGCAGGATTTCGTTTGCCGCTGGAGATGGCTAGGAATTTGCTTTTTCCAGCTTTAACCATTTTTAGCGGAACAAAGAAAATGTCGACCGCTGCATCGGTTTCGCCGCTGAGGATCATCTTGCGTCGATCCGCACCTTTAACCGGCAGCATGATCGGCTTACAGCCCATGGCATTGGTCAAAGCGACGCCAGCCATATGGGTTGCACTACCGAAACCAGCAAAGGCTATCTTCAGCGTGTTTGGCTTGGCTTTACATTCAGCCATAAACTCTTTCAACGTGTTCCAACGTGCTTTGGCGCTGACAACAAACGGAACCGGCTGCTGAGCAACCTGACCAATGTGATCAAGGGCTGTGTAGTCAAACGGTACGTTGCCGATATTTGTCGTTGTCAAAATTGATGTTGAGTTCCAGGCGACCGTATATCCATCCGGCTTGGAGTTTTTGACATGAGTATAAGCGATCGCACCACCGCCACCGATTTTGCTGACCGGTACAACTGGCTGGCCAAGCACATCACTCATGGCTTTGGCGATCATGCGGCCTTCCACATCGGCGCCACCGCCAAATGGAATGATAAATTCGATGGCTTTTTCAGGCCATTCGGCTTTAGCCTGGCCGGAAGCCATCATAAGGGCCGCCGCAGCTGTTCCCATAATTACGTGTTTTAGATTTAGCATTTAGTTTCTCCCATTTAAGTGAAATTAATTGTGTAATTTTTTTTATGATCTCTGCTTTTAAACTCTACGTCCTAACCTTGATTGCTTGCGCCGACCGCGTCAACTGCTGCTTGCGCAATATCCTGATCTTGCTGCCAATCGCCGCCACTGACGCCGATGCCGCCGATGCATTCTCCTTCAACAAAAATCGGGAAGCCACCTTCCATAGCGGTCCAGCGTTCTGTGCCGGCAGCCAGCGATAATCCAATGGCATGCAGCGTATCTAGGTCTTGCCCTTGAGCGCCTTTGGTTGTGGTCGGGCGGCGATTGGACGAGGCCGTCACCGCTTTGGTTGTTGAAGAATGAACCGTGTGGAACCGACCGCCATCCATGCGTTCCAGCATCATCATATGACCGCCGGCATCAACAATGGCGACGGTGGCAGGAATGCCTATTTCTTCGGCTTTTTCGATAGCGGCGACCATCATCTTTTTAGCGCCCGCATTGGTCAGGCGTTTGGCGGCGGCAAATGGCATGTAATTCTTCCTCTTAGGCGTTGGTGTTAAATTATTTTGGCCAAGATAGCTTGAAGTTCTCACTGCGATCAAGGCATTTCTACATTATCATAAGTCTTTTCATATTATGAAATTAGATCTATTCTATTTTCACTATATGCACCTGTAAAATAGGCGAAATAATGGCGAGATCTGCGACAAAATCCACCAAAAATTCCACCAAAAATTCCACCGGGAAATCTACCCGGGAAATTCAGTCTGTTGGCCGCGCCCTCAACATTTTGGAAGTGCTATCAAAAGCGCAGGGTGAGAGGCAGCCGGGTGATATGCAATTGGGTGAGATCGCCGAAACGACCGGCCTCAATGTCTCAACCTGCCATCATATTTTATTGACGCTCGTGAACCGGAATTATGTCGCGCAAAATGAACGGGGGCGAGCATACTTCTTAGGGAGCAAAATACTTGAGCTCTCTTCTAATCGAGCGCGCCAATTCAGCCTAGCGGAAAGTGCGATGCCTGAATTGCGCCAACTTAATGCGGCGACCGGCGAGAACGTTCATCTCGCGGTCATTCAAGGTAATGACCTCGTCGTCCTGGCCCAACTCGACTCGCCCAAAGTCGTGCAGGTGAATTTGGAAGCCGTTAGCTTGACCAACGCCGCCCACGCGACGGCGATCGGCAAGTCCATTCTTGCTTGGTTACCGGATAATGAAATGGAGCGGATTGTGCGTCAAAAAGGCCTGGCACAATTTACGCCCAAGACGCTTACAGATTTTGATGATCTGACGGAGAACTTGCGTCTGGTTCGCCGTTTTGGCTACGCGTTGGACCGCGAAGAATTTTTGCCGGGCGTCGTTTCGCTGGGCTCAGCGCTTCGAGATTTCTCCGGTACCGTACTGGGATCGGTTAGCTGCACTTTGCCCGAGTCGCGCGCCGATGATGAAAATGTCGAAAATTTAAGAAAAGCCGTCCTCGAGTGTGTTGTCGAATTGTCAGCTAAAATCGGTCGACCCAGCGGAGATTCTCTCTAAAAAACACCAAGAAACAGCCAATTACTGGCAGGTTGGCGTGAACTTTTGCTCCAAACCCCTAAATATAGTGGTTGGGACTGTTAATAGCGTATTGTCCCTGTTGGCTATACCATATATAGTCTAGTCAAAGTATAAGCCAATAGTGACTTAAAAACAGCCTCAACGGGGGTAGGCGATATGAAGTTGGGCGGTGATCTGCGTATTATGAAGCGCGGTGGCATCAAAGTGGGATTTGTGCTGGTAGCGCTATTCGCCTTGAGCGGCTGTGATCTCATCAAAAACAGTAATCTGATGGATAGTTTTAAGCGGGATCCAAAACCGGCTGAAAGCATCGACATGTCGGAACGCGGTTTCGGCAAATTGGCCAAGGGCGAATTCCTGGCTGCTCAGGCGCTGTTTGATCAAGCTTTGCAAACCAACCCGCGTGATGTTTATGCGCTGTTCGGCAAAGGCATCGTGCTCCAGCATAGTGGTCAGCTTGTCCAAGCCCGCCAAGTCTATGAAGCCATTTTGGCGCTACGTCCCGGCAATGATAAACAGCTTTTGGTCATCAATGATCTCGCGCCGCAATCGGTTCGCGAACTGGCCGGGTTGAATTTGTCCCTGCTGCAAAGCCAAGGTGTGTCGAACGCTTTTGGTCCTCCGGGAAATCCCGGAAGTGCTGCTCCGGCGGCGCCGAGTATGAGTGCCAGAATTCCTGCAGCCGCCGCCCGCGCACCGGCGCTGCCACGGCGGATTGCGGCACCAGCGAAACCAATGACACCCGGCACGTCGGTTGCTGATACCAATGTGATCTCCAGGTTCGAGACCTTGCGGAAATTACGTGATCAAGGCTTGGTAACACCGGCGGAATATGCCGCTCGGCGGAAACGCAATATCGGCGCTTTGACCAAACTTACTTCGCCGCCACCTGCTGCCGGCCTGCAGCGTTCGGTGCCGAGTGCGACACAGATTTCGCAGCGTCTTAAAGCGATTGGCCGGGCGCTTGAATTGCGCGCCATTACGATCCGCCAGCACGGCGCTGAGCGCACCATGATCATTGATGGCCTGATGCCGTCCAATCCAAAAATCTCTGCGGCCCCTGCACTGGCACCGAAAGGCCTGATGCCCGCGGCAGCGGCGGTGCGCCGGATTGAAATGCTGAAAGAGCGCGGTCTGATCTCGGACGCTGAATACGGCAAGGAGAAAGCCGCGATCGAAAAGATTTTGGCGCCAAAAACACCGGTTGTCTCAAAGGCTGCCAAGGCCGCTGCGAGTGCCAAAAAAGCGCCATCGGGTGGACCAAAGCCGGCCGTTCATCTGGCCTCGTTCCGCTCCAAGCAGGCCGCGACCCGCGCCTGGACCCAACTCCGCCGCGCCCATCGCTCGCTTTTGGGAAAATTGAAATCAGAAGTAACCCGAGTCAATCTCGGCCGCCGCAAAGGCGTCTACTACCGCCTCATCGCCGGCCCCTTCAAAAGCACAGCAGCGGCGACGCAAGCCTGTCGGCGTTTGAAATCCCGTAGGCAGTATTGCGACACGGCGTTTATGAGCGGGGGCTAGCTCCGAGCGCAGTATTTTGGATTAGAATTAAAGGGACATGTACTCGTTACATGTCCCTTTAATTTTTTCAAAGATCACCCCCACCTTAATCCTCCCCCCTCAAGGGGGAGGAAAGCGTGAGCGAATACCTCGCCTAAAAATTTAAAAATGAGAAATTTGCAACCATTAAGCCCTCCCCCTTGAGGGGGGAGGGTTGGGCGGGGGTGTCATTTCAAAAATAATCTTTGGCTGTAAATATCGAATGGGCTACACTTATTAGAACATGTACGGAAAACCCCCTTGAATTGGCTCAATTCAGGTCGCAGTAGTCTGCGGTTTGATGGATGGCTAGAAAGGGGGTACGGAAAACAGTTGGTTTCGGTGTGGGTAGAATTAATTGGATAATCAATTTAGAATTATAATCTTCTTCTGTTTAGTTGTTTTCTATTCCTTCTTTGGTTTTCCAGAGTTGTCAATTGTATCGGGCTTAGCAGCGGAATTGAATTCCGATATCGAACAGCCAATCGAACTCTTTTATGGATTACGCAAAGAAGACCTTTTTAGAATTGGGGAAGTTTTAGGTCTTACAGCTATCGTAGCAATATTTTTTGTCGTAGTTGGGTATTTGTTAAATGAAATAAGATTCGCGGTAGTGTCGTGGGCCGAACGTAAGTTCATTGAAAACGGCGGTTTACCGGACCAGCAATGTGTATCAAACCGATATGTATTACCTCTTCTAATTCTGATTTTTGTGTTGATCTATTTAATGGGAAATTATTGGATTGGCTCCCCCATTCCACCTATCAATTGGCAAGAACCTTCCAGTGGTTTGACCTTGGTGTGTGGGCTCACAAAAAAAGAATTATTACGTCCAACAGAGCTAGTGATTCTAATGATTTTGAGCAGTCTCACACTAGCCTTTGTTATCCGCCCGATTTTGTTGATAATTGCGGCTATTGGTAAAATCATATTTTCTCCACAACAGTCGCGAATGATATTTTGGTTCTCAGGTCTTGCTCCATTTGTGTTTTTGGTAATTAATCAATCGGGCTTTTGGTTGGAGTTGATCAAACATTGCTAACGCGATCTCGCTAATTCTCGGCCCCATACCGAAAACACTGGTTTTCCGTATAGTCCTAAATCCTTCCTCAGAGTCCTTGCGTCTTCAATAGATTTGTCATCCCGGCGTTAGAGCCGGGATCCAGAAAGCTACATTTATATTCTGGGCGGATTTAGACTGGATTCCGGATCAAGTCCGGAATGACGATGGGGGGTGGCAAATATTCTCACCCGATCTCGACGATCTCGCTCTCAACCAGAGCAGAGACTTTGGCGTCGTCATAGCCCAGCACGTCACGCAAAACCCAATCCGTATCGCCGCCCAATTTCGGCGCGGCGTTTTTGGGCAGTTCGGGGGCTTCTGAGAGATGAATGGGCGATCTTGTGAAGGCGTATTCGCCAACTTCGGGGTCATCGATCGGCATGAGCATGCCGCGGGCTTTAACCTGCGGGTCTTGGAAGACGTCTTCGGCGGTGTAGACCGGGCCGGTTGGCACGCCGACCTCGTTCAAAGTATTTACAGCTTCGTCCCGGGTGAGGGTGGCCAGCCAGTCTTCGATGATGGGTTGGAGGAATTTGGCATTGGTAGCGCGCTCGGTGCCGCCTTTGCTGCGCTGGTCGTCTTTCAAGTCTTCGCGCCCCATCGCTTCACAAAGCCTGCCCCAAATCCGATTGTCGGGCACGTTCAGCGCAATATAGCCGTCTTGGGTTTTAAAGGCGCCTCTGGGGAAGAGGTTCTTGGGCACGCCGCGCTCGGGCGATTGGCCGGCAGCGGAAAACAAGGTCACCATGGACTCGTTCAGCGACAACATATTGTCGAACATGGCGCTATCGACCAGTTGCCCTTTACCGGTACGCTCGCGCATGAACAAGGCCTGCAAGATACCTTGGGAGGTCACCATGCCGGTGTAAATATCGGCCATGCCATAGATCGTCCAGGACGGCGGTTTATCTTCAAAGCCGACCAAGTTCATAATGCCGCTCATTGCTTCGGCGACAATGTCGAAAGCGGGGCGATCGGCATAGGGGCCGCGGTAGCCTTCGAGCTGGCCGAAGCCTGAGATCAACGCCCAGATCAGTTTAGGATTGCTCTCTTTAAGTTGCTCATATGTGAGGCCGATTTTGTTCATCGAGCCGGGCCTTAAATTCTCGACCACGACGTCGGCGGTTTTGGCGAGGTCTTTAAAAATCTCCTGGCCTTCGGGTTTTGAGAGATCAAGGGCGAGACTTTTTTTGTTGCGGTTATAGCCCATATAGCCGGCGGCTTTTTTAGTGCCGTCTTTTTCAACAAAGGGCGGCATGGAGCGACGCGGGTCGCCATATTTTGGGCGCTCGATTTTGATCACTTCCGCGCCGGCATCGGCCAGCAACATGGTGCAATAGGGCCCGGCCATATATTGCTCGAGGCCGATGACGCGAATGCCGTCGAGGGGCCGAGATGTCATCGCTCGCCGATCCACTCAACCAAAGTGGCAGAGCCCATACCGACACCGACACAGAGTGTCGCTAGGCCATAGAACGGCTTGTCTTTCGGCATGTCTGGGGCCCGGCGTTTCATCTCATGCATCATCGTCACCAAGATACGCGAGCCGGAACACCCCGTCGGATGGCCAAGCGCAATCGCGCCGCCATTGACGTTGACCTTAGCGCTATCCAGTCCAAGTTGGCGCATGCAGCCAATGGTTTGTGACGCAAAAGCTTCGTTGAGCTCGACCAAGCCGATGTCTTCAATATTGAGGTCGAAGCGCTTGAGCAATTTCTCGGTCGCCGGGATGGGGCCATAGGCGAAATGGCCGGGCTCTGTACCGGCGCTGGCAGAGCCGACCCAGCGCAAGAGTGGTTTTAAGCCAAGCGCATCGGCTTTTTCCCGGCTGGCCAGCAACAGGGCCGCCGCACCGTCATTAATGCCCGACGAATTACCCGCTGTCACCGAGCCGTCTTTTTTGAAGGCCGGGCGAAGTTTGCCGAGGCTTTCAGTATCGATTGCCAGCTCGTACGCGCCGTCGGTTTTCTCATAACGTGGATGCTCATCCGTATCGACAATTACGGGATCGCCGCGCCGCTGGGGGACGGAGATCGGAATAATTTCATCTTCGAATTTGCCATCATTAATAGCTGCAATGGCGCGGGTGTGACTTTCCAAGGAATAGCTGTCCTGGTCTTCCCGGCTAATCTGCATTTCCTCGGCAATAATTTCAGCGCCTTCGCCGAGACTGACAATGGGGTACATTTCATCCATCTTCGGATTGTTGAAGCGCCAGCCGACGGTGGTGTCCCACATCTTTGGCGGTGTCGTCGTCGGCACCCGGTCCGGTTTCATCATCGACCACGGCGCCCGGCTCATGCTTTCAACACCGGAACCGATGGCAAGGTCACCTTCGCCGACCAAGATGGTCTTGGCGGCAAAATTGACGGCCTCCAAGGCAGAAGAGCAATTGCGATTGACCGTGAGGCCCGGCACTTCTTTGGGCATCCCCGCCAGTAAAACTGACATGCGGGCAACGTCGCGGTTGTCCTCGCCGCCCTGATTGCCGCAGCCCGCGATCACTTCGGTGATCTCTGACGCATCAATGCCGTTGCGCTCGATCAGGGCTTTGTAGGTTTCCGCCAGCAGATCATCAGGTCTGACGCTCGCCAGAGCGCCGCCCATTTTTCCGATTGGCGTTCGCACGCCATCAATGATTACGACTTCAGTCATTTGAGTATTCCTTTGGGTGGTTGTTTGGCGGCGAACTTATCAGACTTCGTCGACTTTGGCTTCTTCTATGCGTTCGCCGGTGTAGGACACAAAAGTTCCGTCTTTGTCGATGGTGGCCATGTCACAGAAAATTTCCAGGCGGTGGCCGTCCGGATCCAGCACGTAAAAGCTTTCATTCTCTCCCCACGAGCCTTCGCCTCTTGGATCATAAGCGCTGTGGACGACCGGGCCGCGGATAACTTCCAAGCCCAATTCAGTGACCCGATCTGCCATTTCCAACCACGCATCGCGGTCGTGGCATTGCCAGGCAAGGTGATGAAATTGCGTCGGACCTTCCTGGTTATCCTGCTCGGTCAGGGCGCGATATTTTTTTCCCGGCGTATGAGCCAGCACCATATCATGATGATTGTTCTGGATACGCAGGAAGGCGAGCTCAACCGGGATCGCTTCAACCTCGCCAGCTTCGTGGCGCTCGGTCAGCTTATAGCCAAACAGCTTGCGATAAAACGCAATCGATTTATCCATATCTGAGACGTCGATCGCCATATGGTGAAACAGTTTTATCGGGTTTTTCTCGCTCATCGCTGGGCCTCTATTCGGTCTTTATAAGGGTTATAATCTATCTTGTCGGCATACTACGCATCAAACAAAATAAAGCCAGCTAAAAATACCATAAATCCCACAATATGGGATTTAATAAATCGACGCGGGTTAAATTAAATTTGTGAAGCTTTGGCAAAAAATTTATAGTCGGGGCACAATATTAGTTAGGGACAAAGCAATATGGCGAGAGACTTAATAGGCGGCGGTGCAGATTGGCTGGGCAAGGATATCCAGGACTCAACCGATTGGGTTCATGTCTTCAGTGCGGATGATATTGCTGAAATCCATGCGGCGAAGGAACAGGTCGAAGCCGCGGGAATATCTTTAGAAGATATGACGGCGGAAGACTTCCCCTTACCGACGCTCTTGGAAGTGATGGTCGATGTTCAGCTGGAGCTTGAAGACGGCCTAGGATTGAAACTACTGCGCGGTTTCCCGAGTAAAGATTACAGTAAAGACGAGTTGCGTCTCATCTATTGGGGGATCGGCCTCCATGTCGGCACCGCGGTTTCGCAGAGCAAACGCAATGATTATCTCGGCGATGTCAGAGATATCGGCACGCCGCATGACGGGCCAGAGTTCAGGGGCTATACCAGCAATGGTGAGCTGACCTATCACACTGATGCGGCCGATGTGACGGCGCTCTTTTGTGTCCGCCCGGCGATGACCGGCGGGCTCAGCCGGATTGTCAGCTGTGTCGCGATCCACAATGAAATACTGCGCACGCGCCCGGATTTGCTCGAGGTATTATATGAGCCGTATTATTGGAGCATGCAGGGTAATGAGCTGCCGGGCGTGGCGCCTTATTATACCCAGCCGATCTTTGCCGTCGAAGATGGCTATTTCGCCTGTCGCTACACCCGCACTCATATAAGATCGGCAGAGCAGGCCGATGAATGTCCAGATCTCACGCCAAAGCAAAGTGAAGCTTTAGACTTAGTCGATGAGATCAGCGCTCGGCCCGAGTTCCATATCACCATGATGTTTGAGCCCGGTGACATACAGTTCCTCAACAATCACCTGACTCTACACACCCGGACAGCCTTTGAGGACTTCACCGAGGCTACCGATAAGCGTCATCTGATGCGGCTCTGGTTATCGCTGCCAAACGGCAGGCCGCTGAGTGACGGGTTCAAACCGTTTTTTAGAGATGTCTCAGCCGGCGCGGTTAGAGGTGGCTTCCCCGGCGAAGGCGCGCCGCAGTTTACGACGATTTAAAAATTCAACCGTCACCCCGGACTTGATCCGGGGTCCAGTGACGTGGCTGGATTCCCGCTTTCGCGGGAATGACGAAAAAGATTATGGTGCCTGCACGATCCGCTTATACAACGCTGATGTTGCTTCTGTCATATTGGTCCGTGCATTTTGCCAATCGGCACTTTCTGATACCGCTTCGTCAGCAAACTCATGCAACACAAAATGCTTGGGCGTGCCTTCCATGGCGAGATAGCGCCGGACTCTTTTAACGCCATCTAGGTCTGCCAAGGCCGGCAGGTAGCTGGCGACAAACCACATATTAAAATCCTGAGCCGCGTCTTCGGCCAGCTCAAACCGATCGGCATATATGTAAGGTGCGAAGCCTTCTGGTATTTCACTGAGCTCAGGCCCACTCCAAGAAAGCGTATAGCGGGCGGGATTTTGAAACTTCTCGTGATAGGCGGCATCTCTTGGATTGCGTACCCGACGCAGTCCTTGATAGGGCTCGCCATAAAGATGGCCGAGGCTCGGCATCTCATAAAGCGTGGCGAACTCAGGGCCATCACCTTGGACCCGGTCAAAGCTCGCACAAGCATTAAAGCCGATCTCAACCCGGGCCGGGAACATGTCTTCGGAAAGCCAGGGTCGAAAATCCGCCTGATCTTCTTTCGCCAAGTCACAAAAGACAGCGAGCATCCCGCTGCCGCCCTGGGGGTTATCGTTTAATTTTTTCATGGCGCGAGTTAACCACAGAGGGTCCAGAGAGCACAGTGGAAAAATAAAATCATCACCCCGCACTTGATGCGGGGTCCAGGAAAGACTGGATTTCCGCTTTCGCGGGAATGACGTATAACTCTATACAAATATTCGATTCAATATAGGAGAAAAGAGATGGCAAACTATCCGATAATAAATCTGGAGGAATTAGAGCTGGTGGCCCATGAGGCGGGTGAGAATTTCGAAGCTTCCTTTGGTTTGATTTCTAAGGAAGCGGGTACCAAGCATTTAGGTGTGCGGCTGACCGTTTTGCCGCCGGGCAAGAAAGCCTGGCCGCACCACAATCACCACGGCAATGACGAAGTTTTTGTCGTCCTCGAAGGTGTCGGTGAGCTTCGCTATGGCGAGCAACGCTATCCTCTAAAAAAGCATGACGCTGCCTCCTGTCCTGCTGGAGGCAGGGAGACTGCCCATCAAATTATGAATACCGGCAAAGAAGACTTAAAGTTTCTGGCGATCAGTTCCATGCGAGAACCCGATATTACTGAATATCCCGACAGCGAAAAACTCGGCCTCATTGCTGGCTCAGCCCCTGGCGGGAATCCCAAAGAACGTACGATCACCGCCTTTGTCGAAAACGCTGGCGATGTCGATTACTGGAAAGGCGAGGATTAAAAGCGCGGCCATCCCGGACTTGATCCGGGGTAGTGAGTTTTTTCTACCTCACCTCAACCGGTCGCAAACTCGCGGGATTGATCATCGTCTTATCTGATTTGATCAGGGTGTCATCCGGGAAGGTGGCGTTGGTGACCGGCGGTGGGGTCGGGGTGCCTTTGGGAGACATGGTGATCGCAACCTGAGTGCCGAGGATCGGCAGGGACTCAATCTGGATGGTCATGATGCGGTTGTCTTTGGAGTAGCTCAATACGCTAGTTGCAGAGCGGACAGAGGTGATCTCCTGCCAGCCGAATTGGCCGGTGCGGTATTTGAAGAAATCGAAGAGGCTGGCCTGCGGAGAGCGACTGTCGATCACGAGGCGACCAATCCAGGCTTCTTTCTCGCCCAATATAAGCGAGCGGTCCATATTCATTTTAACGCCGGCTGGAATTGGAATGTCTTTGAACTGGGCGAAAGCAGGCTCGACCATTTGCGGCAGGCCTTCTTCATTCTTTGACGGCTCGCTCGGCGACATGGCGATGCCCTGACCGAAGGTCTCAGTGAGGTTCTTCGAGCAGCCAGCCAAAGATCCTGTCAGTAATATGGCTGCAAAAACAGCCGTTAAACTCCGCAGATGCGCGCGGTTAATCATCGAATTCCCCAAAGTAAAAAATAAATATTCAATCTTTGTCTAATATATGCTATAAACCTTACTGAATTATAAAAGAAATTCGCACCCAAAAACGGCAGAAACCAGGGACTTGTCCTCATTCAAAGCTGCGGTGTGAAATTTTTTTGAAAAAAATGCATTTTGTCGTTTGACAAGGGAGGGTGATATCCTTAAAACCCCTCCTCACCAACGCGGCACACCGCAACGCAGACAAGGCGACGCGGGACACTGAGTTGGTCGTCCATAAAGAAACGACACGGCGTTAGCCCTAGTAAAGGGATAGTTGCTGTTGTCACTTTTTTTGTGGACATGCTCTTGAACATTGTTGATATGGAAAGGGATGCGTAGACGGCGGTTTGTCGCGGTTGCGAAGAGATTGTTTATTCTTTGTAACGAACAGACAAAACGTTATGTGTACGCATTCAAGTTTGTGCGTTTAATTAAATACATAACGTCAGTTTGTTTGAAGTAATGGGATAAACCTCTTGTCTTTTTTTGAACCAGTTTACTGGTTTGAAAATTCAACTTGAGAGTTTGATCCTGGCTCAGAGCGAACGCTGGCGGCACGCTTAACACATGCAAGTCGAACGAAGGCCCGGAGCTTGCTCCGGATACCTTAGTGGCGGACGGGTGAGTAACGCGTGGGAATCTACCTTACGATGGGGAATAACAATTGGAAACGATTGCTAATACCGCATACGCCCTTCGGGGGAAAGGCTTCGGCCGTCGTTAGAGGATCCCGCGTTCGATTAGCTAGTTGGTGAGGTAATGGCTCACCAAGGCAACGATCGATAGCTGGTCTGAGAGGATGATCAGCCACACTGGAACTGAGACACGGTCCAGACTCCTACGGGAGGCAGCAGTGGGGAATATTGGACAATGGGGGAAACCCTGATCCAGCAATGCCGCGTGAGTGAAGAAGGCCTTAGGGTTGTAAAGCTCTTTCAACTGTGAAGATGATGAC
>JABIHH010000070.1 GCA_018649725.1 Rhodospirillaceae bacterium | reverse complement strand
GGCAAGTACCTTCTAGGCTGCCAAAAACAAACACATGATGAGAAGGAAATAATTTTTGTAGTCTCAAAATTATTTCGACATAAATGGTTTCGTCCCAATTTTTTGTTGGCTCAGATTCACAATATCGTGGATGAACTGCTACATTGCCTCCAATACGAAGAATTTAGAGTCTAATGTCTGCTAGTGACCCAACGCGGACATGCGGGGAAGGAATGCGCTAATTGGCTACTATTCAAGGACATGCTACCCAGGGAAAATCTGGGAAGCCGAATAAAATTAGGCGTTATTGCGAACACAGACCAAAATATTACGGGCAGTATTGGTCGTCGGAACTATCTCGACTGCATACCCAAATTTCTTCGCAACGCTAATAAAATTTTGCTGATTGTACCAATCAAATCGATCTTTGGGTTCGACGAACTTAATATCATCGTAGGACACGAAACTTAGGATTAATATCTTCGGTTCAAAATAGTGGATTTCATCGAAGAAACGTTCAAAATCATAACTATCTCTATGCACCATATGGTGTAAAATTGCGTAGGCAAGAATGATATCTGCCGTCGCTCGAAATGGTTCCTGTACTATTTCATTCGCATGCCGATATAGCGATAAATTGGCAACTACAGGAGTGATGGTGAGATTTTGCTTTAAGGTATACTCAAAAAGCTCACAGATAAGGGCGTCTTCGACATCCAACGCAAGAACTTCAACACCACGTCGTGCCGCGATGGCTGAGTACTGACCATTGTTGCAACCCAAATCGATCATTGATTTAGCATCGTGCTTTTCTATGACATCAATGAGCGTGGTTGCGTAAGCTGTTAAATTCTTCTCCTCTGCGAGTATTTCGAGATTCTCTGAATACCCAATCCAGGTACCCTTGCGATCTCGTTCTTCCCGTTCTCTAAGTCGATAAAATTTTTCAGTGTAGGATAAGATGGGGTCTTCTTCTGCCAGACTTTCAAATCCACCTTTGAGCATGTCTTCGACTTCGCCCGTGCCAAATGTTTTCTCTCTAAACCCCTTGCAGTACCCGATGCGATAGAATTCTGCCGCAGTGACATATTGGTTCACCTCTCGGACGCAGCTACCGCTCGCTTCATCAAAACGACGTAAAGATCCAAGATCAATCCATCGTGGTTGTGCTCCTTCAAATATTATATTCCAGGGATGTCCATCAAAAAGATTTACGTTCAGTCCCTTGAGAAGTTCGTAAATCTCCAGAATAAATCGCGCTTGGTGAGTGACTTGAGCAGAAGACCATACACCAATAAAATTGGGATACTTGATCTTGCGTTGCACAACCGTATTGCCATCAATAGATTCAACCGCAAAGCAGTCTTTCAGTAGATTGATAGCTCGAAGCGCATCTTCATTGTTAATTGGACGGACAACTCGATCAGTTGAGAAATCAAACCATACATCGCGCCGATCATCCAGATCGTAAATATATCGTTTTGGATCAGTGAAGCCTTCACTAATAAGTTCCATTTCCGAAGACTGATGCACGTTGATTTTCCTGTCGAATTGAAAAGATATTATTCAGATAAGTTAGCAATAAAAATACAATCAATATATTAAAACTTGATCAACTAATGCCTCAACAAAATTAATAAAAAATGGTGAGCCGAACTACCTGACGTTACAATCGTTGAAATGATCTATAACAATTGGAAAACTCAGGGTGACTTGTCCATTTGTAAGATTTGATTTTTCGCACGAATCTTTAGTTAAAAACTTCAGCTGTTTTGCGTTATAATTTTCCAGAATTCACTTTCCGAGAGCTGTATTTACATGTCATAGTGCGTTGTTACATATAAAAAAGTTACGCATTGAGGGATATTAGGGGATTTAATGACTAGCCAGCGGGACGCTAGTGCACGGGAAGATTGCCGTGTCCTTATTTACAGTCACGACAGTTTTGGCCTCGGCCACCTAAGACGGTGCCGGGCGATCGCGCATTCCCTGGTCGGAACTTATAACAAGCTTTCTGTGCTGATCCTGTCGGGCTCGCCGATTATCGGTAGCTTTGACTTTCGGGCACGGGTGGATTTTGTTCGGGTGCCGGGCGTTATTAAACTGCGTAACGGTGACTATACCGCGCTGAGCTTGCACATGGATATCGAGAAAACCATGGAACTCCGTGGCTCAATCATTCAGCACACGGCTGATGTTTATGACCCGGATATCTTCATTGTCGACAAGGAGCCTCTCGGGCTCAGAGGCGAAGTTGCTGATACGTTGAAAATGTTAAAAGAACGTGGCACGCGACTGGTTTTTGGTTTGCGCGATGTCATGGATGAGCCGGCTCTTTTGGTGCCCGAATGGGAACGCAAAAATGTCATGCCTGCGCTTGAAGAAATTTATGATGATTTATGGATTTATGGTCTGCCGCAGGTCTATGATCCGCTAACGGGTGTGGATTTGCCTGAGTCCGTTCGGCGCAAAATCACCTATACCGGCTATCTGCGCTATGGCGTGCCGGATGCGTCGGCGAGTGTGCCGGCTGCAATTACCGACAAGCCGTATTATCTTGTGACCGCTGGCGGCGGCGGCGATGGCGAGGTGCTGATCGACTGGGTGTTGCGGGCTTACGAATCTGGCGAGCAAATTCCGCATCGCGCACTGATCGTGTTTGGTCCGTTTATGCAGTCTGAGGCCCAGGAGAACTTTCTCCAGCGCATCAATGAATTAGACAATGTCGACGCGATCACTTTTGATGCCCATATCGAGCATCTCATGAAAAATGCGGTCGGCGTTATTGCCATGGGCGGCTACAATACCTTCTGCGAGATTTTGTCCTTTAATAAGCCGGGCGTCATAATTCCACGAACTCAGCCGCGCTTGGAGCAATATATCCGGGCGTCTCGGGCGCAGGAGCTTGGACTGATGTCGCTGCTGAACGATGATGGAGTTCGAAATACCTCCCCAATGATAACGGCGTTGCGTCAGCTTACGCAACAAAATCCGCCATCAGATGTAGTGCTGCCGGGATTGCTCAACGGGCTGCCTAATATCAGCCGTCTGGTTGGCATGCATTTCGATAAAAAGCGATTAGGTGATGCTTCTTCTGATCTCGCTATTATAAATCAATAAAAGCAATTATCGAAAATTAACACGAGGTAATCGTGGCCAAAGCCACCGCCATAATTCTCAAAGGGTATCCGCGTCTTTCTGAGACTTTTATCGCGCAGGAAATTCACGCGCTTGAAAAGCAGGGGCTGCCTCTGCAGATCATCTCTATGCGCCACCCGACCGATAAAAAGACCCATCCCGTTCACGATAAAATTGAAGCGCCGGTCACTTATTTACCGGAATATCTTTATCAGGAAATAAGTCGGGTTTGGCGGGCTTGGCGACGGGTTAGAAGTTGGCCAACCTACGCGAAAGCCTACCAAACGTGGAAACAGGATTTAGCACGTGATAAAACTTTCAACCGCGTTAGGCGGTGGGGTCAGGCTTTGGTGTTGGCGGCAGAGCTTTCTGATGATGTTGAGCATCTTCACGCTCATTTTCTGCATACACCGTCTTCGGTCACGCGTTATGCCGCGATGCTTCGAGATTTGCCATGGTCTTGCTCAGCCCATGCGGTTGATATTTGGACCACGCCGGAGCTGGAACTCCGAGACAAGTTAAAAGATTGTGCCTGGGCCGTGACCTGCACCGAAGTGAACCGCTCTTATTTGGCTTCCATAGCAGATAAGACAGACAAAGTGACATTGGCCTATCACGGCATTGATCTCGGCCGCTTTCCACCACGCCAAGTACCTTATAGTGATCGCAACGGGGCTGATGACAGTGATCCGGTTCGAATTTTGTCGGTCGGGCGCGCTGTTGAGAAAAAAGGCTATGCGGATTTGTTGGCGGCTCTCGCTTTGTTGCCCAAGGATTTGAACTGGCACCTCGTCCATGTTGGCGGCGGCCCGCTAATCAGTAAGTTGCAGCGCACAGCGCTTGGTTGGGGCATTGAAGACCGTATCACCTGGCTTGGCTCGCAATCCCAGGAAGAAGTAACCGTGCAGTATCAGGAGGCTGACTTTTTTGTCCTGGCAAGCTTGGTCGCCGGTAATGGTGATCGGGACGGCTTGCCCAATGTTTTGATGGAAGCACAATCTCAAGGGTTGGCCTGTCTTTCGACGATCGTCTCCGCGATACCCGAGCTGATCGAAAATGACACTAACGGTTTGCTGGTCGAGCCCAGCAATATTCAAATGTTGGCAGAAAAACTGACGGTACTTATTCAAAACCCAAAACATCGGGCGAATTTGGGTGCTGCGGGTGAACAAAAAGTCAGAGCCTCCTTTGACTTTAAAGCCTGCATGACCAAAGTGTACCCCTTATTTGAACTAACGCCAGACACCCCAGACATAGATCGTGTCGCATGAAGGTTGCTTTCTACGCCCCGATGAAATCACCCAACTCGCCCGTTCCTTCAGGTGATCGGCGGGTCGCACGGGCGCTTATTCAGGCTTTGGAATTTGGTGGGCACGATGTCGATATCGCGACCGAATTTGCGGCGCGAGAGTCTAAAGGTGTCCCGGATGCTCAAGCGAAACTGAAAGCGGAAGGCCTTGAAATTGCGAAGCAGCTCATCGCCGCCTACCAATCTCAGCCACAAGATCAGAGACCGGATGTCTGGTTTACATATCATCTTTATTATAAGGCGATGGATTGGATAGGGCCGCAGGTTTGTGCCACGCTCAATATTCCCTATGTCGCTGCCGAAGTATCCTACGCTTCGAAGCGCGCTGGTGGGCCTTGGGATTTGAGCCATCAAGCGCTTGGTGAGATCATCAATAAAGCGGATGCAATTATCGGCCTCAATTCCTGGGACAGTGCCTGCGTCTTACCAATCATGGCGGATCCGAGCCGACTGATAGCTCTAAAGCCTTTTATGCAAATGCCCCCTTTGTCTGGCCGCAATAAAGAACGTGCTGAGTTGATATCAAAATATCAACTTGATCCGAGCCTGCCGATCTTGGTGACCGTTGCCATGATGCGTGACGATGCCAAACTGCAATCCTACGGGGTGCTGGGCGAGGCGCTAAAACAAATCCCTCACGATGATTGGCAATTGCTGGTCGTGGGTGATGGTCCGGCAAGGGCTGATGTTGAAACGCATCTTGGGTTAGATCGGGTGAGCTATTTGGGCGAGTTGCCCGAGGGGGAGATCAGTCCGGTGCTGAGTGGCAGCGATCTATTTGTCTGGCCGGCCGTCAATGAAGCCTACGGCATGGCGATGTTAGAAGCGCAGGCTTGTGGGCTTCCAGTCATCGCCGGTAAAACCGGTGGGGTCGCTGATATTGTCCGCGATCAGGAGACCGGGTTATTGGCGGAAATTGGCAATGCTGCAGATTTTGCTGATAAACTATGCTCCTTATTAAGTGATTGGGAAAAGCGGGATGCAATGTCGGAGACTGCCATCAGAGTTATTCGTTCCGAGCACGCGCTTGATGCGGCAGCTGCACTCCTCGACCAAGCTTTGAAGGATTTATTTAAATGACGTTGTTGGCTCTCATTCGCCACGGTCCGACCGAGTGGAATATAACGGGATTGGTTCAGGGAAGTACCGATATTCCGCTCAATGAAGCGGGCGCTGTTGAAGTTGCCGGCTGGAAGCTGCCCAAAGAATTTGCCGAATTCAGATGGCTCGCCTCGCCGCTCAAGCGGGCTTATCAGACGGCTTCTTTATTAGCCGGCTTTGAGCCTGACGCCGATGAGCGTCTGGTTGAGATGGCCTGGGGTGATTGGGAAGGGCGAACACTATCGGACCTCCGCGAAGAACTTGGCGATCTGATGGTCGCCTGGGAGGCCAAAGGTTTGGATTTCCACGGACCCAATGGCGAAAGCCCGAGAGATGTACAACAGCGTATGGCGCCCTTGTTACAAGAGATTGCAGCCCAACAAGAGCCAACGATTGCCGTAACTCATAAAGGTTTCATTCGGGCGTTCTATGCAACAGCGATCGATTGGGATATGGTGGATAAGCCGCCGGTGAAGCTTTTGGATGGTTGTGTTCAGTTATTTAAGTTGGACGAGACCGGGCATCCCAGTGTTGAGAAACTTAACATTCAAATGACTGCCAAATGACCGCTCATGAGTAAGCCTAAAGTCCTCTTTTATGTACAGCACCTCCTAGGCATCGGGCACGTCAAACGGGCTGCGACCCTAGCGCGTGCGATGACGGCTAAGGGTCTGGAGGTCACGGTTGTTTCCGGCGGCGATGATGTGCCGGTTTTAGACAGCAGTGGCATGACTTTCGTTCAACTTCCATCGGTGCGCGCCAATGACCGCAGTTTTGACGGGCTGGTGGATGCTGATGGCAATCCCGTCGACGATGCTTTGAAAGAAGAACGAACGCAAAAATTGCTCGACATATTCAATGAAATTCAGCCAAACGTCTTGATGATTGAGCTTTATCCCTTCGGCCGGCGGCAATTGCGCTTTGAGCTGATCCCTTTGCTGGAGGCGGCAAATAAGGCCAATCCACGCCCTCATATCGTCAGTTCAGTACGCGATATCCTGGTCGAGAAAAACAAACCGCATCGGGATGCCGAAATGATCGAGAAGGCTCAGACCTATTTTGACGACGTTCTTGTGCATGGCGATCCTAGTCTTATCCCGTTTGAAAAGACATTTAACCGGGCCAAAGATATTCAGGATATGCTTCACTATACGGGCTACGTTGCAGATCAAGACTGGTCAAAAAAAGCAACCGGTGATCAGGGGAAGGGCGAGGTAGTTGTCTCTTCCGGCAGTGGCGCTATCGGCAAAAATTTACTTCGCACGGTCCTTAAAGCGCGTCCCTTAACAAGTATCTCAGATCGGGTTTGGCGCATTCTAGTCGGCTACAGTATGGCCGACGAGGTGTTTGATTCCCTTAAATTAGAAGAAACAGAAGGGGTTATTGTGGAACGCGCACGGCCAGATTTTGTCACTTTGCTAAAAAATTGTCATCTTTCCATTTCTCAGGGCGGCTATAACACATTGATGGAAATCCTCGCGACTAAGGCCAATGCCATTGCCGTGCCGTATGCCGGCGGTCATGAGACCGAACAAACCTTGCGGGTGAAATTGCTGGAAGAACGGGGCCTAATCCGCCAAATTCCCGAAGATCAATTGACGGTCGAAAGGCTGGCCAATACAATCGACGCGGTTGTTTTACAGCCAATAAATAGTTCTAATAGGATCGATATGGGTGGCGCAGAGAAAACCGCTGAATTGATTTTAAATTGGGCGCATTATGGGCGCATTAATTGAGTGATAAATAATTCGAGCAATTTTAGAAGTTTCCCTCTAAAATAATAAAAAATAGGGATATATCAGCTATTTGTTACCACAAGGCAAAGGCTGTGCACGGGGATTTGGCGAAGTATGGATAAGGGTATATTTCAATACGTTTTGCGCTATAGCAAAAAGGAGCAATTGTTCCTTGGGATTATGGCAGCGGCTTCACTGCCATTTTATTTTATCTATCTCGCGTTACCCAAGCAGATTATTGATGATGCGCTTGGTGGAAAGGGTGGTGATAAAGACCTCGCCTTTCCGAAAAACTATTTGGGGATGGAATTGGAGCAGGTGCCCTATCTGCTAACGCTTTGCGGTCTTTTTCTCCTTCTCGTTTTTGTTAATGGCGGCTTTAAATACTTCATCAATGTATACCGCGGCGCTGCCGGTGAGCGGATGCTGCGCCGCCTGCGGTTTCAATTGCTGGAGCGTGTGCTGAGGTTCCCGCTACCGCAATTTCGCAAAACCTCGCAAGGCGAAGTAGTCTCCATGGTCACGTTGGAGACTGAGCCTTTAGGCGGTTTCTTTGGTGAAGCGCTTTCGTTGCCCTCCTATCAAGGTGGCACGCTGATTACTTTGATGGTGTTCATGTTTGTCCAGGACTGGAAGCTGGGTCTCGCGGCGATTGCGCTTTATCCGGTGCAAGGCTATCTGATACCAAAACTGCAAAAAAAGGTGAATTTACTCGGTAAAGAACGCGTGCTGACAGTGCGTCGCCTGTCCGAGCGGATTGGTGAAACCGTTTCGGGTGCGCATGAAATTCATGCCAATGATACGTCGCAATATGAGCTTGCCGATTTGTCGGATCGTTTGGGGCGTATCTACGCTATCCGGTATGCAATTTATCAAAAGAAATTCTTTATTAAATTTATCAATAACTTCCTAGCTCTTCTGACACCGTTTTTCTTCTTTTCCATTGGCGGTCTACTGGTTATCAATGGCGATATCACAATGGGTGCTTTGATAGCGGTGCTGAGTGCGTATAAAGACGTGTCAGCGCCGTGGAAAATGCTGCTGACCTATTATCAACGCCTTGAAGATTCCAAGATTAAATATCAGCAACTTATTCAAAAATTTGAAATTCCAGAGCTTCAAGATGAGAACCGGCAAAAAACGGCGCCAGAAGAAATCCCGACCTTAGAAGGAAAGTTGACGGCTTCGAATATTAGCTGGGTTGAGGATGATGGATTGCGCGTGCTCGACGGTGCTTCGGTATCCTTTGATCTGCCATCTCATATTGCGTTGGTTGGTGGACCGGGTGGCGGCAAGAGCGAGTTTTCTCAATTGATGGCGCGTCTATTGGAGCCGACCAGTGGTCGTATTACCATGGGTGAGAAAAATGTGGCTGACCTCCCTGAAGCGGTTATCGGGCGGCAGGTCTCCTATGTCAGCCAGGAGCCTTATATTTTCTCCGGTACGATCCGCGACAATTTGCTCTATGGTCTTAAACATCGACCTTTGAGAGATGCCGAATATAGTGAAGAAGAAAAATCCGAGCGCGCTGATTTTATGTCTGAATCGGTTAACTCGGGAAATAGCGCTTATGATATCCAAGCCGATTGGATTGATTTGTCACAGGTTGGTGCCGATAGCCAAGAGATTCTGACTCAAAAGGAAATTTATTATTTATCCCAGGTCGGCCTAGAAGATGACATCTATCAGATTGGTCTCCGCCAAACGATTGATCAAAACGACCGGCATGAATTAGCGGGTAAAATCCTTGAATCTCGCTCCGTACTGCGTCAGCGCTTGGATGACGCGCATATTTCCAATTTTGTTGAATCATTCGACCAGGAAAAATTCAATTCAAATGCGTCTGTTGCCGAAAATATTCTTTTTGGCACGCCGGTTGGCGAAGAATTTGAGATCGAAGCATTAGGTGAGAACGAATACGTCTTGGACGTGTTGAGACAATGTGAATTGAGTGACGATTTTTTGAAAAAAGGTCACCGCCTTGCCGAAATCATGGTCGATTTGTTCCGTGGTCTGCCAGCTGACCACGAATTTTTTGAGCGTTTCAGTTTTATCAGTTCTGATGATTTACCGGAATTTGAAATCCAATTGAGCCGGGCGTCACAAAACGGTCTGGAAAATGTCAGTGATGAAGATAAGGCACGTTTCAGAGCCTTGCCATTTAAGCTGATACCGGCACGCCATCACCTCGGCTTGGTCGAGGGAGATTTCGCCGACCAATTGTTGGTAGCACGGAAGGTGTTTCGTGAAAATCTGCCGGAGGGCCTGACCGGGGCGGTCGAGTTTTTCGATGCTGAGAACTTCAATTCAGCAGGTTCGATTCAAGACAATATTTTGTTCGGCAAGCTCGCAAGCGAGCGGGCGGAAAGCTCGGAGGCGGTTGGTGAACTGATGGCCACGGTTATTAGAGAGACCGGCTTGCGGGAAGAAATTATTGGCCTCGGATTGAATTTTGAAGTTGGCAATGCCGGCGCGCGGCTATCAAATATCCAGCGTCAGAAACTGGCGATTGCGCGGGGCATGATCAAGCAGCCCGATATGTTCGTTATGAACGAAGGCTTGACCGGGCTGGACGGTGAAAGCCAGGCCAAGGTTCTACAAAGTATTCGGGCCGAGCAGGAAGGCAAAAGCCTGTTATTTGTGCCAAGCGAAATTGAGGCCGATTCATCCTTTGACCAAGTTTTCTCTGTTGAAGGCGGTAAGGTCGTTGTTCAAGGTGCTGAGGTAAAAACAAAGATCTCTGAGGAACCTGTGAAAGAGGAGAGGGCAGAAGGCGGCTTTGGTGATGAGATTGATGTTCTGGCAGCCGTACCGTTGTTTGCCGGGTTGGATAGATCAAAATTGAAACTGCTTTCCTTTGCCAGTGAGCGCTTCACGTATAATTCCAGCGAAATTGTTTTCAATCAAGGTGAGGTGGGTGACAAAGCCTACGTAATAATTGACGGTGATGCCGATGTTATCTTAGATACTTTGGACGGACCTAAGACATTGGTGACAATGACTCGAAACGATTTATTCGGCGAGCTCGCCTTGTTGTGTGATGCGCCCAGAACCGCAACGATCAAAGCTGCGAGTGATCTAAACGTCATGGGAATTTCCAAAGACGTTTTCTTCAAATTGATTTCCGAGGATGTCGATATGAGCGCGCGCGTTACCCGCTCCGTTGCCGATCGATTAGAGCGTACGACCAGGGATTTAAGTGAAGCATCGACTGTTCGCGATGTGGTAACCAACTTGCCAGATCAACGTTTGTTTATGGATCGTCTCCATTTGACGATTGCGCGGAATCAACGCTACGAAGAGCTGTCAGCTTTGTTATGGTTCGACGTCGGGCACAATTATGATATCAGCGGGACGATGTCTGATGATGATCGCAATCGGCTGTTGAAAGCGATTGCCGACCGGGTGGTTGATTGCATGCGTGAAACCGATATCGTTGCGCGCGTCGAGGATTTAACCTTTGCAATTATTGTCAGCCCCGTAGCCGAGGCCAATGGTGCCGATCTACTTGTTCAACGTATTACAAAGAGTCTCGCTAAGCCGATTGAAATAGGTGGTAAAAGTTATACAATTAATGAAAACTGGGAAATTAGAGTTAGGTCGTTAACGAATGTTGATGACAAAACCGAATTGTCGGCCTTGAAGGAGGATGATGCTAATATTCAAACCTTGAAAGGGAATGCCTAGAGCTAAAAAATAATGACAACTAAATATGGCTATTCCTTTATTGATCTTCGGGCCGATTATTTAAGAGCTTTTGTGGGTGTAATTATATGTCTGGCTCCCTATGTATTTGGGGCTGAGACACGTGGTGCCGTGCTGGTACTGCTGATTTGTGCTGTGCTATTTGCAGTTTATGGATTAAGAACGACGCTGCGCCATATGGCAAAAATTATGTTGGATGAAAATGCGATAACGATGAAAATTTTTACAAACCGGATCATACCTTTCGACAAGCTGTCTGATCTCTCTCTTTCCTATTTCTCCACATGGCGGAGCGGGGGTAAGGGTTGGATGCAGCTACGCCTTAGAGGTGCCGGAAAGACGATGCGTATCGAATCAAATATTTCGGGTTTTGAAAGCATCGTTAGGCAAGCTGTAAGCGCGGCTTCTGCCGGCAATCTTACAATGACAAGTTCGACAATCCGTAATATAGCTGCGCTCAATATCGATACTTCTAATATTAGGCAGGCGGCATGAACGATCTCCTACAAATAAATAACCTATCGGTCGAATTTAACGTGCCGTCAGGAACGGTGCGGGCTGTCGATGGCGTTTCCTTTAGGGTTAAGCCTGGCTCCACGGTTGCCGTTGTCGGCGAGTCAGGCTCGGGCAAGTCAACCATCGCTCAAACGATAATGGGAATTTTGCCGAAGGCAGCTACGATAACCGGTGGTGAAATTCTATTTGCTGATCCTCAGCGGGCCGAACATTATGAGGTCCCAGAACGTCGGGCAGGGGTGACGAATATCGCCAATTTGGAGCGCAATGGCAAAGCCATGCAAGCCATTCGCGGTGGTCGCATCTCGATGATTTTCCAGGAACCGATGACATCGCTGTCGCCGCTGCATACAATTGGTGATCAAATCAGTGAAGCTATGCTGCTGCACAGTGATTCTAATAAAGTCAAAGCTTATGCGGCGGTTGAGGAAATCTTGCGTGTCGTTGGCTTCCCTGATCCGAAGAAAGCGCTGAAAACATATCCGTTTGAGTTATCAGGCGGCTTGCGCCAGCGGGCGATGATCGCCATGGCCTTGGTTTGCAGGCCGGCTCTGTTGATTGCTGATGAGCCGACAACCGCCTTGGACGTGACCATTCAGGCGCAAATATTGAAATTGATTGATGATCTGCAATCTGATCTCCATATGGCCGTATTGATTATCACCCATGATCTTGGCGTGGTCGCGAATATCGCTGATGAAGTTGTGGTCATGTATAACGGGCGCATCACTGAGTCTGGTACGGTTGACGATATTTATCGCAACCCATCCCATCCATATCTTAAATCTCTGCTCCATGCGGTGCCGCATTTCGATATGAAGCCCGGAGAACGACTGGTGCCGATCCGCGAGATTGAGCACACGACCGGTCATTTGTTGACACCTAAGGAAAGACCAGAGCTAGATGCTTCCGATACGAGGCCGCTGCTAAAAGTCAGCCATATTTCCAAGTCCTACAGCATTCGCAGTGGTGGCATGTTCAGCACCGGCTCTGATTCCATTAAAGCCGTTGATGATGTCAGTTTCGAAATCCCACGTGGAAAAACACTTGGGCTGGTGGGTGAAAGCGGTTGCGGTAAAACGACGCTGAGTAAAATCATCATGCGTGCGTTAGAGCCGGATTCGGGCGAAATATTTTTCAATGACGAGGGCAAGAAAGTAAATTTGACCCAACTCAGTGCGGCAGAACTGATTCCTTATCGCACCAAGTATCAGTATGTTTTTCAAGACCCGTTCGGTGCTCTTAATCCCCGCATGACTGTCTTTGATATTGTCAGTGAGCCGCTGGAAATTCACAAAATCGGCGATACGGCTTATCGGACAGAAATGGTCAAGGAATTGATGAATTTGGTGGGTCTTGATCCACGTTTCCTCAATCGCTATCCACATAGTTTTTCCGGCGGACAGCGCCAGCGCATTAGTATCGCACGCTCTCTGGCTCTTAAGCCTGATTTGCTGCTGTGCGATGAGCCCGTATCGGCATTGGACGTCTCGATCCAGGCACAAATTTTAAATTTGCTCAAAGATCTCCAGAAAGAACTCGGCCTAACCTATTTGTTTGTCTCGCACAATTTGGCGGTGATTGACTATGTCGCTGATAATATTGCGGTAATGTGTGCCGGTCGCCTAGTTGAACTGGCACCCCGAGAAATTCTTTTTCATGATCCGATCCATCCTTATACCCAAGCGTTGTTGGCAGCTGTGCCTTATCCTGACCCCGATCGCCAATTGGATTTTGATGCCTTATTGGAAGGTAAGGCGTCTATACCGTCAGCCTGGCCGGCACCCTTTACAATCGATGGCAACACGTCGGCTAATTTAATTGAAGTGACAGATCAGCACTATGTTCGCATCGCGGGCGATGGCGCTAATTTGAAGAAGGCGTCTTAGGATGATGAATAAATATATTGCAATTGCCGTCTCGCTTTTTACTGTTATTACAGTCGAGCCAGCCCGGGCTTTGGATCTGATCGAGACGCCGGCCTTTAAAACAGATGTCGCGGCGGGGAAAATGCCGCCGATATCGGCGCGTGTTCCGGCCAATCCCTCGATCGTTAAATTTAACGGCAAAACAGCAGTGCCAGGAAAGCAAGGCGGCAAACTCAATATTTTAATGGGCCGGAAAAAAGATACCCGGCAAATGGTGGTCTATGGCTACGCCAGACTGGTAGGCTATGATGAAAATTTCAGTATCAAGCCTGATATCCTGGCCAAGATGGATGTCAAAGAAGGTCGGATATTCACCCTGCATTTGCGCAGAGGCCACAAATGGTCGGATGGCCATCCCTTTACAGCCGAAGATTTTCGCTATTACTGGGAAGATGTTGCGACCAATACCGAGGTTCGAAATGAAAGTCCGCCAGCCGCAATGATCGTCAACGGGGAACGCCCCAAATTTGAGGTCTTGGATGAGGTGACAATTCGCTATAGCTGGTCCAAGCCAAATCCGTTTTTCCTACCAAGATTAGCTGGTGCAAGACCGCTCTATCTTTTCCGGCCAGCGCATTATCAGAAGAAATATCACGCCAAATATACCGCTGCCGAGACGTTGCAAAAACAAGTCAAAGCCGCCAAGAAACGCAATTGGGTCGCGCTGCATTATTCGGTTGGTCAGCAATATAAAAATGCCAATCCGAATTTGCCGACCCTGCAGCCTTGGATGTTAGCTACCAAGCCTCCGGCGAAGCGGTTTGTCTTTAAGCGCAACCCGTATTACTACCGGGTCGATACCAAAGGCCAACAGTTGCCCTATATCGATGAAGTCCGGATGAATGTGACCAATAACAAACTGATCCCAATTAAGACGGGTGGTGGTGAGAGCGATCTACAGGCACGTGGTCTCAATTTCAACAATGTCACAGCGCTTAAGCAGTCGGAGAAACAATCCGGTTTTAAAACTAATCTATGGCGGACAGCGAAAGGTGCACGTTGGGCGCTGTTTCCAAATTTAAATACGCAAGATCCGATGTGGCGGAAATTGTTCCGTGATGTGCGCTTTCGGCGTGCCTTGTCATTGGGGATTAATCGCCGCGAGATCAATCAGGTGATTTATTACGGCTTGGCCAGGGAAGGCAATAATACGGTCCTACCGGAAAGCCCGCTTTACCATCCGAGATTTAAAAATCGTTTTACCAAATTTGATATAACACGCGCAAATGCGTTGTTGGATGACATGGGGCTGACCAAAAAAACCCCTGCCGGTATTCGCCTGTTGCCAAATGGCAAGCGGATGGAATTGACGGTTGTCTTTTCGACAGAAGAATCAGAACCTTCAGACATTCTCGAACTGATCCGGGATTCGTGGCGCGATATTGGCATTAAGCTGTTCTTGAAGCCAATGCAGCGCGATGTTTTACGCAATCGGATTTTCAGCGGCCTGGTTAAAATGTCGATGTGGTTTGGCTTGGAAAATGGTATCCCAAGTGCAGATGCGAGCCCACAGGAATTGGCCCCAACCACCCAGCAGCAATTGCAATGGCCGAAATGGGGACAGTTTGTTGAGACCCGGGGCCGGGCTGGTGAGGCGGTTGATATGCCGCAGGCCTTGCGACTATCCGCGCTTAACAAAAAGTGGGCGGAAGCACCGACTCAAGATGGCCGGCGTAAAATTTGGATCGAGATGCTAGATATTTATACGAAGCAGCTGTTTTCCGTTGGTATCATCTCCAGCGTACCGCAGGTCGTGGTTGCCAGTAAGCATTTGCGCAATGTACCCAAAAGGGCCATTTATAATTGGGACCCAGGTGCGCATTTCGGTGTTTATCGCCCGGACGGGTTTTGGTTTGACGCGAAAAAGAGAAAGTTGAATTAAAGTCGATGTTTAATTATTTTGTCCGCCGAATTCTAACGATGCTCCTGACCTTGCTGGTTGTCAGCGCGCTGGTCTTTGTCATTATTCAATTGCCGGAAGGCGATTATCTAACGAGCTATATCGCTGAGCTTGAGAGCCAGGGCGAGGCCGTTGATCCGCAGAAAATAGCCTATCTCAAAGAGGAGTTTGGCCTGGATAAGCCAATCTGGCTGCAATATTTGTCGTGGATCGGTGGCGTGGTTCAGGGTGATTTTGGCCGCTCCATCGAATTTGATCTGCCGGTGACGGATGTGATTGGAGAAGTGTTTGTCTTCTCGCTGATCCTCAATTTCAGCATTATCATATTTATCTATATGGTCGCTTTTCCAATCGGCGTCTATTCGGCGACGCATCAATATAGTTGGGGGGATCACGGGCTGACCTTTATTGGCTTTATCGGGCTCGCGACGCCAAACTTCCTGCTCGCCTTGATTTTGATGTTCCTGGCTAGAAAGTATTTTGGCACGTCCATTGGCGGGTTGGTAGATCCAAGCTTTGAGAACAAACCCTGGGATTTTGCCAAGTTCATGTCGCTCTTGGAACATCTGGTGGTTCCGGTGATTGTTATCGGCACATCGGGCACGGCCGGCATGATCAGACGCTTGCGGGCGAATTTACTCGATGAGCTGCATAAGCAATATGTCGTGACAGCCCGAGCAAAAGGTTTGCCGGAAGGAAAGTTGTTGATCAAATACCCACTTCGCATGGCGCTCAATCCGTTTATCGCAGATATCGGAAATCTTTTGCCGCAGGTGATTTCAGGCTCGGTCATTGTTGCGGTGATTATGGATTTACCGACCACCGGGCCGGTTATTCTGGATGCGCTCCGAAGTCAGGACATGTTCCTGGCCGGATCGTTCCTGTTGTTTGTCTCTTTGCTGACCGTCGTTGGCATGTTTGTCTCAGATTTATTACTCGCGGTACTTGATCCCCGCATTCGATTGGAGGGCACCCGCGAATGAGTGAGAAATTGGAACATTTCGTCTCAGCTGATCCGTTTAACCCGCTAGAGGTAGAAGAGCTTTCCGCCGAGCAGGAACGCTTCTACATGGCTTCGCAATGGCGGATGATGTGGTGGCGCTTAAAGCGTCACAAGATTGCTGTCGCTGCCGGTGCTGTGCTGGCCGTCATGTATCTCTCGATCTTCATCACTGAGTTTATTGCACCTTATGATTTGCTGAACCGGCATACCGATCATATTTTTGCCCCGCCGCAGCAGATTCATCTGTTTGATCAGGGCAAGTTTGTTGGGCCATTTGTCTATGGTCTCGACTACAAATTGAATTTAGAGACCCTGCGACGAGATTATACGCCGAACCCCACGCGGGTGCAGAAACTCCGTTTTTTCTGCTCAGGCGATAAGTATGAGTTCTGGAATTTATTCGAGGCCGATAGTCATCTGATTTGTCCGGCCAAGGACGGCACGTTCTTCTTCTTAGGGACGGATCGATTGGGCCGGGATGTCTGGTCACGCATGATCTATGGCGCGCGAATATCGTTGACGGTCGGCATAGTCGGTATAGCGATCAGCTTCTTACTTGGACTGACCATTGGCGGAGCGGCTGGTTACTTTGGTGGCTGGGTCGACAATGTGGCGCAACGTACCATTGAAATTTTGCGTTCTATTCCAGAACTGCCGCTATGGATGGGCTTGTCCGCCGCCATGCCAGAGGATTGGAGTGCCATCACGGTCTTCTTTGGGCTCACCATCATCTTAGGACTGGTCGATTGGCCTGGGCTTGCGCGTGCGGTGCGCTCCAAGCTCTTGGCGCTCAGGGAAGAGGATTTCTGTACCGCGGCCGCGCTGATGGGCGCGCCACCAAAACGGATCATTGCCCGGCATTTGCTGCCGAACTTCATGAGCCATCTAATCGCGTCGGCGACACTCTCTATCCCATCAATGATCTTGGCCGAGACTGCGCTTAGTTTCCTCGGTCTCGGTTTGCGCCCACCCGTAACATCGTGGGGTGTTTTATTGGTTGAAGCACAGAACTTCCAGGCGGTTGCCGTCTATCCGTGGCTGCTTTTCCCGGCGATCCCGGTGATTATCACGGTTTTGGCCTTTAATTTCTTCGGCGATGGCTTGAGAGACGCGGCTGATCCATATAAATAGCCTTGAAAACGCGCTAAATTAACTTGGATCAAGGAAATACCTAAATATCCTAGTAAATTAGTGTGTGAAATATATTGAAATAAATCAGCCGAGCACACATATAGCTATTATGAGTGAAAATAAAATCAATCTTGAGCACATGGATCGCTGCCCCGTACCAGAGGCGAAGCCTTGGTTGCGGCCGATTCTAATCGTTTTTGGTTGGACCTGCGTGGCGCTTGGAGCGATCGGGGCGATTACGCCCGGCCTGCCGACGACGATATTTCTGATCATGGCCGCTTGGGCCTTTTCACGCTCATCCAGGCGGTTTCATGCCTGGCTTTATGGCCATAAATATTTTGGGCCCGTTGTCAGCAATTGGGATAATCACCGAGTTATTCCAAAAAAGGCCAAAATCATGGCTGTCTCAATGATGTCGCTTAGTTTGGCTATTGTTGTGGTGTTTTTTGCCAAGACCATGATGGTGCCGCTGATTATGGCGGGTGTTATGCTCCCGGCTGCGATTTATATCGTAACCCGGGCGAGCGACGTGCCAGAGGCCGCACTGGTTCGTGTCCGAGACTAACCACACTTCGATTTATTCATTTCCGTGCAGCATTCATGCCCAATCGACATTTCCCCGCGTAGCATTTATAATTTTCGCCTGATCCGAGAACGGATAAGGGGGATATAGCATGAGTGAAGAACCTGAAAATTCGATAAATACCGAGCCCGTTAATACGCTTGCTCAACAACAGATGCCAAGCGTTAATACTGTGACGGTCAATGATTTGCTGGACGTGCTGGCGATTGGCCTCAGGGATTTTCGAGCCGCCCCGGCCTATGGTCTTTTGTTTAGCGGGATCTATGCCGTCGGTGGCTGGCTACTGGTCTTGTTGTTATTGTATTTCGAATTGCCATATCTGGTTTATCCGCTTGCTGCCGGTTTTGCGCTGATAGCGCCCTTTATTGCCAGCGGGTTCTATGTCGTGAGTCAAAATCTGGAAAGTAATCCGGAACTCGGGGCTGAGGCGCTTTCCTGGGGAATCGTTTTGGGTACGGTAAAATCAATGTTCAGTCGAGATCTCGGCTGGATGGCGTTGGTTACCGGATTCTCACTCTTTATTTGGATGGATATTGCAGCTTTGCTGTCATTTGGCTTTATGGGATTCCAATTTTTCAGCCTGACCGAGCTTATAGACGTTGTGTTCACCACGCCTTCGGGGTGGTTGTTTTTGCTTGTCGGCAATGCAGCCGGGGCCCTCATTGCCTTTGGGGTGTTTTCTTATTCCGTCATCTCTATACCGATGCTGTTTCACCGCGATATTGATTTCATCACGGCAATGGTAACCAGCGTGCGGTTTGTCATCCACAACCGGCGCGTGATGGCTGTCTGGTGTTGTACGATTGCAGCCTTGATTGCGATATCGCTGCTGTCGGGACTTGTCGGGCTTTTGGTAATCCTGCCGGTATTAGGTCATGCGACGTGGCATTTGTATCGCCGGGCTGTGGACGCGCCTGAGCAAAAATAAACCCTCGAAAGTCCTGGAATTAACGGATGGAAGAGGGTAGCAATAACAATGACTTCTTCTAATTCTGGCGTTCAAGCCGCTTCCAATGCGACCTTTATCGGCTCTGCTTTGTGGATCATTCTCTCGGTCGCATTATTTACCGGCTCCCATGGTTTTGTCCGCGGAGTCGGCAAATCCATTCATCCCTATGAGATCGCCTTTTTTACCAGTCTTTTTTCCTTCGCCTTTTATCTTCCGTGGTTGCTGCGGACCAAATTTAGGCCGATGCGAACAACAAAAATCCGCACGCATATCGTCCGGGCTTTTTTTAATGCCGGCGCTGTTGGTGCGTGGTATACGGCGCTTTCATTAACGCCTTTGGCCGATGCGACCGCATTGGCGCTCACCAGTCCGCTGATTGTCACTTTGGGTGCGGTGCTTTTCTTAGGGGAAAAAGCGCGGCTCAGGCGGTGGATTGCGCTGGGCGTAGGACTTTCTGGTGCCTTAATAATTATTCGCCCGGGATTTCAATCATTCAGCATCGGCTTTGTTTTTGTCATTCTGTCGATCATCCTTGGTAGTGGCTCCAGAATATTCGCCAAGCACCTGTTACAGTGGGACCAACCACCCACTATCGGCGCCTGGGTCGCTTTGCTGCAAATACCGATTACCTTTTGTATGGCGATTTATTTCTGGCGCTGGCCCGATCTTATTCAATTAACCATGCTGGCGGCCGTCGGTCTGTTCGTCGGCGGCGCTCATCTAACCATGACACTTGCGTATAAGCGATCCGAAGTGAGTGCTTTGGAGCCTTTCAATTTCATCCGCTTGATTATCGCCACACTCATCGGCTTTTTTATATTTTCTGAATTGCCGGATATTTGGACTTGGATTGGCGGCGGTATAATCATCGCCTCAACCAGCTATATTGCCCGCCGTGAAGCGATTAAGGGCGCGGTCCAAACAACGCCAAATGAATAACGCCGTAACCATTGCAGGATCGTGCTCGGTATCTGGTACGGTAGGCTGATAGCCTTGCTTGAGCTATTTTTTTTCCAGCCACAGACTGGTTTCGACCGCACCGTTGAACAACTCCAAACGATCGATCACGCTGGCCTTTAAAGTATCGGCCAGACGTGTTGCGGTATAGTGGCTGGAGAATAGAATTTCAAATCCCTTGCCTTGGAGTAATGCCGCCACGCCTTGCTGTTCATTGTAGTTCCGCCACGCCCATGCGGGTGGGTAGTCATCCGGCAAATAAATGTCGTGAATATGCAGAATAAGACCGCTCGGAAGATCCGGCAAAATGCGATTAATCAAAAAATCAACATCACTACCGGGCATAAGAATGTGGCTCGAATCAATAAACAGAATATCGCCAGCAGCTAAGTCCTCAAAGGGAGCGGTGCCTGCATTCTCGACCGTATTCTTAATCGCGGTCACATCGAGTTGGTTGATGGTTGCCCGGGGTGCCGGATCGATCGTCGTGATCTTGGTCGCTAAGCCGCCATCTTTGACCGCTTCGGCCATAAAACGCGTCGAATGACCTGAGCCGACTTCAACGATGCGCGTAGGGCGTTTTTCCCGCACCATGGTATAGGCGGCGGCGCCATCTAATCTTGGAAACCAATCTTGCTGCCAGCGCGGCCCAGGAGGTGAGTTTTCCCCAATACTTTCAAGTATTTGTGCGTATTTGTTAATATTTTCAATAAATTGAATATGAGCCTCTCTCGCAGCATCAAACATCCGCTCGATTGGTTTGTAGGAGGCAAGACTACCCATCTCTTTCAATTGATCGGCATAGCGATAGGGAATAAAAAAACCTTGGCGTTTCAGGCCAAGCAAAGTTTGCAGGCCCATTTTTAATAGACGACCGAAGGGAGGTTTAGACATTGTGTTCCTATTGCGCTATACGCGCTTCAAATCGTTGCACTACTCTTGCCGCAACGAATTCCTAACCTTTTGCAGTTCTAACTAGTTTTTATGATTTGGGAAATACTTAAGATAGATAGATGAAAAACGGAAATACGACATCAGGCGAAAATGCGGGCCAACCTGCCACCATCCAGGTTATCGCCGCAAAGCTCAATATCCCGGCAGACATTTTGCTCTCCTATGGGCGAGATAAAGCCAAGATACCGCTTTCCTACCTGGCGGATTTGGATCAGGCGGCTGATGGTAAGCTGATACTCGTCACAGCCATGACGCCGACCAAGTATGGCGAAGGTAAGACAGCCACATCGATTGGACTCGGTGATGGTCTCTCGAGACTGGGCGAGAGCGTTGCGATCTGTCTCCGTGAGCCGAGCCTCGGACCGGTCTTTGGCATGAAAGGCGGCGGTACCGGCGGCGGTAAGGCCAGCATAATTCCTTCAAATGACATCAATATGCATTTCACTGGTGATCTGCATGCGATTTCATCAGCGCATAATCTGCTGTCAGCCATGGTCGACAATCATATCTATTGGGACAATGAGTTGGATATTGATCCAACTAAGATTACCTGGCCGCGGGTGATGGACATGAATGATCGGGCGCTCAGAGACATCACACTGTCGGTCAGTCGCAAGGGCAAGGATTTATCGCATCAGGCTGGTTTTGATATCACCGCCGCTTCCGAAGTGATGGCGATTTTCAGTCTCAGCAGTGATGCAGAGGATCTAATGCGCCGGCTCGGCAATATTGTTATTGGCCAGGACCGTAAAGGTAGTCTGATTACTGCGAAGCAGTTGAATGCCGAAGGTGCCATGGCCGCTTTGCTCTCCGGTGCGCTTGATCCCAATCTGGTGCAAAGCAGAGAAGGCACGCCAACTTTGGTTCACGGCGGCCCGTTTGCCAATATCGCGCATGGCTGTAGCTCGGTAATTGCCAGCAAAGCTGGGCTTAAGCTGGCGGATTATGTGATCACTGAGGCAGGGTTCGGCGCAGACCTCGGCGCCGAGAAATTCTTTAATATTAAATGTCGCGCGGCCGGATTGTGGCCAAGTGCTACAGTGATGGTGGCAACCATCCGCGCTCTCAAAGCCCACGGCGGCGTTGATCTGGATGATATTGAGGCTGAAGACATTAGCGCGGTTATGGCAGGTGCGGAAAATCTCAAACGACAAATTGAGATTGTGCGATCCTTTGGCCAGCCCGTTATTGTCGCGCTCAATCGATTTGCGGCTGATACAGAGAATGAGATATCAGCAATTCGAGATTTTTGTGCCGCAATAGATGTTGCCTTTTCAATAAGCTCTCACTTTGCCGAAGGTGGAAAGGGGGCGGAAGACTTGGCGCGCAAAGTTATGGACCTCGCCGAAGAAAAATCGCCACCAAAATTTGGCTATGAGCTAACCGCGTCCCTTGAAGATAAATTGCGTGCCGTGGCGCAGAATATTTATGGTGCGGCAGAAATCTCTTTTTCCGAAGCGGCCCGCCAGAAGCTCGCTCAATTGGGAAATATTGACTTGCCGGTCTGTATCGCCAAAACCCAATATAGCTTTTCGACCGATCCGAAAGCAATTGGCGCCCCTGCTGGACACACGATCGAGTTCAGCGATATTCGGTTGAGCGCGGGCGCCGGATTCGTCGTTGCCGTTGCCGGAAATATGATGACCATGCCGGGCTTGCCGCGCACACCATCGGCTAAAGACATCGGTGTTGATGCCTCGGGAGCTATAACGGGTATCAACTAGTTTGAGCGGACCAATCGAGGCCGATATTTACGGCCGGCGCTGAATGGGTGAGGCGGCCAACCGAGATGTGGGTTACGCCGGTCTCAGCCTTGGCGCGGATGGTCTCAAGGTTTACATCGCCGGAGGCTTCAGTGGGAACTTGCCCGGCGACAATCGCCACAGCCTCGACCATGGTTTCCGAGCTCATATTATCAAACAAGATCATATCCGCGCCGGCTTCAATAGCCTCTTTAACTTGGTCAAGTGTATCGCATTCGACTTCGATGTTGGGTAATTTGGCGGCTTGAGCGCGCTTAATCGCTTCGCTGATGCCACCTGAGACGGCGACATGATTGTCCTTGATCAGCACACCATCATCTAAGGCCATACGGTGATTGGTCGCGCCGCCCATGCGGGTGGCATATTTGGCAAGGTGGCGATAAACCGGAATGGTTTTCCGTGTATCCAGCAAGATTGTATCCAAATCAGCGATCACATCTGCATATTGCCGGGTCAAGGTTGCGATGCCGGATAAATGCTGCAAGATATTGATCGCCGTGCGTTCCGCAGTCAGAAGATCAATCGCGGGTCCTTCTAAATCGGCCAACGTCGTTCCAGCCGTGACTTTGTCACCATCTTGGGCGCGGGGCGTCCAAACAATATCCTTCGAATAGCGCTCAAACACCCGTCCGGCAACAGGCAGACCTGCACAGACCATCTCATCTCTGGCTGACATGACACCGGTAAAGCGAGTTTCGGCTGGAATAACGGCTTCAGATGTTAAATCGCCTTTGCCGATATCTTCAGCAAAGGCGGCATCAATAATGCTGTCGACGATATCTAGATTAAGACCTTCCGGCCATTCTGATGACATGTCAGAGCTTTCTTACGCGGCGACGGATTTTTTTGCCGGACTGGCCGGTGAAAGGTCGAGCATTTTCTGCAACGGCGCCAAAGCAGCAACTCGCAGATCCTCGGGCATTTCAATGCGCGGTGCCTCGTTTAACATCGCAAGATAGAGCTTTTCCATGTCATTGAGCGCCATATAAGGACAATTGGCGCAATTACACGTGCCATCTGCGCCAGGGGCTGCCATGAAGGTTCTGTCGGGGGCAGCTAGCTCCATCTGATGGATAATTTGCTGTTCAGTGGCAATGATAAATTCTTTGCCGGGCGCCGTGGTGACAAAATCCAAAATTGCCCGGGTCGAGCCAACGAGATCAGCATGCTTGAGTATGCTTTCCGGGCATTCGGGATGCGCTGCTAGGGCAGCCTCTGGATGGCGCACCATTAATTTGACCAGCTCACGTTCGCTGAATTGCTCGTGGACGATGCAGGTGCCGGGCCAAATCTCCATCTCTCTGCCGGTCTCTTTAGCGAGATAGGCACCGAGATGACGGTCTGGGCCAAAAATAATTTTCTGGTTTGCTGGCAATTGCTCAATAATCGATTGGGCGTTTGAGGACGTCACAATGATATCGGAGAGCGCTTTGACTTCGGCGGAGCAATTAACGTAACTCAGTGCCATGTGATCAGGAAACTTTTCGCGAAACTTTCTGAAATCATCCGGTTTACAGGAATCTTCCAATGAACAGCCCGCGTCTCGATCCGGCAAGACAACGGTTTTCTCCGGGCTCAAAATTTTGGCGCATTCGGCCATAAATTTGACGCCGCAAAAAGCGATCATGTCGGCATCGGTCTCCGCAGCTTTGCGGGACAAATCCAAAGAATCACCTATGAAATCAGCAATATCCTGAATTTCCGGTGGTTGATAATAATGTGCCAGAATGACAGCATTTTTTTCGCGGCGCAGGCGGTCGATCTCTTCTTCAATATTGATGAAGGGATCTAAGGCTTCCGCCGTCTGGGCTTTACTGCCCGCATCGACGATAGTTTCAATCATGCGACTAACGATTCCTCGTCGCTGTGGTCCAAATAAACCAAGTTTTTACTTGGTTCTAATTGGAAATTTGTCCTAAATGCCAAGTAAGTCAAGTCTTTCGTACAAACAGTTTCGTTATTAGTTTAATTCCAATTTATAGGTAGGAAATCTTAGATGCCAATAGTTAAAGAAATACAAGGATTCCACGAAGAAATGGTTGCCTGGCGACATGAACTCCATGCCTATCCCGAGACGGCATTTGAAGAGGTGAGAACGGCTGACTTCGTTGCGAAAAAGTTGGCAGAATTTGGAATCGAAGTGAGCCGCGGTTTGGCTAAAACCGGGGTAGTTGGCACCCTGTCGAATGGCAGCGGCGGATCAATCGGTCTTCGGGCCGATATGGATGCGCTGGATATCGAAGAGCAGACTGATCTGCCGTTTAGCTCGAAAGTCAAAGGCAAGATGCATGCCTGCGGCCATGATGGCCATACGACAATGCTGTTGGGGGCGGCCAAATACCTGGCCAAGACCAAGCGCTTTAACGGCACTGTACAATTCATATTCCAGCCGGCCGAAGAAATGGCAGGCGGCGGAGGCGTCATGGTGCGTGAAGGCCTGTTCGATCAGTTTCCCGTTCAGTCAGTCTACGGCATGCACAATTGGCCAAATATGGCAGCTGGTATGATCAGTATCCGTCCGGGCCCCGGTATGGCTTCTGCAGCGCTGTTTGAGATTGTTGTAACGGGCGTTGGTTGCCACGCTGCTGCCCCGCATCAGGGGATTGATCCAATCGTTGCCGGCTCAGCGATTGTCGAAGCCCTCCAAACAATTTCGAGCCGGACAACCAACCCGAACGAAAGTGTGGTTGTAAGCGTCACTCAATTTCATGCTGGTGATGCGGATAATGTTATTCCTGATCAGGCAGTCTTGCGGGGAACAGCGCGCTCTTTTGCAGTCGACTCAGAGAAAATTCTGGAACCCTTGATTAAACGGGTCGCCGAAGGGGTCGCGGCTGCTCACGGCGCGACCATCGAATTACATTACGACCATCGCTATCCGGTTTTGGTCAATGAAGAGAAAAGTTGCGAGATCGCCTTGAAAATTGCGGAAGACGTTGTTGGCGCGGAGGCAATAGATGTCGCCTATCCGCCGACCATGGCGTCGGAGGATTTTGCTTTCATGCTGAATGAAGTGCCAGGTTGTTTTATTCGGCTCGGAACCGCGATTGAGGGTGAGATTTCGCACCCGCTTCACAATGCGCACTATAAGTTCAATGATGATGTCCTGCCGATTGGCGCGAGCTTTTGGTCACAGTTGGTCGAGAGCGAACTTAAAGAGGCTTAAGCTTCAGGATTTGATTTAGGCTCGGCCTCTGGATTGGCTTCAGCGACAGCTTCGCCGTCTGCGGTTTCTCCACCGCCATCGCCTTTGCGGTCAAGGAGGGCTTTAAAGAGCGCTACCATCTCTTCTAATTCACCAGGTTTAGCCACCGCCGCATCCGCACCAACATCAGCTGCCTTTTGGGCAAGTTGTGCATCAGACATGCCGGCATATGCCTTGTCCCATGAGACGACCCGGACGTTATCTTTGCGTTCGCGCAGTTTGATGATCGTCGCGGGAACGGGCAAAGGTAGGCCAGGGAAATCAGGATCACCCACATCATCTTTGTGCAGGACAGGCTCAGTGAATTCATTCTCGATCAAAATAATGTGATAGCCGATTTCTTTGTAGCTCAAGAACACATCGCGCAAATCGGTACCGATGAGATTATAACCCTGATCAAAGAAGCGCGGTGTCAGCTTGTCGATCAATAAATCGTCCTGACTGACCACCATCACATTGAGCGGACGGTCCATTTCTTTTCGCTGGGCATCTTTTTCAGCTTTTTTGATGTTTTGACGTCTGAGTGCCGCCAGCGTGCGTTGACGGCCTTCTTCGGTCGCAAAGCGACTATCCTTTTGGCGTTTTCGCTCAATGCGGATAAGGCGCTTCCGACGGCGTTCCTTTTCTTCATTCCATTCAACCCGGCGAAGCCAAAGATTGAAGATGATGTAAATAACGAGAGAAGGGCCGAAGGTGTAGCCGATCTTGCTACCCCAATAACTAAAAGTGTCACGGCCATGGGCGCGCAAAATCGCTGATTTACAATTATAGCGAAATTTAAACGAGCCTTTGCAGGTTTTAAGTTGCTTTTGAAGCTGTTCCTCGCGAACCGACTTGCCGTAATCAAAGGTGCCAAACTCACCAAATTGATCGAGGCCGACACCGAGTATCCACAATAAAACAAATATTGTGGAGCCCCATCGCACTTGTTTCTTAGTGGAAGCTTTCATGGTCCTGTGTATTTAATTCTCGTTTTATCGTTGGTTTCTAATATATACGCAAATTCAAAGCCAATTGCAAAAGTCGGCCTCTTTTTTGGCTGCCACGCCAAACCTTACTGAATTGTAATAAAACAGAAATGTTGGGGAAAGGTTGTGGCGTTTATCGTCTTAAATGTCAACTGGTCGAATATTTCGAGTTGTATTGATGAGAGTGCGAATTAGTTTCAAATACGGAGTGAGAGAAATGAACAATAAACAAAAATCTTCAAGAAGCAAAAGCAATCTAGCGCTGGGCGTGGCCGCAGTGACTTTGATCGGAGCAGTTGCAGTCATTGGAACCATCGGCGGATTGAACGCAAGTACATCCTTATCGACTAAACCAGTTTCTGCGGTGCAAAGCATTGCCGTACCGAATTTGCCGATAAACATCGCCGATGTTGTTGAACGGGTAAATCCGGCAGTGGTTAGTATTCAAGTAACCCAGACAGTAAATGTCGGTGGACAGAATTCAGCGGGCAGCCCGTTTGGAGAGTTTTTTGAAAAATTCTTTGAGGAGCGGGATATCCAGCGCTTTCGAGGCCAGCAGCCTCAGCGCCAAAAACCGCGGCAACAAAAGGCTCAAGGCGTTGGTTCTGGCTTTATAATCGATAAGGCGGGCTTCATTGTTACCAATAATCATGTGATCGATAATGCCGATGAAATTACGGTTAAGCTCAGCACCGGTAAAACGGTTGCGGCCAAGCTGGTCGGTGCAGATCCTAAGACAGATTTGGCATTACTCAAAATAGAGGCGGGGAAAGCTCTACCCCATGTGAGTTTCGGAGCCTCGGATAGTATGCGCGTTGGCGATTGGATCGTGACTATTGGTAATCCGTTTGGCCTCGGCCAAACCGCTACGACCGGTATTATCTCTGCCCGTCATCGTAATATCGGTGCTGGCCCATTTGACGATTTTTTGCAGATCGATGCGCCGATAAATAAAGGTAATTCCGGTGGTCCAGCCTTTAATCTTAAGGGCGAGGTTATTGGCGTAAATACTGCCATTTTTTCGCCATCCGGTGGCAATGTCGGCATCGGTTTTGCCATTCCAGCGAATCAAGCCAAGAAAATAATCACCGATTTACGCGAGAACGGTAGCGTTGAGCGCGGCTGGTTGGGCGTTCATATCCAAGGCGTGACGGAAGAACTTGCCAATAGTCTTGGCCTGGAAAAACCGGTTGGAGCCCTTGTCTCCCGCGTTACGCCCAACAGCCCGGCCAAGCGAGCCGGTCTGAAACGCGGCGATGTTATTTTGGATGTGAATGACAAGGATGTCGCTCAATTGCGGGATCTCCCCCGCCTGGTGGCCAATTTGGAAGTCGGTGAGAAAGCCGAATTCAAAGTCTGGCGCGATGGGAAGAAAATCTCACTTGATGCCAAAATTGGTAAATCGCCCAAGCGCGAGCAATTGGCAAAACTTGAAACAGAAAGCCAAAAGAATTCGAACCCTCAATCGGTTAGTGGCATGAAACTCGCCGCACTCGATGACCGCACCCGTCAGTCTCTCGGAGTAGAGACAGCGGAAGGCGGTGTCGTAGTAACCGATATCTTGCCCAACAGCGCGGCGGCCGAAACAGGTCTCCATCAAGGCGATGTCATACTTTCAGTGGGAAACAAAACTGTCTCCGAACCCGCTGACGTGACCCGCACAATTGATGAAGCCAAGAAAAACGACCGCCGCGCTGTCCTCCTTTTGGTTAAACGAGGTGCAAGCGAACGTTTTGTGGCGTTGCCTTTGAAGAAGGCTTAACGGGCCGCAATAGTATATTCCATGCCTACGGGAAGAGAGCGTCTCAGTGCCTAAATAGGGCTGAGGCGCTCTTTGCGTTTTTAAAATTGCCATGATGCGCTAAGTTAAGATCATGAAACGGAATATTGCTGCATGCGTATATTAGTTATCGAAGACGACAAAGAAGCCGCCGGCTATATGCTGAAAGGGCTGAGCGAGAGTGGCCACGTTGCAGATCATGCTGCAGATGGCGAAGATGGTCTCGCGCTGGCTGGCGAGGGTAGCTACGATGTGCTTATCGTTGATCGCATGTTGCCCAAACTCGATGGTCTTAGCGTGGTTGAGAAACTACGAAGTGAGGGTCAGCAGGTGCCGATCCTATTTCTAAGTGCGCTTGGTGAAGTGGATGACCGGGTCAAAGGCTTGAAAGCGGGCGGCGATGACTATTTGGTTAAACCCTACGCCTTCACAGAATTATTGGCGCGGATCGAAGCTCTGGTGCGACGTCAAAACCCTGCCGAAGTTGAAACCAATTTCAAAGTTGGCGATCTGGAATTAGATTTGCTGTCTCGTCAGGCGACACGCGCCGGCACAGATATTCAATTGCAACCGCGTGAGTTCCGTCTGCTCGAATACCTCATGCGTCATGCCGGCCAGATTGTTACCCGGACGATGCTGCTGGAAAATGTCTGGGATTATCATTTTGACCCCCAGACCAATGTGATCGATGTGCACATCTCCAGGCTCAGGACTAAAATCGACAAGGATTTTGACGCGCCATTACTTCATACCGTGCGGGGGGCGGGTTATTGTCTCCGTGAATCGGGCTCATGAATTTAGGCATTAATCTTTCCCGGGCCATCCGCACCACAGCCTTTCGAATGTCGCTGATCTATCTGGTACTGTTCGGCGTATCGGTCTTTTTATTGCTGAGCTTTATTTATTGGTGGACAGCAGGCATTACGACACTCCAAACCGACGACACCATTGATGCAGAGATCACGGGCCTTTCCGAGCAATATCGGGCAAACGGACTGGCAGGGCTGGCGAACATTGTCCGTGAACGCTCCCAAAATGAGCGACAAAGTCTCTATTTGTTGATCGACCCCAATCGGAAATCCTTGGCCGGCAATCTCAATGCCTGGCCGGAGGTTGAAACCCAAGAAGGCGGCTGGCTGGATTTCCCCTATCAACGACCGGTTAGCGGTAAGGTAATGACCCATGAGGCGCGGGGGCGTCATTTGTTGCTCGGCAATGGCTTTCAGCTCTTGGTCGGGCGCGATATTCACGAGCGTATGCGGATCGAAAAAATTATGCGGCGCTCGCTTTTGTGGGCAGTCGTGTTAACTTTGGCGCTTGGCCTGATCGGCGGCTTGTTCATGAGCCGAAATTTATTGCGGCGGGTTGAAGCGATCAACCGCACCAGCCGCGACATTATGGCGGGAGACCTTCATCAGCGTATTCCCGTGACCGGCGGTGATGACGAGCTTGATCAACTGGCGGTAAACCTCAATGAGATGTTGGAGCAAATTGAACGCCTAGTGATGGGTATGCGCCAAGTGACCGAGAACATTGCGCATGACCTCCGCTCTCCCCTCAACCGATTGCGCTCCCGGCTGGAAGTCACGCTGATGGGCGATGCTTCGGACGTTGATTACCGTGATGCTTTGCAACAGACCATTGATGAGACCGCGGATCTGTTGGAAACCTTCAACGCCTTGTTGAATATTGCGCAAGCCGAATCGGGCCAGCTCGAGGCGGATAAGAAGGACTTCAACTTAAGTGCCCTGGTGCGCAATATGGCAGAGCTCTATGAGCCGGTCGCCGAAGAAAAGAGGATGACTCTTACCAGTGAGGTGGCGCCCGGCATAACTGTCTTTGGCAACAAGCATCTCATGAGCCAAGCGCTCTCGAACCTGCTGGACAATGCCGTTAAATATTCGCCGTCTGGCGGTAAGCTGATGCTGGTTCTGCGCTTAAATGAAAATCGACCCCAATTGGTCATTGCCGATAGTGGGGCGGGTATTGCCGAAGCCGATCGCGTGCGGGTACTCGACCGCTTCGTCCGTTTAGAAGCCAGTCGTAACAGCCCCGGCAGCGGGCTTGGATTAAGTCTTGTTAAGGCCGTGGCACAATTGCATTGTGCCGATATCGAATTGGAAGACAACTTGCCGGGCTTGCGCGTTGTCCTCACCTTTGAAGAACAATAACGGCAAGCCTTCCAGTTTAAACAGCGGAAAAAAGCGGCTTAAAATAACGGTGTCATCCCGGACTTGATCCGGGATCCAGGGATCTATGAAGACTGGATTCTGGCTTTCGCCAGAATGACGGTAGAGTTTAAGATGTTTGAAATTCCTACTACTTGAGAAAAAAATGACCAAAGACGTTTCCTTTAATCGAAAATTTGAGTGCGACTATGGTGTCATGGTCGAAGTCACGCCGATGATCCGGCGCATTGTCGCTCAAAACCCTGGCCCGTATACCTTCAAAGGCACGGGCACGTATGTGGTCGGGCGCGGCAAAGTCGCCGTGATAGATCCAGGGCCAGATGATCCTGTTCACGTCGATGCACTTTTAAGTGCGCTCGACGGCGAAGAGATTACGCATCAGTTGATCACTCATACTCATATTGATCATTCGCCCGCCGCCAAGTTGGTCAAGCAGCGCACCGGCGCTAAGACCTATGGCTTTGGCCCACACGGCGCCGGGAAATATGCCCAAGGCGCCGTAGTAGAGGCAGGCGGAGATCAGGATTTCGTGCCGGATGTTGCGATCAAAAGCGGCGATGTGATCGAAGGTGAGGGCTGGACCTTTGAGAGTGTCCATACGCCGGGGCATACCTCGAACCATCTTTGTTTTCACTTGCGTGAAGAGAACGCACTTTTCCCAGGTGATCATGTCATGGGCTGGTCGACGACAGTGGTCTCGCCGCCGGATGGTGATATGGCAGATTATCTGGCGAGCCTCAGGATGTTATCCGAGCGTGATGATGCCATTTACTATCCAACCCATGGCGGGCCGATCAACAAACCACAAAAATATGTCCGGGCGATTTTGGTGCATCGCAAGCTGCGCGAAACGCAAATTCTCGATTGCCTGGATAAGGGGACGACAAACATTTCCGATATGGTGGCGAGGCTCTATAAGGGCCTGGATGAACGCTTGATTGGAGCTGCCCGGCATTCGGTGTTCTCGCACATCATTGATCTCAGCAATCGGGGCGTCATTCAAGCCAACGGCGATATCGATATTGCCGCTGAGTATAAGAGAGTGTCGAGCTAGCCCGCATTTGCTTCCCGGGCTTCGCGTCTTTTGAGTATCCAGGCGACAATTTCACCGACACCGACGATCACCACCATCACCCAAAGCAATTTAAGATTATATTGAGCGATCTCGTGGGGTAGGTTTTCACAGGCGAATTTCGTGGCTTCGAACTCACAGCTGAAATGATCAATGCTGCCGATTGCCAGCAACACCCAAGTCACGCGGAGGAAAATCTTATTGAATTTTTGTAGTTTGATCAGCATGGCTTACTTGCTGAGGTAGGTGAGAACGTCATCCAAATCAAAAATGATCTCGCCGATCAGAAAGCCGATTTCAATCACCACTAAATAGCCAATGGTTTTTATCAAAACCTTCGGGCCGTACGGCATCGCTTTGAGCCGCTCACCCTTCGGCCCATTGATGACAAATATCTGCAGCGCCCAGAAGATCGCCCCAATGATGATACCTCGGACAGCGAATTCAAAATGCAGCCAGCCGGTCATCTCAACCCGGTCCATCACCTGCAAATAATAGCCGTAGCCAATACCCAACAAGCCCGCGCCCAAGGACATCCGTATATAGAGCGCCACCTTCGCCCGCTGATCATCTGTCAAAGCCATCCGCTATTCATAACGAATATCTCTTAAGCCTCAATTAAAATCTGTGTGAGGGGAGGGGCTTTCGTTGCAACAATTACGACCCACTTCCTCCCCCTCGAGGGGGGAGGATTGAGGTGGGGGTGCGAAATTATGGGTTAACTCCAGAATGACGGTAGGCTTTAGGGGCACCAACTCTCCCGCTTCCCGCCATCATAAAACCGTCCCAGCTCCGCTTTAATAAGTGCCCGGTCCAGCAATCGACCATCCAGTGTTTCGACATCGGCGACGATGCGACCGGCGAATTTGCCGAGTTTTACGTTATTGAGGCGGATGCGCTGGCCGACGAAATCTTCGGTGAATTTTTTGGCACGTTCGGCGAGGGCTTTTTCTTTGGTGCATTTGCCATTCAGTTCGGGCGTGTCGACGCCGTCGACCCGGACATTAACGAGTTTGATTTCGCCTGGATAGGTGAAGGCTTTAACCGCAATCGTGTCGCCATCGACCACGCGCACGACTTCCGCTTCATAGGGGCCGAAAATTTCAGCCGCTGTGGCGGGGAAGTAAATTAATAGTAATACGAGTATTATTAACATTAAAATGATACAATAGGTAGTTTTACAATAATGCCAGTACGAATAAAATAATATGTACCTCTTTTTATAAATAAAGTCTGAATATATAGTTTTAGCCAATTATATTGATTTTTGAGTTCGGTATTACTTATTCTGATGCTCGCTTTGGAAGAATTTAAATAGAAAATGGCCTATCAATTCAACATAGGCCAATCCATATTATTTATCCGGGGCAAGTTTAAACCCTCACCCCATTGTGAGACTTTGTGTTTTGCCTTTGGCGCTTAGGCGTCCCACATTATTTTTATGAACGCGCTGAAATCTCTATTTAGCTTTAAAGCCTTGATGTGGGCGGTGGTTTTGCTGTTCGCTGTGTGGTGGTTTATGCCTGGACTTCTTCCCGGCTCGTCTTTGTTGTGGAAAGTCTCCTGGCCGCAGACCGATTTTTCTAAATCTTCAGTTGATCCCAGTGAGATCATATCCGGTGGCCCGCGTAAAGATGGCATCCCGTCGATCGACAATCCAACCTTCAAGCCAGTCGCCGACGTTAAGCTGGCACCGACCGTGCCGGTAATTTCTGTGCAGATCAATGGTGATGCCCGGGCTTATCCGCTGGGTATCCTGATGAGCCACGAAATCGTTAATGACCGCATCGGCGGCAAAAAAGTCACCGTGACTTATTGCCCATTGTGTAATGCGGCAATCGTCTTTGATGCCAAGGTCGGTGACCGCGAACTGGAATTCGGCACAACCGGCAAATTGCGCAATTCTGATCTCGTCATGTATGACCGCCAAACCGAAAGCTGGTGGCAACAATTCCTGGGTGAGGGCATCATCGGTGAATACACCGGAACCAGGCTTAAAATGCTGCCATCCCGGATCGAAGCTTTTGCAATTTTTAAGAAGCGTTTCCCAAACGGTAAGGTTTTGAATCCATCCCGCACTTTTGGGGGCTATGGCTCAAATCCCTATGTTGGTTATGACACCGAGCGCTACCCGTTCCTCTATAAAGGACCGTTGCCGAAAGATATGCCGGCAATGACCCGGCTTGTGGTGGTTGGCGAGGAAGCCTGGACGATCGATACTTTAAAGCAGCACCTTAAGATCGAAAAAGGTGATCTGGTAATTACTTGGCAGCCGGGGCAAAACTCAGCGCTCGATTCACGGACGATTGCCAAGGGCAGGGATGTTGGCAATGTCGTTGTGCAGCGGAAAACCGCCACCGGGCTCAAAGACGTCGTCCACGACATCACCTTCGCCTTTGTCTTCAAAGCCTTTAAGCCAAACGGCGTGGTTCACAAATCCTGGCCACCGCAAAAGGCTGGGTCTTAATTCCTCAGTGTTCGTTGTGCGCTTTGTGGTTTTATTTGTTCGTACCCCCACCCCAACCCTCCCCCCTCAAGGGGGAGGGGGATTGAATTGGATACCTTGCAACAATAGCTTCCTCCCCCTTGAGGGGGGAGGATTGAGGTGGGGGTGACCTTAAGGGCGCACTGCGCTATACGTTTTTATATGAACGTGAATATCATGCTGAGCAATTTGAAGCCGCATCTTTGGGAGATGGTGGCTGATACCGTGCAGTTTGTTGCCGGTGCATTGGAAGAATGTGGAGTTGGCGTGAAAATCGGCACGAGCCAGCTGGATCCAGACGCCCTAAATCTTTTTATCGATCGCTTTTACATCGAGCCTAATTTCCCAACCCAGATGAAAATAGGGGGCGTTAAATATGGGCTGATCTGTACCGAGGTTATTGCGCTTGATGGGACCTGGAATTATGGCGCGGAGGGGGGCGATCCGGCCACGTTGGCGGCGTTTGAGCTGGCCGCAAAGAATGCCGAGTTTGTCTGGTGCCTGCTGGAGGAATCAGTTGAGGCGTGCCGGGCAATGAACCCTAACACCGCTTATTTGCCGTTTGGCTATCTTGAATCTATGGAGACTTTGAAACCCTTGGCCCCGGCCGAGAAGGATATCGATTTCCTAATGTGCGGCATTCCATCCGAGCGACGACAAAATTTGGTTGCGGCTATATCTGAGGCCGGTCACGAGGTCTACTATCCTGCCATGCCGGTGCCGGCTTATCTTCGGGACTCCCTTTTGGAGCGCAGCCGCGTCAATTTGTCGCTGCAAAAAACGTCGCGCCATAGCATTATATCGGTAACCCGGATCTGCCATTCCGTGATCAATCGCGTGCCGGTGCTGTTGGAGCATGACGGCGAGCCTAATCCCTATGCTGATTTATGTTTTGTTACCGGCCCGGATGAAATCCTCGTGAAAGCTGGTGAATGCCTGACCAATACAGATCTGGTCGAATTCGCTGAGCAAAAATATCAGAAACTTAAATCAGATTTGCCGATGAAAAAAATTATGGCAGACACACTTTCACAGACATGGCCTAATTATAATGACTGAAACCCCTGAACTAGATTTAAAAACCCGCGCTGCTTATGTCAGTTGGACAAATGCGACTATCCGCTATAGCGACCTTGATCCGAATGGACATGTAAATAATGGGGCGATCAATGCCTTTTTTGAAGATGGCCGCGTGCAGTTTCGCAATGACCGAATGATCAGTCTGGGTGACGATTTTTTATCTGGCTTTGTGTTGGTAAAATTCTCAGTCGAATATCTCAAAGTGCTACATTATCCAGGCTCGGTTGATATTGGGACCGTGGTGACCAAAGTTGGTCGGTCGTCTTATGTGCTCGGCCAAGGCGTCTTTAGCGGTGAGGATTGTGTCGCCATCGCTGAAGTTATTACCGTCAGCCTCAATGATAAGACGCAAAAATCCCAGCCAATAGAAGGCGAGTTGCGGGCCATATTGGAGAATGCTCAAAAGTTATAGGGCGGAATAAATTGGCATAGTAAAAAAGACATGCTTGGTCTTGACCTCCAACTTGGAATGCGGTCGACTCTCTCTTAAGTAATTTGACGACTAATTATCCAAATAGGGGGGACTATGCTGTACGAAAATGACGGCGTATCGATATTCGATAAATCAAAAGCTTCTTCAGGTTACACAATTTTTTGGCCCTTGGGCACCGAGACTGTCATGCTGATGGATATGAGCGGCAACATCGCTCACAGCTGGGAAATGGGTGGACTGCCGGGCAATTATGCTTATTTGCTACCAAACGGAAATCTCTTAGCCGCGATTAGAACGGACGAGCATGTGTTGGGCCTCTCTGCCAAAGGCGGTCACATGGTTGAGATGGATTGGGATGGCAATATTGTCTGGGAACATACTGATCATTTCCAGCACCATGATTTCCGGCGCTTGGATAATGGCAATACCTGCTATGTGCGATGGGCGCTCATGCCGGAAGATCTGGCGGCTAAAGTGCCGGGCGGTATGGCTGGGGCCGAGCACGAAGACGGGATTTATGGTGATGAGGTTATCGAAATTGACGTCGATGGTAATGTTGTCTGGGAGTGGAGCTTCGCGACCGATATCGAAGATTACAGCAAATATCCAATTTGCCCGATCGAGCACCGCAAAGAATGGGCCCATGCCAACACCATCTGCCCGGTTGACGGCGGCGATTATCTCATCAGCTTCCGCCAGAACCATCTGATTGCCCGCATCGACCGAGAAACCAAGCAGTTCACCTGGGAAATGTGTGATTGGAAGTTAGGCCATCAGCACGATGTGCAAAAGCTTGAGAGCGGCAATATCCTGGTTTATGCCAATGGTGCGCATGGCCCTTATCACGGACCAAATGAGGGCTCGCGGATTTTCGAAATTGACCCGGCGACCAATGAGACTGTCTGGGAGTATTCTGGCTCGCCGGCTTATACCTTTGATAGCCCGTTTATTTCTGGCTGTCAGGTGATGCCTAATGATAATGTGCTCATCTGTGAAGGTCGCTCTGGTCGATTGTTTGAAGTTACCCGCGAAGGCGAAATCGTCTGGAACTTCAATTCGCCTTATGTGGCACCGAATGCGCCATATGCACCGGGCCGTTCGATTTTCCGCTGCTACCGTTATGCAGCTGATTCAGCTGAAATCGCTGGTCGTCTTGGTGATCCGAGCTAAAAAATAAGCTTTTTTGAATAAAAGGGAGAAATAAAATGCCAGCAATTGATCCACGGAGTGGTGTCCTCCAGCACAACGCTGAGAAAGCAACGCCGGGTTATACGTTGTTCACCCCACTTGGGCTCTACAACACCTATCTCATTGATATGGATGGCAAGGTTGTGCATCAGTGGGATCTGCCAAACGATGTCGGCAATTACGCTTACTTGCTTGAGAACGGCAATTTGCTGGCTGCGATCCGGACCGAAGAAGATAACCCAAAACTTCCGGCAAAAGGCGGGCATCTGATCGAATATGATTGGGATGGTAATATCGTCTGGGAACACATTGATCATATGCAACACCACGATTTCCGCCGCAAACCGAATGGCAATACCGTCTATGCAGCCTGGACCAAGCAGACCGACCCCGAAGTTTGGAAGAAGATTCCGGGCGGCATGGCAGGTGAGGAACATGACGGTGCGATCTATACCGACGTCGTCCGGGAAATTGATCCAGCAGGAAATTTGGTTTGGGAGTGGGATGTCCTGAAAGATATGGAGATGGATAAATACCCCATTGATCCGTCGGTACATCGTCATGAATATGCCCATGCCAATACGATTTCACCTTGTCCGAATGGCGATGTGATCATTAACTGGCGCTACAACAATACGATGGCGAAAATCAATTACGAGACCAAGAAGATCGACTGGTCTTTACGTGATATTGGCTATGGTCAGCACCATGATGTGCAAATGCTGGAAAACGGCAACATTCTCTTCTTTGCCAATGGCGCCGATGTTCATATTCATGGGCCGGAAACAGGCAGCCAAGTTGTTGAAGTAGATCCGGCGACCAATGAAGAAGTATGGGTTTACCAGGGCTCTCCCCGGCGTTCCTTTGTCAGTTGGTTTATCAGCGGCTGCCAGCGTCTTCCCAACGGCAATACGTTGATTTGCGAGGGCTTGTGGGGACGCTTGTTTGAAGTCACGCCGGAAAAAGAGATCGTCTGGGAATATGTATCGCCGTATTTTGTCGAATATGAGCATCCGGCTTATACTGGCAACAACATTATATTCCGCTGCTATCGCTATGCATCCGACTCGCCGCAAATCCAAGGCCGTCTGCCATAGCAATCGATCGGATTTTTTCGCTACCGAATCTTGGCCGGAAGGTGTTATGATTTAATTCAGCGTCTAATACGTGCGTAAATCGAAAATTAGCGAGCAAACAAAAAATGACCGATGAAGCTGATGAAGTTAGTGTAAAAGGACCCGCCAATGCGCAGAAAAGGTCCTATAATGACGGGGCCTTTATATTCCGTGAAGGGGAGACAGGCGATCTTGCCTTCGTTGTCTTAGACGGAAAAGTCGAAATATCTCATGTCGTCAATGATCAGTATATTTCCATTGGCATGGTTGGCAAAGGCGGCATGTTTGGTGAGATGGCTTTGATTGATAACGGCCAGCGCATGGCTTCGGCCAGAGCGATCGAAGGCAGTGTTGAGGCTTTGGTGATTTCACGCGAAGTGTTTCACAGAAAACTGGAATCAGCTGACCCATTTCACCGCGCCTTGATTGACATTTTGACAAGCCATATCCGTGGCCTTTCTGATCAATTGGCAGAGGCGAATATTCGCGCTTCTTAAATATCTCTATCGATTTACTAGGTAGCAGCGAGCTTTTCCCGGCCATGCGGGCGGTCTAAGCCCAGTTCTGGACCCTTAGGCACAATGCCGTTGGTGGCGATCGGCCCGCCAAAAGAATAAATCCGCTTTTTCATCAGTTCAATATCGCTGACGTCTGAAATACCGGGCGTCTGATATAGATCACGCAAATAACCGGATAGGTTGGGGTAATCCTCAATGCGCCGCTTGTTGCACTTGTAGCCAAGATAATAGATCGAGTCGAAACGCAGAAAGGTGGGATAAAGCCGCAGGTCGGATTCTGTAATTTGGTTGCCGCACAGATAGCGCTGACCACCCAAAACCGTTTCAAGTTTGTCAAAGGTTGCGAATAAATTCTCAAATGAGTCTTCATAGGCTTGTTGGCTTTTCGAGCGTCCGCAACCGTTGACCGCATCATTGACGCCATCCAGGATAAGTTGGTTCATCTCATCAATTTTACCCAACAGCTCAGGTGGGCAGAGATCGGGCGTGTTGGGTGCAAATTCAGCAAATTCCGAATTGAACATGCGAATGATTTCCGACGACTCATTGTTAACGATGGTTTTCTCTTTCGCATCCCAAAGCGTCGGCACGCTGACTTTGCCGGTATAGCCGGGATCGGCCAGGGCATAAATCTCATGGAGGTGGGTAACCACAGAATCTGTGCCAGGAACCGAGTGATCAACACCTTCAAACCACCAGCCGCCACCCGCCGGGTTCTGCGCCGTCTCGTGATGTGCGATCACATCGTCCAGTTTTTTGATTGCCCGAAACAATTCGGTACGATGCGCCCAGGGGCAACCGCTCGAAGAATATAGGTGATAGCGGCCAGGTTCCGCTTTGAAGCCTGACGCGCCATCCGCGGTTATCGAATTTCTGAACACCGAGGGTTTTTTCAGATAACTGCCATCGGCTTGAATTTCGCTGATGATATCCTCATCACTCCATACACCATCAATAAGCTGACCCATTTTACGCTCCTTCATTCACCAATGAAAAATATTAGCAAATGAAGCGCCGACGTAAAAGGCACAGATGTTTTGAGCTAGTCGAGTTCGAGGAAGGAGCGTCCAGCCCGCGTTCTGGCAATGTCCCAATTGATGCCGTATTGGCGAATGCCTGCCGTGCTGTCGCGAAGGCAGCGCAGAAGAGCGTCCTCCATCGATAAGTCACTCGCACCTGCCGCATAGGACAATCGCTCGATCGCATTGTGTGCCATGGTCGCTGCATAACTATTTGCCAAAGCAATATGGGCGCTGTCATCACCGGTGCCTCGTTTGGGCCAGTTGTGATTTTCAATTCCCTTGCCGGCCTGGTCCGGCCAGGTGCCATGTTCGAAGCCGCCGGAGCCTGTTGGCGCCGGCGCATTTTCAACTGTCTCCATAAGAGATTTCAAATGGCTGCGAATGAGACTTCGGGCGGCGTCAATTTCAGCGGCAGATTCGCCAATACGCATTTGCAGACTCTGAAAATCAGCAACGCTTACACCGGCGCGGGATTTGCGAGATTTCATTTTTTCAGCAAAGATTTCAAGCGCGCCGGCGGCCAAACCAACCAAAACTGTAGAAAGACCAAATGGCACACCTAGGCCGGTTGTGCGGTAAAGCGGCGCGTCAATAATGCCGCCTGAAGGCGGCTTCTTCGGGCTACGGGCGCGGTGGTCGGGCACGAAAATATCTTCGTATTTAATATGATGACTGCCAGTGCCGTTGAGGCCTATGGAATGCCAGCTATCCATGATTTCAACATCACCGATCGGCAGCATAGGGCCGAGAACCTCATCAGAATCTTCAACTGGTGCGCCGCCAACCAGGACCCAGTCGGAATGCAGGCAGCCGCTGGCAAAGGTCGAAATGCCAGAGCCGACATAACCGCCATCGACTTTCTTAAACGTACCGCTTTGATGTTTCGATGCGGCGATAAGAGCGTCTGGATTGTCATTCCAAATCTCATCCATTACGTCGATGCCGATCCGATTGGCGAGTAGGGGGTGCTGGCCAAGTACGGAAAACACCCAGCCGGTCGACGCGCAACCGCTACCGATTTTCATCACGACTTCGCCAAACACATCCCAGCCCATTTCATAGCCGCCATAACGGCAGGGCTTGGTGATGTTAAATAAATTGTTGTCGATGAGTTCACGAATGGTGGCCTCTGGAATTCTACCTGACTGATCGCATTCAAGCGCGCGTTCGCGCAAGCCGGGAATCATATCATGGGCCGACTCAATTAATTGATCTGGGCTTGGAATATTATCTGTTTTCATGTTCCCACTTCTTTTTTTATTTAAAATTTATTTTCGAGACTTAAATAGAAGGAATGCGTATATTCAGTCAAATGATATAAACTAACTTTTATATAAGAAAAAATTATGCAGCATTTAACCCGTCAACTAATTCATCTCGTCGCCATAATAGATCATGGCTCATTGTCACGTGCTGCGGAAAGCCTTAAATTAACCCAACCGGCCTTGACCCGGAGCATTCGATTTTTGGAGAATGAATTTGATGGGGTGCTTCTCACTCGTGGCCGGGAAGGGGCTAAGCCGACAAAGCTGGGTGAGCTTTTGTATATTCATGGCAAAAATATTCTGGCCTCCCTCGAGCGGGTGACAGCGGATGTGAAGGCTTGGCACCAGCACGACAGTGGTCATTTGATCGTCGGATCGACATCACTCCCAGCAGCTTATTTTGTCCCCGGAGCCATCGCCGCTTATTTGTTTGAAAAGCCGGATGTTGGTCTAAGGTTTGAAGTTCGTCCCGTTATCGAACTCATGACAATGTTGCGGCAAGGCTCAATTGACCTTTTTGTCGGAGCCCTGGCGATTGAGCGTCCACCTGAGGATGTTGTGGCAACAATCATTCGCGAGGAAAGATTGTCGGTTATTTGCGGTCCCAAGCATCCTTTAGCGAAAAGTAGAAAGCTCAATCCCAATCAGCTTGAGAAATATCCCTGGTTACTGACACCGGTCGATACTGAACTCCGCCGTCAGGCGGATGCGGCTTTTATGGCTTTGGGTTTGAGCAATGTAGAGGTTGCAATTGAAACCGTCGCAACGTCAGCGTTGGTGCCGATATTGACACAAGGCGACTATTTATCAATTCATTCAAAGTTTTTGCTCGCGCCGGATATTAAAGCAGGAAAATTGGCCGCTCTGCCGGAACCTCTTCCCGGGGCCGGGCGATCCCTGGCGGTGTTTCATCGACCGGTCAGTGAACTTACGCCTTTGACCCAGAGTTTTATCGATCATTTGCTGGATTTTGTTAAATAGATATCGCGCAGAATTATCCTCCCACTTGGGAGGGGGGGGGCGTAATGAAATATTATATAAGGATCATTTTTTATTATTTGACGTTATAGAACAACTTCGCCATGCTTTTTGCTGGCCGAGGGTTGGAAATTGCAAAAAATAAACACGTTAAGTCAATTGTTGGCCAAATAGGTAGGGTGTGGGTGGTGAAGTTCAATTGACTTCCGTGAGCCTTTGAATCTAAGCTAACACATATAATTTTATGCTCGAAAACTGAGCAATCAACTGGGGAGTAAACACACAATGTCACGTATTTCTAAAATTACTTTAGGATTGGCGGCGACGGCAGCAATGCTGACGGCATCAGCCATTTCCACAACAGCAAGTGCGCAATATTACAAAGGTAAAACGATTGAAATTATCGTTGGCTTTTCGGCGGGTGGTACGGATACCGCTGCCCGCATCATTGCCCGCCGTCTGTCGAAATATATTCCGGGTAATCCAAGTATTGTGGTTAAAAACATGCCGGGTGCCGGTAGTCTGAAAGCGCAAAATTTTATTTATGAGCGCGCCAAGCCAAACGGTATGACCATTGGCTTTAATCCGTTCCAAGTTTTGGCCCAAATCACCGGCCGAAAAGGTGTGCGGTTCAGCTATCCTAAATTCACCTTCATTGCCGGTGTTAAAGGACCTGCTTTTATCGTTGTTGCGCGTAAAGACATCGCACCAGGTGGTTTGAATAAGCCGTCTGACATCAAAAAAATTAACAAAAAGATGAGCTATACCGGACGTAACCCACTACACGCGATCGATGTTGTCTCAACCGCTGCATTTGACCTGCTCGGTATGGAACATACTTATGTGCCGGGTTTCCGGGGATCTGCGTCAATTACGACGTCGCTGGCTCAAAGCGAGACCAACATTACCGGTGCGGGCTCAGTTCATTGGCTGAAACATTTAACACCACGTTTGGTTCAAAAAGGGCAGCTTGTTTCTTTGTTCCAGTTTGGCGCTATGCAGCCAGATGGATCTGTGAAACGCGATCCAGCTTATCCGACCGTGCCTTTGTTCGAAGAGTTCTACGCAAAAGCTGTTGGTGGCAAGCCTTCCGGCGAGCTGTATGAGGCATATCAATTTGCAGATAGAATGCAGGGTACTGCCAACTTCATGGTTGCGGGACCACCTAACATGAACCCAGAAGCGGCTAAAATTCTTCGTGTTGCCTACAAAAAAGCAATGAATGATCCGCAAACCAAAGCCGAAGCAGTTAAAGCGGTGTTGAATCCGTATCTGCATATCGGCTTTGCACGTGCTTCCAAAGTGATGAAGGATCTCGCCAATGCTGATCCAAAGATCGTCGCATTTTGGAAAGCAAGAACAGCCGTTCAATTCGGTGCAAAAAAACATAAGAAAAAGAAGAAATAGCCTTTAACGCGATTTGATTGATGGCGTCGGCATCGTTTCTATCGGTGCCGACGTTTTCAATTATGATAATAATAAGAAAATGACGGGGAAAATATGTTTGAGGCATTTGTCGATGGTCTAATGTTGGTCTTCACCTGGCCTGCCATTGGATTTTTAGTTTTTGGTGTCTTAATCGGCATTTGGCTGGGTGCCGTTCCTGGCCTCGGCGGCGTTATCGGCCTTGTTCTGCTGCTCCCCTTTACCTTTGATATGGAACCCGTGTCGGCGATTGCCTTGCTGCTTGGCATGTATTCGGTGACGACGACCAGTGATACCATTGCCTCGGTGCTGCTGGGAATTCCCGGTACGGCCGCCTCACAGGCAACCATTTTGGACGGCCATCCTTTGGCTAAAAAAGGCCATGCTGCCAGAGCCTTTGGTGCGGCCTTTACGGTATCTGCCTTCGGCGGTGTTTTTGGCGCGTTGATCTTAGCTGTGTCGCTGCCGTTGGTGTTGCCGATGATATTGGCCTTCTCTAAAGCTGAGCTGTTCATGCTCGGCGTGTTGGGCCTAACCATGGTGGGCTCACTCACCGGCCAGTCCGTGATGAAGGGTCTGACGGTCGCCTTCCTCGGCCTTTTGATGTCGACGGTTGGTTATGGCGAAACCATGCCGGTGCCGCGGTTTAATTTTGGCTTGGATTATCTGCTCGATGGTTTGCCGCTGATCCCCGTTGTGTTGGGCTTGTTTGCGATCCCGGAGCTCATTGAGTTGGCTGTCAAAAACACCTCGATTTCAAGTGTGCCGCGCGAGGAAGCGGTGGGCGGCAATATGTATGAGGGCGTCAAGGATGCCTGCCGCGAATGGTGGTTGGCTGTCCGATGCGCCATCATCGGAACCTATGTCGGTATTTTGCCGGGTCTCGGCGGTGCCATTGTTGACTGGGTCGCCTATGGCCATGCGGTACAAAGCTCGAAAGATAAATCGCAATTTGGTGAAGGCGATATCCGGGGCGTCATTGCGCCGGAAGCCGCCAATAACGCGATCAAGGGCGGCGCGTTGGTGCCGACGGTCGCGTTTGGTATTCCGGGCAGTCTCGGTGCCGCCATTCTTCTAGGCGCGCTGCTGATCCAAGGTATTCAGCCGGGCCCAGATATGCTGACGACTAAATTAGACATTACTTTCAGCTTGGTTTGGACAATTGTCATCGCCAATATCATTGCTGCCGGTATGCTGATGCTATGGTGCAGACAGGTTGCCAAGCTCGCTTTCATTCCCGGCCATCTGCTGATCCCAGGCGTCGTTTGTTTTGTCCTGATGGGTGCCTGGCTCGGCCAAACCTCCCCTGGTGACTGGGTTGTTGTCATGATTATGGGGCTGGTCGGCTATACCATGAAACGTGGCGGTTGGCCGCGCCCACCTCTCGTCTTGGCGTTGATCCTCGGCGGTATCATGGAGCAAACTTTCCAGATCACCATGCGGGTCCATGAAGGGCCAGCCTGGCTTTGGGAGCGTCCGATTGTTGTTGGCATCGCGCTGCTATGTGTGTTGACCGTGTTCCTGGCCGGGCGAGGCGTGATCAAACGTAAACGCGATAAGGATGAAACGGTAACCGGCGAGGGCAACGAGTATAATCCGATAATCTCCCTGCCACTGTCGCTGGTCCTGTTCGCGTTTTTCACCCATGCCTATTTTGATTCACAAACCTGGCCAGAAATGGCGCAGCAATTTCCGTTCACGATTGCGGTGCCGGCAGTGTTTTTTGCCTTTTATGCGTTGGTTAGAGATAGCGTTGATCTGAAGAAAGAGATCGGCATACAAGGTGGTATAGCAGTGGTCTGGCGGGAAGCCTCATCCAGAATTTATTTTTCAGAGATGAGTGCATTTTTTGGCTATATGATCGGTGTGCTTATCCTGACTCTACTGTTTGGCCAAAAAATAGCGATGCCGATTTATATGGCGGTCTATTTAATACGCTGGGGAAAATATAGTCCTAAGATTGCGCTCGGCTATGCTGCTGGTGGCTATGCTGTTTTGGTTCTTTTCTATGACCGGGTCATGCATTTGTTTTGGCATCCGTCTTGGCTTGATTCCTGGGGGCCTGAGATGTTGCCCGATTGGATACCACACTGGTTGTTCTTTTAGGCAGGTTAGCGGTTTTTCTGCTGGTGGATCATCAGCTTTTCAAAGCAAGGCTCATTCTTGGGTCCAAAATAGCGAATTTGGTTTTGGTAAATTTTAGCTTTGTTGCGGATTTTGACGACAATATGAAATCCCTTGGCTTTCCAAAAAGCTGAGCGCCGCAGTGTTTTTGGCTTGCCGTATTTTTCCGTCATTTCCCGTGAGATTTCTTTATGGCGTTCCGCCGCGGCGCTCTTAGAGCGAATGTAGCTCCGCCACGTTAAGACCTGGAGGCCAAATTCCTCACATATCTCGGCCTGTAAATCCTCGGTATCGTCGGGCCGGTCGGCGGTCCTTAATTTTACTGAACGCACATTGCCACGCCGGGTGATCGTTGCGTGTTCCGATGCATCAAATTTTTGGCCAAATTTTACCCCATAGGGTGGCCTGTCTATCTTTTTTGCATCTTCCTCTCCGAGTGCGATTGAGGAAATTAAAACAACACACATAAAAATCAGCAGGGGCCGCATTGTCAGTCTTTTCCAAAGTGATAGCGCTTACCGTCACTTTCGATTCTATGGTAATCGGGCGCTTGAAAATGAGCTGGTAGAATGAGCGTGGGCGTATCAGCATAGTCGCTTAGAAAGGCCATGCGGGTCGTGCGAGATTGCTCTGGATCGGTGCAGAAATTAGTCGACCATTCGGGGTAGGCGAGTTGTACCGGGTGGTGGATCGCATCGCCGCAGAGAATGGCGTGATCATTTTGATCTTCAACATGGATAATCACGTTGCCAGGGGTGTGCCCATAGGCGGCTTCCATGTGGATGCCAGGGGCTACGGCATGATTGCTTTTAACCAATTGGGCTTGACCCGATGCCATGACCGGCAACACGCTATCGATATAAGAGCCATACAATATGGGCTCGGTCGGATTTGCGTCGTGTTCGTGCTGCCAATGGGCGAGTTCTTTCTCAGCAAACAGATATTGCGCATTGGGGAAAGTCGGCACCCATGCACCGTCAACAAGCTGGGTATTCCAGCCGACATGGTCGGCATGTAAATGGGTGCACATGACAAAATCAATGTCGCTTGGCTGAACGCCTGTTTTGGCGAGGTTGTCCAGGAACGGGCCGCTTCTTTTATGCCAGGCCTGGCGGGTCGGGCGGTCTTTATCATTGCCGCAGCAGAGATCGACCAGAATGGTATGTTTGTCCGTCCGTACCAGAAAGCTGTGAAAACTCAGCAAAAGATCAAGCGAGGCTGGATCAAGATGGTGAGAGCCAAACTCTCCCGCCAATTCAGCGACAATGTCGGATGTCGCGTCCTGATAAATCATATCGGCGACGAAGGGGATGCTTTCTAAATCAACAATTCGATGAATGGCATTTTTACCAATATGGCAGCTCTCTTCCTTTGCGTTCCAATGTACGCCGCCGCTCATCGATTTTTTGCTCGCTCAGCCGCGGCCTCGCCAAAAGCTTCATAGAGCTTGCGGGACAGGAGGTGTTCCTCACGCTCTGGCTGATATTCGGTATGCCATTGGACGGCGGCGGCAAAATTCGGGTGGGTCTCAATGCGGATGCCTTCAATAACACCGTCATCGGAAACCGCCTCGATCGCCAAGCCTTCACCCAGTCGATCAATGCCTTGGCCGTGCAGTGTATTGACGTCGAACTCATCCTGACCGATCAATTCCTGAAATAGGCCGCCGGGGGTTAGTTTAACTGGATGGCGGAGGGCATAAATATCTTCAATTGTTACATCCTCGCCGCGCGGCATTCTGTGGTCATTTTTTCCCGGCACTTCATTTACCCGGTAGTGCAGCGAGCCACCCAGCGCGACATTGATCTCTTGCAGGCCGCGGCAAATTCCAAGCAAAGGCACACCGGCTTCAATGCAAGCAGGCACCAGGCGAAGCACAGTGGCATCGCGGTCGGGATCAATCGGCTCGTCTGGTGGAAAGGGCGGGCCGCCATAATGATGCGGTTCTACATTTGCTCGGCCACCGGTGAGCACGATGCCGTCAAAACGCGCGACCAGATCGGCGTAATCATATTCTTCACCGAGCGAGGGGATCTGCACGGCAATGCATTCAGAAAATTTATTTAAGGAATTGATATAGCGCTTGCCGCTGACATGGGCGGTGAATTGACTACCCGGCATTTGCATCATGGAGGTGGCGACACCGATAAGCGGAAGAGGAGGGGAGTTTGTCATATTTTATGCGGGCCGAGTTTCACGCTGCAGTAATTGCCATCTTAATCGGGCCTTCTGCTCGATTATGGATAAACTGATCGAGATAAGGGTTGTCTGAATTATCGACATCCTCGGTTGGTCCGCACCAGATTATTTTACCGTCATATATCATGGCAACGCGATCTGCGACCTGACGCGCACCTTTCATATCACTGGTGATAGAGAGCGTGGTGGCACCCAGCTCGCGTACGCCTTTCAATATCAACTCGCCAATCACATTGGTCATGATCGGATCAAGCCCGGCAGTGGGCTCATCCAGCAACACAATTTCCGGATCATTGGCAATGGCCCGGGCAAAGCCGACGCGTTTTTGCATGCCGCCGGAAATCTCTGCCGGAAGTAAATCGCCTACATCAGCGGTCAGACCCACCGAAACTATTTTTTCGATCGCGATGCGTCTCGATTCTTCCTGGCTGAGTTGATGATCCTGCAGCAGTTGAAAGGCGACGTTTTCCCAAATTGTCATACTGTCGAAGAGAGCCGATTGCTGGAACAGCATGCCCATGCGATGCAGCAGCTTTTCCTGGGCTTTGCGGTCAAGTTTTGTCGTCTCGACTCCATCAATTTGAATTGAGCCGCTATCAGGTTTTTCCAATCCTAAGATGAGCTTGAGCAAGAGCGTTTTGCCACTCGCCGAGCCGCCAATGAGAACCAGCGATTCGCCGTCAGCCACCTCAAGGTCGACGCCTTTCAGTACATGGTTAGAGCCGAAGCTTTTGGTAACGCCTTCAAGTTTTATTTTTGGAACAGCCATAATTCCCTATCATGTGTTCTTCTTTGTTTGAAGATTGCCGATTTAGGGTGAAAAGTAAAGTGATCCGGCCTTTTTTGGGCGCAAATTGATGTGAGGCTGGCAATTGGGCTAAAAGCGGCTAAATCATTGTTAATACGTATTTATACCACCATATGACCTAGATCACAGCTAAATACAGCCATTTGCTGTATAATGTCTTCAATAAATGGAGAAATATTCCTTTTGCCTTACGTAAAGGAGCGTCGCTATGTCTGATAAATCCTTTGAAAATCTGAACGCAGAAGCCGTTGAGGTTGCGGAAGTTGCAGCTGGGGCAAGTGTTGTCATTGGCCGCGTCGAAACGCTGAACGGTTTGGTTGAGATTGTCCGTGCTGATGGTGAGCGCGTTATGCTCGGTTTGGGCGATCCGGTTTATCAAGGTGATGTCATTGTGACCGGAAGTGACGGTGGCGTTGGCATCGTTTTCCTTGATCAAACGCTGCTTTCAATCGCTGAAAACGGCAAGGCTGTTTTGGACGAAGTGATTTATGATTCATCCGAACAGGCTGGCTCGATGGCGCTCTCTTTGTTGCAAGGCGTGTTCTCCATGGTAAGTGGCGAAATTGCTAAGACCGATCCGGATGCCTTGGTGTTGACGACGCCAGTGGCGACGATTGGTATTCGCGGCACCCAGGTAAGTATTGATGTTGGCGAAGGCGACAAACTCCAAGTGCTGTTGATGGAAGAATCTGATGGCACCATTGGAGAGGTGATCGTTGCCAATGCTGAAGGAATTAAGGTCCTCAATCAGCCGTTGCAAGGAGTTATGGTTACCAGTGGCGGAGCCGCTCCAAGTGACGTTTACACGGTTGATGTCGAAACCGCCCTCAACACTTATGGCAATGCATTAATCGGTTTGCCAACCAGTGTCGGCAATGCCAATCGCTATGAAGCTGGATTGGATGACTTTAACACCGATGCCGGTATTAAGGAGATTAACACCGAAGCAGGTGGTCAGGATACCGGCGAAGATTCTGGTATTCCCCATATCGATGTAACGGGTGATGAAGAGGAAATCTCTGAGCCTGAAGCTGCGGCCCCGGCGCCAGATCTAAGTGGTGCTGGTGGAACTGCTGAGGTCGATCAAACTGAAGCTGTCGCTTCGGCTGATGCCGCTGAAGAGCGTGTCGATGAGCCCGTTGCTGAAGGCGTTGAGCCAGAACCTGAGCCCGAGCCAGAACCAGAACCAGAACCCGAACCAGAACCAGAACCAGAACCAGAACCAGAACCTGAGCCAGAACCAGAACCAGAACCTGAGCCTGAGCCTGAGCCTGAGCCAGATGGTGTGGCCGATGCGCCGACCCTTCAGGCTGGCGATGTTGTTGGTTCCGAAGACACGATGATCCCGCTCGACATTCAGGCGGCCTTGACCGATCCGGTGGAGACTCTGTCAGTATTGGTCGCCGGCGTTCCGGCCGGGGCAACGCTATCGGCCGGCATTAATAATGGCGATGGTAGCTGGATTCTGTCAGGTGCTGATCTTGAAGGCGTCTATATTACGCCGGCTGAGCATTCCAGCAATGACTTTGAACTACAAATTACCGCCTATTCTCAAGAACCTGATACGGGCGATGTTGCGGAGACAAGCGCCAGCACAACGGTCGTTGTAAATGCATCTGCTGACGTACCGTATTTGGATGCCGATGACTCTGTGATCATCAGTGACGGTAGTCCTGAAAACGATAAAATTAAGGGTGGCAAGGGCGACGACGTGCTCGTTGGCGGAGGAGGCGATGACAACATTAAGGGTGGCAAGGGCGACGATGTCATCTATGGCGATGAAGGCCGCGATACTGACGGCACTGGTGGTGGTCATCATGATGACGACGATGACGATGATGACGGCCTGGATGAAGAAGGCCTTATGATCGTCCCGCTGGATATTTCTGCCTCATTGGCCGATGTCGACGAATCTGAATCTCTGAGCGTGGTTATTTCCGGCGTACCTGAAGGAGCTCTCTTATCTGCTGGCTCAGAAGGTGATGATGGCAGTTGGACGCTTACCTCGGATCAATTATCTGGTTTGTCGATTACTTTGCCAGAATATGATGGGCAGGATTTCGAGCTAAACGTTGAAGCTCATGCGGTGGATACGGATCCTGATAGCGGCGAGCAAACAACCGCGGTCACCTCTACGACGCTTGAGGTAAATTATGCCGATGTTGAAGCCGGCAGAGACAAACTTTACGGCGGCAGCGGTGATGATGAAATCCACGGTGGTGGTGCAGACGACAAGCTGCACGGCGATAGTGGCGATGATCTGCTTTATGGTGATGCCGGAGATGATGATATCAAAGGCGGTCAGGGCGATGATCAGCTTTATGGTGGTGCTGGTGATGATGATCTTAAAGGTGAGAAAGGTGATGATTATCTTTCCGGCGGAGAAGGTGACGATAAAATTTCCGGTGGCCACGGCGATGATTTGATTGTCGGTGGTGCCGGTGATGATGAATTGAGCGGTGGTAAAGGAAACGACACGTTCTTGTTCAACCTCGATGACAGCAGCGGTAGTGACATCGTTAAGGATTTCAAACTCGGCGATGAGTTGCGCTTTGAAGGTCCAGCTTTCTCTCATGAAGATGTGGAGATTAGCCAGGATGGCAAGGACACCGTCATCACGTTCAATGGCAGCGATGTTGAGATCACCTTGGACCGGGTCGATGCCGATCAACTGACAAGTTACTCGGTCACCGAAGATCCATCCGGCGATATCGTTGTAGTTTATGGGAGTGATGCACCCGGTGGTTAAAGACTGTGGCTAACTAGAGGTCGATCCGCAATAAATCATAAGCCATTTGCAGCGGTCCTTTATAGCTACGCCGGATATCTTGAACGACTTCATCCATAACATGCGGCCCCATTTCTTCGACTGGCATATGATGTTCGGCGGCCTTTTGAAGGCTTTTGTTGGTTGATTCGAAATGTCCAAAATGGGTTGCCACGAGGCTTTTAACGCCGGCATCGACAGCTATTTTTCCGAGTGCCGTTGGCGGCGTGTGGGCGTGTGTGCCAGTTCCAGATTTACTGCGAAATTCAATAAAGGATTCTGGAAAAGTGCATTCGTGAAATAAGATATCTGCATTCTTGGCCAATTTGACCATATTGTCGCACGGCGATGTATCGCCAGAAAAAGCAATTACCTTACCCTCTGCTTCCATGCGGATGCCAAAACACTCTGATATCTCGCGAGGGATGTGTTCAACAAAGTCACAATAAATCCGCACATCATCATCTTCGTAAGCCAGGCCAGGGCTAACCTCACGTATATCTGGGCGAACCGCAGCCAAATTAGTTTGACGGCGAGGAAAGGCGCTACGCGCCCGGAAGTCGGAATCAAAAGCACCGCCTTCGAACAAGTGGTCGCAGAAATGTTTCGTTCCCTTTGGGCCTAACACGATGGGAGAATCAGTACGATCATACATCCAGCCATTGATGGCAAATAGCGGAAAATCACATATGTGATCATGATGCAGGTGGGTAAGAAAAACGACACCGACTTCGGCAGGACTGCTATTCGCACGGACCATATTGTGAACTGATCCGGCACCGCAATCGAACATATATTTTGCGCCATTGTCCAACGTAACGAGGATGCCCGATTGCGCGCGGTCTGGATCAATCATTGCTGCGCCGGTACCAAGCATATCGATTTTCATTTGTTATTCTCCGCTATTTTATAATGTTCATTGAAGTATGGCAGGATTCCATTAGGGGGGAAAGTTTAACTCGAAACGGCTATTTGCCTTGTTCGATTAAATAATCTACGGCGTTTTTTATGTCGATGTCGGTGAAGCCCTGTCGTGCTTGTCGTTCCATCATATGCCCAGTTCCAACAAAGGTATTTAGATAAAGCAGATCAATGCCTTTTTGCCGCCGTTTGGCCCATTCCGCAGTATCTCCAATCATTGGTGAGCCAACGAGCCCGTCATCGTGGCAGTAGTAGCAAATTTTGTTGTAGACGAATTTGCCGTCTTCCGCGTGAGCGATCGGTGTGATGAACAATAGTCCAACTATTATACTTACAGACTTTAAAAGCATCGCTGTCCTTCCCGCGATTATTCTACCACATAGGCGCGAGAACTTTTGTGACCTTGGCGTGCCGGTTCCGCCGAGAGCAAATGCCACGCCAGGCTCATATTTATAGCAGGTTGGGTCGTTTTACGTGAATTTTCTTAGCCCGCTTAAAATTGCCTGACGAAACAATTTTTAAAAAGTCCTTGAAAATTCATATAAATAGGTATTAAAGTACCTAATTACTTTTTAAGGTTAAAATATTGCATTTGAAATGACGGGCTAAATCGTTTAGTTCCAATGGGAGTGCGACATTTATGAACCTTTTTAGCCGTCTAGATGAAAGCCCAAAGCCTTAGGAGCCAGAGATGCAGTTCGGACTGACCGAAGAACAACAGATGATGCAGGATATGGCGAAAAATTTCGCCGAGACGGAAATTCTGCCGACCCTTGAAGAAGATGAAGCAGCCCACAAATTTCGCCCGGAATTGGTGAGAAAAATGGGCGAACTGGGTTTTTTCGGTTGCTCGTTACCTGAAGAATACGGTGGCAGCGGTTTTGGCTTTTTGGAAGCCGTTATCATCGCCGAGCAGATCGCCATGGTCAGTGGATCTTGGCGTCTGCCGTTCAATATGCAGAACCACGGACCGGCTGTAACGGTCAATCATTTTGGTACCGATGAGCAGAAAGAAAGCAGCATTCCGGGCTGGGTCAGCGGCGAGTCTATTGGTTTCTTTGCCATGACCGAACCCGATACGGGATCCAACGTCGTCCAAATGCGCACCACCGCTACTGATAAAGGCGATCACTGGGAAATCAACGGTCAAAAAATGTGGATTTCCAACGCTCATACTGGCGACCGTGGTTTGCTTTACGCTATCACGGATCGTGAGGCGGGCCATAAGGGAATGACCTGTTTCATCATCAATCCCAAAGAAACCGAAGGAATCATGACCTCGGCGATTGAGACCAAACTTGGCTTGCATTGTGCGCCTACCGGAGAAATCGCCTTTGACGGGGCTAAAATTCCGAAAGATGCGGTTTTGGGAGAAGTTGGCCAAGGATTCCAAATTTGCATGTGGCAATTGAATAACACCCGAATCGGCTGCGCCGCTGGTGCCGTTGGTATCGGTGGCGGCGCTTTGCAAGCCGCCATCGGTTACGCCAACGAGCGAACCCAATTTGGCGAGAAAATAGGGTCTTACCAGATGGTTCAGGCGCAGATCGCCGATATGGTTGCAGAACATGATGCCGCTAGGTTACTGCTATACCGGGCCGCCTGGCTCAAGGATCAGGGGCTGCCCAATCAGCATGAAACATCAATGGCTAAACTCTTTGCGTCCGAAGCCGCGGTCCACGCCGCGAACGATACGATGAAGATATTTGGCAGTTACGGTTTTTCCACTGAGTATCCGGCGGAACGCTTCCTGCGTGATGCTCATTCCCTCCGGGTGGTTGAGGGTACCAGTAATATCCAAAAACTAATTATTGCCGGCATCTCGCTGGGAGATTCTGAAAACCGGGTATAATCGTCGGTAACCGGCAGTGTTCTGACGGTCAGATCGACGGCTTCGAGTACAAATTCTAGAAAAGGTGGAACAGACTATGGCCCGCAAGCAAACCCCATTACGGCCTTATTTCGAGGAAATGCCGTCAATCGGCAAGGCGTTGAGTGATGGCGTTGTTAAACGTTCGCAGGAAAATGCCGATCTTGTCAAAGAGCAGGATGACATTGTCGCCAAAGAGGTTGAGCGGGTTAAAAATGCCGGTATCCCCGCAGAAAAAATACACGCGCGCGGCGGTATGACCGTCCATGACCGCCTGGAATATCTGGTTGATGAGGGAACCTGGAACCCGCTTCACACCCTCTACAATCCCACCGACAACGAAGAAGGCTGCACCGGTGTCGTCAACGGTCTCGGTAAAATCGAAGGGAAATGGGCCGTTATCATCGGGTTTGATAACAAGGTCATGGCCGGTGCCTGGATTGCCGGGCAGGCCGAAAATATTCTTATGGTCACCGACATGGCCAAACGGCTGAATATTCCGCTGGTCTGGATGACCAACTGTAGTGGCGTCAAACTTATGGAGCAGGAAACGGTTTACGCCGGCCGTCGGTCGAGTGGTGCGCCATTCTACCGCCACGCCGATCTGAACCAATTGGGGGTTCCGATCCTCAATGCCATTTACGGCACCAACCCGGCTGGTGGTGGTTATCAGGGCATTAGCCCGACCATCCTGCTGGCTCATGAAGGTGCCAATATCGCCGTTGGCGGCGCTGGTATTGTCGGCGGTATGAATCCCAAAGGTGAGGTCGATATGGAAGGCGCCCGCGCGCTTATCGAAGGCTCCAAGGGCTTTAAAGCCAAAGCACCGGGGCGTGTCGAAACCCATTTCGATCAAACCGCCTATTTCCGCGAAGTTCATGAGACCGAGCAGGGTGTCTTGGATGGGATTAAAGATTATATGCGCATGATGCCGGCTTATGATCCGGCGATGTTCCAAGTTGCCGCTCCGGTCGAGCCGAAATTTGAAGCCAAGGATCTAAATCTAATCCTCCCGACCAACCAGAAACGCCCGTATGATTCAATTCAGTTCCTCGCTCGGATTACCGACAACAGCGAATTTATGGAATTCCGCCCGGACTATGGTCCCGAGGTTTTCTGCGGCATCGCCAAGATCGACGGTTTCCCCGTCGCCATCGTCGGCAACCGTCAGGGGGTCTTTCCCGATTATCCGGAATATGCCGAGGGTGCGTATCCCGGCGTTGGCGGCAAGCACTACCGTGAAGGTCTGATCAAGCAAGGTGAGTTTGTAACCTTGTGCGGACGCGATAACCTGCCGATGATCTGGCTGCAGGACACCACCGGCATCGATGTTGGTGATCTGGCCGAGGAAGCGGAATTGCTGGGATTGGGCCAGGCGCTGGTTTATTCCATTGAACAGACCGATATTGCGATGATGTGCATTGTCTTGCGTAAAGGTCAGGCCGCAGCTCATTACATTATGTGCGGCCCTCAGGCCAACAACAACAACGCCTTTACGCTCGGCACGCCCTGCACCGAAATATGTGTTATGCATGGTGAAACCGCCGCCGCCGCATCCTACGCCCGGCGATTGATCAAGGAAGATGAAGCCGGCAACGACCTTGCGCCGGTTGTCGATAAGATGAACCAAATGATCCAGGATTATCAGGACAAGTCGGAACCGGTCTATGCGGCCAAGAAAGGCTTCGTCGACGAAATCGTGCAATTGCCTGACTTGCGCAATTACATTCAGGCCTTCACCGGAGCCAATTATCAAAACCCAAAATCGATCACGCCGGTTCACCAAATGCTACTTCCGCGTTTGATCAAAGGCTAGAATTCTCATGAAGGCAGGCCATTACAATTGGGAAACCAGTTTTCATGTCAGTTAAAAAAAGGTACGAGTTAAGTAGATTTGGATAAATTTTGAGTGCTCCGACCCGCAACCTGTCCAGGGCAATCACTCAATAAAAACTTGGAAGAAAAGGATACAGTGATGCAAGGAATTTTGAACGTTCAACCGACTCTGCTCGGCATCGCCTGGCCGGCATCGACGGATAGCCTGCTTCGCAAAATTATTCTGGCCGTAGCCGGAACGGCGCTGTTGACGGTATCGGCCAAAATTCAAGTGCCGTTTTATCCGGTGCCCATGACCATGCAGACATTTGCTGTCCTGGTCATCGGTATGGCATTTGGTTGGCGGTTGGGTGCAGTGACCGTGCTGCTTTATCTCGCTGAGGGCGCATTTGGCCTTCCGGTATTTGCCGGCACTCCGGCGAAAGGGATCGGCCTTGCTTATATGGCGGGGCCGACTGGTGGTTATTTAGCCGGCTTTCTAGCCTCGGCAATGGCAGTCGGTTATCTTGGCGAACGTGGCTGGGATCGTAACTTTTTGACAACTCTGGCGGCGATGATCCTGGGTACAGCGTTGATCTTTGGATTTGGCTATGTTTGGCTGTCGCATCTTATCGGTATGGCCAAGGCCTTTCAGTTTGGCGTTCTGCCGTTCTTGTGGGGAGCGGCTTTTAAAATAGCCCTGGCTGCATTGGTGTTGCCGTTTTGTTGGAAATTTCTAACACGTAAAAGCTAGCGGGAATTGTCTCGAAATATATAATATTGCTGGGTCCGGAAAGTGCTAACGAAACGGGATGCCACACCACGAAAGATAAGGAGTATTCACCATGAGCGTAAATATCATCGCCCCAATGTCAGGGTCAATTTGGAAAATTCATGTGTCGGTCGGAGATGACGTGGCCGAAGATGATGAGCTACTCATCCTCGAAGCTTTGAAAATGGAAAATCCGATTTACGCTCCATCGGATGGAAAGGTCGTTGAGATTAAAGTAAAAGAAGAAGACGAGGTCGAAACCAACGACGTGTTGATCGTTCTGGAATAACCGGTACGGAAAATCTTCGAGGATGAAAATCCACCGGGTTTGCAATCTCGGTAGTTTCGGGAAACAGCCAGTTAGGGAAGAGTTGAATGGAAAATTTTTGGGAATCGGTCAATTTGATGTTTTTCGTCTATGGGCTTGCGGCGTTAATTTCTATTGTTGTGGCTTGGTCGATTAAGTTGATATTTGGCGTCATCGGTATGAAGGAAAAGCGCGCCGCGGCAAATGGGCCTGCACCAGACAACGAAGGGACGTCCTAATTATGCCGGAAATAGAAATACTTCAAATATTTCAAGGAATTGCAACTATGGTGGAAGGCGATCCGGTTATCGCCATTGCGCGGATAGTCCTGATTCTTCTAGGTTTTATGTTTGTCTATTTGGGCGTTAAAGGAACGCTGGAACCCCTTATTATGATCCCAATGGGATTTGGCATGTCTTCGGTTAATGCGGGCGTTCTTTATCTCTCTGCGACGACCACTGGTACGCTGTTCATCGACCCGATTGCGAGCGATCCTGCCCAGCTTATGGATGTCTTACAGATAAATTTCCTGCAACCACTTTATACCTTCAGCTTTAGTAATGGTTTGATTGCCACCCTGATCTTCATGGGTATTGGCACTCTTTCTGACATTGGCTACCTGCTGATTTCACCGGTTCGCTGCATGATTATTGCGATTTGCGCGGAATTGGGAACCGTGCTGACCTTTCCCATTGCCGTCGCCATGGGATTGCCGTTCAACGAAGCCGCGGCGATTGCCATGGTCGGAAGCGCTGATGCGCCCATGGTTCTCTATACCTCGCTTTTGCTGGCCAGGGACCTGTTCGTACCCATCACCATCGTCGCCTATCTTTATCTGAGCTTGGCGTACGCCGGATACCCCTATTTGGTTCGGTTGATGATTCCCAAGAATATCCGCGGTCTTAAAATGGATCCGAGTAACATTCCAAATGTATCCAAGGCAGAAAAGGTAACCTTCGCGGTCATTACGTCGACCCTCCTTAGTCTGCTGTTCCCGGTGGCCGCACCGCTGTTCATGTCGTTCTTCCTGGGCGTTATTGTCCGAGAATCGGGCGTCAAACAATTCGTGGACTTCCTTTCGGGCCCGGTTCTTTACGGCGCGACGTTCTTTCTCGGCCTTCTTTTGGGTGTCCTTTTCGAAGCCAACACGATCCTCAATCCGAAAGTTCTTCTGCTTTTATTTTTGGGTATTACCGCTTTGTTGCTGTCGGGCATCGGCGGTATACTCGGTGGATTACTGGTCTATCGATTCGGTGGCCGCAACTTTAACCCGACGATCGGCATCTCGGGCGTGTCATGTATCCCGACAACTGCCAAAGTCGCGCAGAAAGAGGCGAGGGCAGCCAACAAGCACGCCGTTATCCTGCCTTGGGCGATGGGGGCGAGTATATCGGGCGTGATAACTTCCGCCATTATCGCCGGCATCTATGTGACGTTGCTACGATGAACCAGGTGATGAGAGATAAAAAAGCCTATTGGATCGGCGGTACGACTATCGCTTTTCTGGGCGTTGCCCTCGTCAGACTTGTTGCCCCCGAACTTTCCGGTGGTTGGGCTTCGATTGTTTTGATGATTGGTTTCACTCTGGTCATCGCAGGTATTACGACCATCACTTTTGGAACCAAACGTACCCAACCAGATTCCTTCATTCGGACAGACGACTAAAACTGCCGAAATTTGCAGAGCTACCCCGCCAGCTCAGCCGTTAGCCTTCTAGCGAGCGCGCCGACGACGCGGCGGCGATACCAGGGGGCCACCGTTGTGGTCTTCATCGGCTTGGCTTGCTTGCGGACGTTGTCGCGTAATTTATCAAGCGCCTCTTCGGTCAGCGCTTCGCCGATATAATCATCGGTGCCTTTGATGTTTTGCGGGAAGGGGTTTACGCCGGTGAGCGCGATGGCACAGTCTTTGACTTTATCACCGTCCATTTCAAGTCGTACCGCAGCGCCGGCCAGTGGAAAATCAATCGAGCCTCTAATGCGGGCTTTCTCGTAGCGGGACGGTGAACCGGCGAGCGCTTTAGGCAAATGAATAACTGTAACCAGCTCTCCTGGACTGAGGGTTAGATGGTCCATACCATCATTTTGATACATCTCGGCAAGCGGAATACGGCGCGTGCCGTCTGACCCGACGATTGTGACTTCTGCCTGGTAAACCAACATGGCTGGTGCCACGTCGCCGGAGAAGGCCGCAAAGCAGCGCTTACCACCTGGAGCAACATGGCATATTTCGCCGCGTTCTTTCATGCAATAGTCATTGCTTTGACGCCACCATTCACTTTGGTTGTAATAGAGACAACGCGTATCGAGGCAAAGATTGCCGCCGATCGTGCCGTATTGCTGATGGGTCATGCCCGCAACAGCCGCGGCCGCTTCGCCAACAGCTTGGTAATCGGAATTGATTTTATCGCTGTCCGAGATTTCCTTAAGCGTGACGCCCGCCCCAATATTGAGGCCATCCTTGTCTTCGCTAATGGATTTAAGTTCTTCCACGGCGCTGAGATCGATGAGGTTCTCCGGTTGTTCAATACCACGCCGGACATTGACAATCATGTCAGTTCCGCCAGCGACAAAAAGCGCTTCAGGTTGTTCATTCCGAAGCTTTACAGCTTCCTCTGCACTCTCAGGGCGATGGAGTTGAAAGTTTGGCATATATTCCATTATTCAGCAACCTCTTGTTTTTCTTGATAATTTTCCATGAGTTCCATAAGCCGATCCGGCGTGACGGGGAGATCGATCGGGCGCACACCAATCGCATCGGCAATGGCATTGGTGAGGGCAGGGATGAAAGCGACCAGCGAAGTCTCACCGGCTTCTTTCGCACCAAACGGTCCATGCGGGTCAATGCTCTCGATGATGCCAACTTCAATCGGCGGGCTCTCCACAATGGTCGGCACTCGGTAGTCGAGCATGGAGTTGGTGATGCCGAGGCCATTTACATATTGAGTACCTTCGGAAATCGCCTGGCCCATGCCCATCCAGACGGAGCCTTCGATCTGACCTTCAACGGCCAATGGATTGAGGGCTTTGCCGACATCTTGCGCCGCCCAAACCTTCTCAACCGTGATCTCGGCGGTGTCTGGATCAATGCTGACTTCAACGACTTGCGCGGCATAGGCATAGGCCATCGAGCCACTAATTGCACCGCCGCGGTATTTCTTCGTGCCCCAGGATTCAGGCAGCGTATCAAAGTTACCTTTGACCGTAATGGTGCCGGTGCCTTCGAGGGCAGCCTGCACAACTTCGTTAAAGTTGAGGCCTTCATCTTGCGTGCCGGCGCGGTAAACTTCGCCTAAGCACTCAACATCTTCGGGTTTTACTTCGAGCTTTTTGGCGGCGGCTTCAATCAAAATATTCTTGAGATTGGTTGCGGCATCAATCGATGCGTTGCCAACCATGTAGGTGACCCGCGACGAATAGGAGCCGTTGTCTTTGGGCGTCAGCTTACTGTCACTGGTGAGACTTTGAAAACGCGACATATCGAGACCCAGGACCTCAGCCGCGCATTGCGTTGCCATGGTGGTTGAGCCTTGGCCGATTTCCGGCGCGCCGGTCAGCAGCGTGATCGAGCCGTCCCAATCGAGCTTGAGATGAACCGTTGCATGGGGCTCGCCAGTCCAATTGACAGGCTTAGAAGCGCCGCTTGGATAATGCGCGCAAGCCACGCCTAGGCCTTTGTTCGGCCCCATCTTACCTTTGCGTGCTTTCCAGTCACTTTTTTCTTCGACCCAGTCCAGACATTCCGGCAGGCCGTAAGAATTTATAAACATCTCGTTGAGGGTTTCGTATTTCGGACCCTGTAATAAATTCTTGCGGCGAATTTCAATGGAATCCATGCCGAGCTCATCCGCGATTTTATCGAACAAATTTTCAAAGGCGAAACGCACATCGGTTGTGCCGTGGCCACGCATGGCGCCCGGCGGCGGTGTATTGGTTAAAATCCGAAAGCCTTTATAGCGGACCGCTGGCAAATCATAGACGCCAAACATCAAGCCGCCGGCATAGAGGATCGTCACTACACCATAGCCACTATAGGCACCGCCACGTTGAATGGCTTTGAAATCGACGGCGGTGATCGTGCCATCTTTTTTGACACCGATTTTCAATTCGACGTCGGTTTCCGGACGGCCACGATGAGTGATAAACGTCTCTTCACGGCTGACCACAATTCGAACTGTGCCACCGGCCGCGCGGGCGACCAGGGCGCAAATTAATTCAACGTTTAAGCATTCCGTCCGGCAACCAAATCCACCACCGACAAACGGCTTGATCATACGGATTTTGCTTTCATCCATTTTAAGCGTTTTGGCGAGCATCTTATGACCGTAATATGGCACTTGGGTGCTGGCGTGGACCGTCATGAAATCACGGGTCGGATCGTATTCGGCAATCGCGGCGTGGGGCTCACTTTGAACCTGAGCGATCTCCGCGCAATTAAATGTCTCTTCCATAATCAGATCCGCGGCTTCCATGCCAGGATCTACTTCGCCAAGCTCAAAATCAACTTCGCGCTCGATATTGCCTTCACGGTGATCGTGCAGGTTCACAGTCCCTTCGGCCATGGCTTCTTGCGACGTGAAATAGGCGGGGAGTTCTTTATATTTGAACTTAATTAGATCAATCGCTTTTTGGGCGGTGGCGACATCGATTGCGGCAACGCAAGCGACCGGCTCACCTTTATAGCGAACTTTGTCGCGAGCCAGCGGAAATTCGAAGCGGGCAATCGGCAAGATGCCAAAAGGCTCGTCAGTTTCATCACCGGTAATGACGGCTTTTACACCAGGTAACGCTTGGGCTTCAGAGATATCGACCTCGATGATCTCAGCGTGGGAAACCGGGCTTCTGAAGATGCGCCCGACCAAGCAATCTGAAGGGATAAAGTCACCAGAATAGAGTGCTTTGCCGGAAACTTTCTCCGGGCCATCGACGAGCGGTACTCGGACACCGACGGATTGTGTTGGCTTGATTTCATTCATGCGGCGGCTCCTTTAGAATTTAACTCATCCATCGCAAATTGAACGGATTCAATAATTTTAATGTAGCCCGTGCAGCGACAGATATTGGCGGCCAGTCCTTGGCGAATTTCATCGACGCTGGGGTTGGGGTTTTCGCGCAACAAGCCTTCTGCTGCCATAATCATGCCGGGGGTACAAAAACCACATTGGGTGCCGAGCTTTTCATGGAAACCGCGTTGCAGAGCGGACAGTCGTGCTTCTTCGGAAACGGATTCAATGGTTTCGATCTCTGCCTCTTGGCAGGTGGCTGCCAGTCTGAGGCAAGCGTGCTGTGGGACACCATCGATGAGAACCGTACAGCAGCCGCATTCGCCGCCGTCGCACCCAATCTTGGTGCCGGTAAGCCCGATCTCTTCGCGCAGGTAATCGGCGAGAAGCAGATTGTCTTTCACGACATCATCTCGCTCTTTGCCATTAACCGTACAATGGAGCAGCGTTTTATTTCGTTTTTCACTCATCATAATTTCCCATACTAAATACTATCCCGCATCAGGATTGCTGTTGGCGAGAAGGATTAACTGATCCACTTCGGCGGCAAGACCGGCGTGATCACTGGCCAGTCTGTTTTCCCAAGTAGAAAATAATGCTTTTAATTTTTCGAGGCCGGTTTTGCGTACCCGGCCATAGCCCCTCGCCATAATCGCCAGATTGGCCGTTTGGCAGGCGAGGTAATTATCTGAAGCTGCGGCTTGAATGACGGCGCTTAACCATTGTTCGATGGCGGCCTGTTCTTCGCTATTTTGCGCTGATCTTGCGCGTAACGGCTTGAGGGCTGCCATAAATTTGAGCATCGCATAGCCAAAGGCAGAGCCCGTCTTCATGTGAACCGCCATACCGTTTTTGAGGTTCGGCACCAGCCAGCTGAACGCTTTTGGCACAACGCTCAGCATTTCATCGCGACCCGGCTTGAAATAGTCGGTGACGACCAAAGGTGTCGACGCATCAACTTTTAATTCATCTCGAATGCGGGCCAGTCGGTTGGGCCGGGTTTTTAATTGGGCGACCCGAATGACATCTTCAAAACTCATCCAGCGGGCAAGGTGACGCGCCACTTCGCCGGTGAGCTTTTTGCTTTCATCACTGTCGGCGGCAGCGATGGGTTTTAGGCGCTCTAGATAAGTGCGCGCATAGGCGTCGTTTTGATAATCGATCAGCCTCGCTATCCCGTGGCCAATAATGCCGCGTGGGGCAGCCGGGAATTCTGCAATGGCAGAGATAAAGGCATCGGGCGCTGCATTGTAGAGCGTATCCGTACCTTGTTTGCCGGGTTTTGTGCCATCTTGGGCAGCCTTTAAGCCGATATCAAAGCCGGCGAGATTGCTTTCAACCGCGACGCCTTTAGCCGCGATGGAGGCCCTGCACTCATCCGCCGTGAGCGGTAGGATGCCACTACCGATGACAGCACCAAAGGCAATCGCGTTACCGCGCGCTGCCGTGCCGGCGGAAAGTTCAGCCATATCCAGTTGGATTAATTCTTTAGACGCTTTGTCGATCGCTTCAATGATAGGGGCAACATCTATGCGGCCATCACCTGCAGAAACTTTTTCGGCCGTCGAGTAGACCCGTTCAGTTGCACTTATAACCGTCGTGCAATCGGTGACAAAGCCGCGTTCGATGGCGCGTCCCGCTTCGGTCGGCTCCATCGCGATCATTAGATCAAGATCACCGGAAGCCGGGAAGAAGGTAAAGATCGGGCTACCGGCAGGGTTTTTCTCTGGGAACAGCTCAAAGTAATACGTCGTCGCGCCCGTTCGTTGGGCGACACCTGGTGTCGAAGTTGCTTGCGCTGGGTAGCCCGCCCGTTTTGCTGCATCAACCAGCCAGTCAATAAGCACGCCACCACCTTGGCCGCCAAGGGCGCCCAGCAACAGGCAAATCGGACGATCTATGATGGAAGTTTGCTTTAGCTCGTTCACTATTTAGCTCCCATCATGGCAAGCAAGGAGCGATTGATCGATGAGGCAAATTGTCGGAAGGCGCCTGCATTTTGCACGGCCTCGGCTTTGTAAAAAGATGGGCAGAGTTGTGCTGCATGCGCAACCTCGCCGCAATTGCCGCAAGCGACGCAGGTTTCATCAACATTGGCGACCGGCGTTTCTTTCAGCGGGTCCGCACTTTGCTTGAGCGTCAAAGACGGACAGCCGCTGAGCCGCATGCAGGAGTGATCTCCAGTGCAAACCTCTTCATCGACGCCGAACTTTTCATGAATAACCCGCTGGCCAGCCTTAAGGGCTGCGGCCTTAGCAGGTTTCTCCCGGCGTTGGCGGGCCAGCATGCATTCATTATTGGAGAGCACGACCCGAAGTCCTTCGCCCCGTGCATCCATCGCTTCGCGGAGGACATCGATGGTGTTTTCCAAGCTGTAGGAATCGACATGCTTGATCCATTTTACGCCAATACCTTTCAGCGCGCTCTCAATTGAGAGGAGGGATTCGATGCCTCTTGGCGTTGCGCCGGTTGAGGGCACTTTGTGCTGACCGGTTGCCGCAGCATAGCCGTTATCCAAAATCACCAGGACAGCATCGTATTTGTTCCATTGCGTGTTAACGACGCCGGAGGTGAAGCCGTTGTGCCAGAAGCCACCGTCGCCCATGACGGCGACATTGGGCTGATCGAGCGCCGGGCCAATGGCTCCAGAACTCGCCAGGCTCAAACCATAGCCCAAGACCGTGTTGCCGACATTAAAGGGCGGCAGCGAGCCAAACAGATTGCAGCCGATATCCATCGAGATATGAAATTTACCGCGCTCTTTCATCAAGAGCTTCAAGGCTGTCATTACAGGGCGCTCAGGACAGCCCGTGCAAAATGACGGTGGGCGCGGCGGCATCGGGCCAGGGAGATAGGATTGCGCTTCTTTGGTCTTGGCAACAATATCAGCGTTTAAATCGAGCGCGCGCTTACTGACTTCGGGTGTGCCTTCTTCAGCAAGATATTGCGCGACACCTTCACGGACGACGTTTGAGACATATTCTCCGGCCATCGGCAGCATGTCTTTGCCATGAACGCGGCATTTTATCTGGTTGGTGTGGGCGATCTCGGCGATCTGTGTCTCGATGAAGTTCGGATTGCCTTCCTCGACGATGAGGACGCTGTCTTTGCCGCTCATGAACTGGATTACTTCATGGTTCACCAACGGGTAAACCATGTTCATGCAGTAAATTGAAATGTCGCTATTACCAAAGGCATCCGCTGCACCCAATCGGCGGAGGGCGCGGAGCACGACGGTATAGGTGCCGCCTTGGGTGATGATGCCGACCTTCTCATTGGTGCTATTGCCGGCAAACAGCTCATTGATGCTGTGTTCCTTGGCATAGTTTACCGCGGCTGGCAGGCGTTCTTCAAACTTGGCGACTTCGTGTTGATAGGACGCTGGCGGCAGCACGATCTTTGTGACATCGTATTTTTGCTCAGGAATTGGGTTATTGGCATTGAACTCGGCAATTTTGTTGTCTTTGGCGGTAAAGCTGCCGGTTAAATGACAGGCCCGAATGCGCATATTTAAAAACACCGGCATGTTCGATGCTTCTGAAATACCAAAGCAATGCTCGGTCAATTCGACCATGCGCGCCATATCGTAGCGGGGGTCTATTAGCGGAATGGCAGATTTCATGGCGAAGGTATATGTCCGCTCCTGCATGATCGACGAGCCTTCACCGTAATCATCGCCGAGAATAATCAGCGAGCCACCCGTGACACCGGTTGAGGCGAGATTGGAAAGCGCATCGGACGCAACATTGGTGCCGACGACGGATTTCCAAGTGACGGCACCTCGCATCGGATAATGGATTGACGCGCTGAGTAGCGATGCCGCTCCTGCTTCAGAGGCCGATTGCTCATAGGTGATCCCCATGGGCTCCAATATTTCGTCGCTGGCTTCGGCAAGCACATCGATCAGGTGTGACATCGGTGCGCCCGGATAGCCGCCGACGTAGGAAACACCGGATTGCAGTAGGGCTTTGGTGACAGCCAGGATACCTTCACCATGAAATTCCTCACCCGCGCCGAGGGTCAGTTTCTGAATTTCTTTGGTAAAGGAGCGCTCGCCACTATTTGTGACCCGGGCCAGTGCTGTGCCACCATCCATTAAAATAAATCCTAATTTATACCAATTTCAAATATTGTTTGGTATTCGAACAATATTGCTTAATATATTTGAGGAGCTTGTCCGACACAACATATTTCGTCATAAATTCGTCCTTAATCTCTCCAATATAAAAGGTCTCTAAACCACTGCCATGAGTATTCCGTTTACCACCCGCCGCCGCGTTCTTTGGGGCGACTGTGATCCAGCAGGGGTTATTTATACGCCGCGCGTCTTTCATTATGCGGTTGAGGCCGTTGAAGAGTGGCTGGTTGCGGTGCTGGAACATGACTGGATTTCGCTGCAAGAGAACCTAAAACTCGACACGCCGACGGTAAAAATGGGCTGCGAGTTTAAATATCCGGTTCGTTGTGGAGACTGGGTAGATATCACGCTGACGGTCAAAAAACTTGGTGGGGCCTCGATCAATTATGTTATAGACGGCTATAATGCTGATGGTCGCCACTGTTTTGAGGTCGAGCAAATCTCGTGTTTTGTTGATGCTGATAAATTTGAGCCCATCCGTGTCTCCGGCGAGATTAGAGAGAAAATAGAAGCCTATCAGGCTGCGTGTGAAATTAAATCTAACGACTAAAGGAAACGAAGTATGAGCAAAGAAGCGTTCCAAGAATTGGTTCAAAATGTCACTTCGGCGATTGCCGGAAAATCCTTGGATAAAGCCTTGGCGGCTGAGTTGAACGAGAATTTCCCAGCCGGTAGTGACGCCGTTAAAAATATACAATCGGCCTGCGAGGCGGCGATTGATGATGGTTGGATGTGCGATCAGGAATATGGCGGCATTAAATTTGGCCGGGTGATCAAAGATCTAGATGGCTTTAGTGTTGATGTCGTTCATATGAAAGACGTTGTCGGCCCGCATCATCGTCACCCCAAGGGTGAGATTGATCTGATTATGCCAATTGAAGGCGCGGCTAAATTTGATAATCATGGAGCAGGCTGGGTCGTCTATGGTCCGGAGACTGCGCATCGTCCGACAGTTACCGATGGCACAGCTGTGGTGCTCTATTTACTTCCAGATGGTGAGATTGAATTTACCGGTCAATAGAATTTGGTGTTCAAATTGGGCTATAGTTTTTCATCAAAATTCAATCGGCTGCATTGTTATTATTGCAACAGCACTTATTTCGAACTAAAGTTCGGTAACTTAATAATTTAGACTTGAACTAAAATGGTCTTGCACTTATTTCGCCCCAATCGCTGATTAATATCGACGATAAACGAAAATATCGGTGTGAATTAGGCCGGAATTGTACTAAAACTAGGTTAAATAAAACCAAAGGGAGGATATTCGATGTTAAAGAAACTTATATTAGCTGCGCCACTTGCTGCAATGCTCGCCGTGCCGAGCGTTGAAGCTGCGGAAAAAATTAAGGTTGGAATTGTACTAACACTTACGACCCCTGCTTCTATCATGGGCAAGCAAATGAAAGCGGCTTATGAAGTCGCTTATGATCATTTAGGCGGCAAAATGGGTGGCAAAGAACTCGAGCTGATTTTTGAAGATGATGGTCTCAAGCCAAATATCGGGAAACAAAAAACCGAAAAATTAGTCAAGAAAGACAAAGTTGATTTCTTGACCGGTTATATTTGGTCTCACGTTTTGGGTGCTTCTGCTCCTGTTGCTTTGAAAGCTGGAAAAATCTTCGTCAGCGCCAATGCCGGACATTCACTCTATGCCGGTAAAAAATGCCATAAAAACTTTTTCAATGCAGCCTGGGAAAATAGTCAAAACTCTATGGCCATGGGTACTATGCTCAACCAGAGAGGTGTGAAAAATCTTTACATTTTGTCTCTGAACTATGCCGCCGGCAAACAAATGGTTGCCGGTGTTGAGCGCACGTTTAAAGGCAATGTCGTTGGTAAAGATTTGGTGCCAACGAGCCATAAAGATTGGTCCGCCGAAATTGCAAAAGTAAAAGCAGCTAAGCCAGATGGCGTTTTTGTATTTTATCCTGGCTCTTGGGGTCTAGCGTTCTTTACGCAATATAAACAGGCTGGATTGGACAAAACGACGCCTTTGTACAGCGTGTTCTCAGTTGATGGCGCTAATCTACCGGTTTACCAAAAGCGTAAAATGAAACATATGATCGGAACATTTAATACAATGTTCTGGGCGCCGGATTTGGATAATGCAGTTAATAAGCGCTTTGTTGCTGACTTTGCAAAAAAATATAAAGGCCAAATTCCTTCGCATTACGCAGCTCAAGCTTATGATAGTTTGATGTTGATTGCGGCTGGCGTAAAAGCAGCCGGTGGTGATGCTAAAAATACCGATGCTGTTCGCAAGGGTATGGAGGAAGCAGATTTTGGATCGGTCCGTGGTAAAATCAAATTTGGTAAAAACCATTTCCCAATTCAAAATTTCTATGCGCGTCAGGTCATCAATAAGAATGGTCAGTGGCAACTTTCTGTTCGCCAGACCGTTGTTGAAGATCATGCACCCGTGATGTCTAATGAGTGCAAACTCTAGGATTTCTGGGTCTCTGGAATAATTTTGCGGGGGCGCCATAGCGTCCCCGCAGTTATTTTACTCTTAAATTATCCGATGAAAATTTATGAATTACACTCTTCTTGCTGAGCAATTTTTTAACGGTTTTCAGTTGGGGATCATCTTATTCCTGGTGGCTGCTGGCCTGACCCTAATCTTTGGCATTATGGATCTCGTCAATTTAGCGCATGGCACGCTCTACATGTTTGGAGCCTTTTTTGCATCAACGCTTGTTGCGGTTACAGATTCTCTCGTCCTTGGGATGATCCTCGCCCTTCCAGTTATGCTGGCAGCTGGATTGTTGCTTGAATTTTCTATCTTACGAACGCTCTATGAGCGGAACCATTTAGATCAAGTGTTGGCGACCTTTGGTTTGATCTTATTTTTCAATGAGCTTTTTTTGATTGTTTGGGGTCCGGAAGGAACGGGCATCAATTTGCCGCCTTATCTTACCGGCACGATAACATTACCTGGTGGCATAACTGTGCCGGAATATCGTATGGTGATTATTGCAAGTGGTCTGCTTGTCGCTTTGTTGCTTTATGTTTTGGTCTCGAAAACGCGAGTTGGCATGCTGATCCGAGCTGGTGCATCAAACCGCGAGATGGTTGGTGCCCTCGGCATTAATATCAAACTTCTTTTTACCCTGGTGTTTGGTCTCGGCGCCGTACTGGCTGGTTTTGCCGGCATGATCATCACCCCGATCACGCAAGCTGATAGTGGTATGGGAGAAAGTATTTTGATCCTAGCTTTCGTGGTCATCGTGATTGGTGGTATCGGCTCGATCAAAGGGGCTTTTATTGCCGCGATATTGACCGGACTAATTGATACCATGGGGCGCTCTTTTATCGATGTTGCGTTACTCCAGATTATGGATACGGTTGCTGCTGAAACCGCTGGACCAGCCATTTCTTCGATGATGATTTATATTTTAATGGCGATCATTCTCGCGATTAAGCCGAGCGGCCTGTTCCCGCCAAAAGGGGCGTGAGGATCTAGGTCATGAATTTGGAAATATTAAAAACCCCTCGCGGTATATATAACTCGCTGTTGATTTTGCTTTGCATCTTTATGCCGTGGATTGCGCCGGCCATCGGCCAGGATTTTTTCACAGATGTGTTCGGACGCATCATGATTGTCGCAATTGCCGCCATTAGTCTTAATTTGATCATGGGCTTTGGTGGCATGATCAGTTTTGGCCATGCTGTGTTTGTTGGTATTGGTGGCTACGCCGTCGGCATATTTGCATCGCACGGTATTGAAAGTGCCTATATTCAATGGCCCGTTGGGCTGCTAATGAGTGGTCTTTTTGCTCTTATTATCGGTGCAATAAGTCTCAGAACCCGCGGCGTCTACTTTATTATGATCACGCTGGCTTTTGCCCAAATGATCTACTTCTTGAGCGTTAGTATTGAGAAATATGGTAGTGACGACGGTCTGACAATTGATGCCAGAAGTGATTTCGGCATCCCGTTTTATGATCTCAATGATGCTCTGACGATGTACTTTACGGTCTTTGTCTTGATGGTTGCCTGCCTGCTGATCACCCGCAAAATGGTAAATTCTCGTTTTGGCCGGGTAATTCGAGCGGCCAAATCAAATGATGAGCGCATGCATACCATCGGCTACCCAACTTATGGCTATAAGCTTACCGCTTTCGTTATTGCCGGTATGATGTGCGGCTTATCTGGATTGCTTTCAGCTAATTTCGAAGATTTTGTCAGCCCGGATATGATGTTTTGGACCTTTTCCGGTGAGTTAATTTTCATCGTTGTGCTTGGTGGTATGGGGACAATCATGGGGCCTCTAGGGGGCGCCATAATCTTTCTGTTGCTGTCTGAAGTGTTATCGAACATTACCAATTCGTGGCATCTCATTTTTGGACCATTCCTCATCCTCGTCGTGCTTTTCGCACGTGGTGGTGTTGAAGGGTTCTTGGCCAAATTTGAGAAAAGTCCGGAGGCTAAGTCATGACCGAAATTATGCTTAAGGTCGAAAATCTGGTGAAGCATTTCGGTGGTTTGGTCGCGACGGATTCGCTGAATATCGAAGTCGAGCAGGGCGAAATTCATGCCGTTATCGGCCCGAACGGCGCCGGCAAGACAACGCTCATCCACCAGCTTTCTGGTATGCTAGAATCTGATAGTGGGACCATCCATTTTGATGGCCAGGAAATTAGCCACATGTCTTCAGCCAATCGCTGTCATGCGGGCATGGTGCGCTCCTACCAAATCACCTCAATATTCAAAGATTTTTCAGTTCTGGATAATGTCGCGATGTCCATTCAGGCGCGTGAAGGCCACAGCTTCCGCTTTTGGAAAAATGCTAATAAAGATGCAGTGTTGGCTGGTAAGGCCAGGGAAATTCTGGTTGAAATGGGTCTCGAGGAGCGCGCCGAAGTGTTGGCTGACAACCTTGCTCATGGCGAGCAACGCCAGTTGGAAATCGCCATGGCCCTGGCGACCGATCCGAAAATGTTGCTGCTTGATGAGCCAATGGCCGGCATGGGACCGGAGGAATCGTCACGGGTTACTAAATATCTTGAATCCATGAAGGGTAAATACACCATGCTCCTGATTGAGCATGATATGGATGCCGTTTTCGCTCTGGCAGATCGTATTACAGTGTTGGTTTATGGCCAGGCGGTCGCTTGCGGAACTCCTGAAGAAATTCGTGGTAATGAAGAAGTTCGCCACGCTTATTTGGGAGATGACTAATGGCTGATCTCTTACGTGTTGATAACATTGAAAGCTCCTACGGTGCGTCTCAAGTGCTGTTCGGAATTTCCATTGAAGTTGGTGTCGGCGAAGTGGTGACCCTACTTGGTCGCAACGGTATGGGCAAAACAACGACCGTCCGCTCGATCATGGGGCTGATGCAACCGCATGCCGGTGAAATTCATTTCAAAGGTGAGGCGATTCACGCTGAACCTTCCTACAAAGTTGCGCAAGCCGGGCTCGGCTTGGTGCCGGAAGGTCGTCAGATATTTCCCAATCTCAGCGTTTATGAAAATTTAGTCGCCACGGCGGCCAATCGCGGGGATAAGGCTGAGCCATGGACGATCGAGAAGATTTTTGATCTCTTTCCCTCGCTGGCAGAGCGACAAACGAATGCCGGTAATCAATTATCGGGTGGTGAGCAACAAATGCTGGCAGTTTCCCGTGCCTTGATGACTAATCCTGATCTTTTGATCCTTGATGAGGCAACTGAGGGCTTAGCGCCGCTCATCCGAGACGATATTTGGCGGGTTTTGGGTGAACTTAAATCCGCGGGACAATCTATTTTGGTTATTGATAAAAATGTTGATGCCTTAACCCGCATTGCTGACCGTCATTACATTATCGAAAAAGGTAAGGTCGTGTGGTCCGGTGATTCTGAGGCGCTCAAGCAAGATGAAGACCTGCAACATCGCTATTTGGGTGTATAATATCTTCTGGTTAGCTAATATTGTGCTTGTATATTGGGCCTTCAAATCACAAATATGAGTGACTAAAGTTAAACGTGTAGGAACATTTAGTCGATGAATGACGTAGCGCAGCAACCATCTGGTGAAGCGAAGTTTGATGCAAAATTCTGGAAGCTTGATTCATTAGAGCAGCCGGAGAATTCATATTTTTACTGCACGCCGGCCTTTATATCCGCTGATGGTAAAGCAATTTTCGGCGATGCTCTTGTGACCGCAGGTGCTGAAGATCGTGTTCTGGATCAAGAACTCCTCGCCAAAAATGTTGTTGGTGTTATCCAGCAAGTTGCGAAATTTCTATATAAATCTAATTTGGAAGGCGAGAAACCAAAGGTTGTTTTGCCGGTTAATTCTGAGGCTATGTCGGTTGATCCGGTCGCCAGTGCGCTGACCAGTTCGTGCCGTGAATTGTTGAACTCTTATAATGACCAAGTCATGTTCGAGCTCATGAATTTCCCGCCTAAATTTTCCATCGATTATCTCGATAATTTGGGCATTTTAATCTATCCGTTTAGCCCGGACTATATTGCCCGTCCAAACCCGGCTTGGACAGATTTTACAATATTTGCGAATTGTAATTTTCAAGGCGTAAGCTTTGATCTGAAAAACAAAGCGTGGCCTGCCGATAAAATTCAGCCGCATTTGGAGAAATTCTGCAAATCAGCTACCGCCAATCGCCTGACACCCTATTTACTGGGTGCGGCAACGCCGGAAATTCAAGGCGTGGCGATTGATCTCGGATTTAAATTTATCTGTGGAAACGCAGTTAATTAATCAGAGCGCAGCTTAAACCGCTGTATCTTACCGGTAGCCGTTTTTGGTAAATCTTCAACAAAATTAAACCAGCGTGGGTATTTGTAGCGCGCGAGACCCGACTTGCAGTGTTCGAGTAATTCAGCTTCCAAATCTTCACCCGCATCGTCAGCATTATTGAGCACGATAAAGGCTTCCGGTTTGGTCAATTGCTCGTCATCCTCACGGCCGACGATGGCGGCCTCCAACACTTTGGGGTGCTCAACCAGTTTGTTCTCAATTTCAACCGGCGAGCACCAAATGCCGCCGACTTTAAGCATGTCATCGCTACGGCCGCAGCAAAAGAAGAAACCATCTTCATCCTGATAATAGGTATCGCCGGTATACATCCAACCGTCTTTCAAAGACTCGGCGGTTTTTTCCGGGTTGCGCCAATAGAGTTTTAGGAGCGAGTCGCCCTTGATCATCAAAGCGCCAGTTTCACCAGTTGGTACTTGATTGCCTTCATCATCGACGATCCTGCCTTCATAGCCTGGAACGGCGAGGCCGCTGGCCCCTGGTTTCACATTGTCGATTTGATTGGAGAGGAAGATATGTAGAATTTCGGTCGTGCCAATACCGTCTAATAAAGGAATGCCGGTTTTGTCGACCCAGCGTTTTAGGAGGTCCGGCGGCAGGGCTTCACCAGCAGACGTGCAGACGCGGATGGAGGAAAGATCAGGCTCACTGGCTTCCATTGCCTTTAACTGAGCAGCATAAAGCGTCGGTACGCCATAAAAAATTGTCGGCTTGTAGGTCTCGATGACCTCATGGCAGGCGTCGGGTGTGGGCGGTCCTGGGAACAGCACAGCTTCCGCGCCAACCCAAAGCGGGAAAGTCATGCCGTTACCGAGCCCATAAGCAAAGAATAATTTGGCTGCTGAAAAACAGATGTCGTCTTCTGAAATACCTAACACACCAACCGCATAATGCTGGCTCGTAACGACCATATCTTTGTGGGCGTGGACGACGCCTTTAGGGCCGCCCGTGGTGCCGGAAGAATAAAGCCAGAAACAATCATCCTCGGGCTTCGCTGGCAGAGCTGCGAGATCAGGGGAGGCGGATGCCATATGTTTGGCGATGGTTTCACCTTCACCATCGGTGAGTAGGGTCACTTTTGGCTTATGCGGGGAGTCCTCTAACGCGGGCTCAACTTCGGCGGCGAATTCAGGGGAGTAAATCACCGCGGCGGCTTCGGAATTTTCAATCATATAGGCATAGTCTTTGGCACGCAGCAGGGTGTTGAGCGGCACTGGAAGGATGCCGGCCTTAATGGCTCCCCAAAACACATAGTAAAATTCAGCGCTGTCCTTAATCATCATGAGCACGCGCTCGCCCTTGCCAAGGCCAAGCTCCAGCAGTGCATTACCGGCCCGGTTCACATGTGCCGCCAATGTGCCATAGGTTACCTCACCGCCGCCATGAATGCGGATCGCAACCTTGTCGCCTCTGCCTTCATCCAAATGACGATCAATAAACGGTACCGCAACATTAAAGCTCTCAGAAAAGCTTAGCGTGGCAGGCGTGGTCGAGCTGTCGACTGAAACAACATTATCGGACATGATTAACTCCCTGAATTAGCGGCGCTCACAAACAATTAAGCCCCAATCGCGTTTTAATATAACGCAATTGAGGCTCAACTGAATTGATTTATGTTTATTAGTGGAACTTGACGTATTCGAAGTCAGCTTCCTTGCCTTGAATGCCTCGCGCAGGGGCGGCGATCCAACCGGCCATTTTACCGGGCTCGGTGCAGGCAACCATGAGGCTTTCGACAAATTTCCGATCTTCTTCCGTCGGCAGCCAGTCAGCGACCTTCGCATCCCACTCTTCTTGGGAGATGATCTGGCCTTCTGGATTGACGCGGGTTTCAGCGAAAGTGCCGATGTTGCGATGGAATGCCTGATGCGGCAGGGTCAGCGTAAAGTCGATACCAGCCTCGGAAAGTGTTTTATTCCAACGATCAACACCACGCTGGCAATCTTCCCGGTAATCATCACGCAGGCGCTCATTGATTGAGGTCAGAGCGGCAATATCGGTGTGGATGATTTTGCTGCCGTCAATCTCCGGCACGCTATAGACGTTATCATCAAGCAGATGATCATCATCGATCTTCATTTCCTGGAAACGACCTTTGAGGCCCATATTGTAGAAGTTGGCCGCATTGGTGGATTTCTCCTGGCCAAACAAATCGAGGCAAACGGAGAAGTGGAAGTTCATCCATTTCTGAATGAGTTCCAAAGGAATGCCGCCATACTGGCCGATATCCATCGTGTCATGTTCTTTGATCAGCTCAGCGCTGCGTTGTACGACACGGCCAACACCGGTTTCGCCCACAAACATGTGGTGGGCTTCTTCGGTCAGCATGAAGTTACAGGTACGAGACAGAGGATCAAAACCAGACTCAGCCAAGGCGCTCAACTGGAACTTGCCGTCGCGATCTTGGAAATAGGTGAAGCAGAAGAAGGACAGCCAATCAGTTGTCGGAATATTAAAGGCTTCCAGAATCCGCGGCTTATCAACATCACCCGAATGACGCATCAGCATTTCATCGGCTTCTTCGCGGCCATCACGACCGAAGTGAGCATGGAGCAAATACACCATTGCCCACAAGTGGCGACCTTCTTCGACGTTCACCTGGAATAAGCTGCGGAGGTCATAGAGAGAAGGACAGGTTTTGCCAAGTTGACGTTGTTGCTCAACAGATGCCGGCTCAGTGTCGCCTTGGGTGACAATCAGGCGGCGCAATTCAGCGCGGTATTCACCGGGTACTTCCTGCCAGGCATCTTCGCCTTTGTGGCTACCGAAGTTGACCTTGCGGCCTTCTTCTTTATCGGCAAGGAAAATGCCCCAACGATATTCCGGCATTTTAACCATATCAAAATGGGCCCAACCTTTGGCGCTAACATCAATGGCGGTCCGGAGGAAAACTTCGTAGTCATGACTGCCGTCTGGGCCGAGTTCATCCCACCAGTTGAGGAAGGCAGGCTGCCAAGCTTCCAAAGCACGTTGGAGGCGGCGATCGTCGGACAGGTTGACGTTATTAGGAATTTTCTGTGAATAATCTACTTTGGTCATAATTATACTCGCTTTCTATCGAAATTAGCTTGTTTGCCGGTGCCGAATAACTTGAGAGCACCTTCTTCGCCGACCGCGTTTGGACGCTGGAAAATCCAGTTTTGCCAAGCGCTGAGGCGGCCAAATATTTTAGTTTCCATGGTTTCTGGTCCCGCGAAACGGAGGCTGGCCTCCATACCGGTGAGGGCATCACCTGAGTAGCTTGCCCGTTCTTCTATGGCGATGCGAACTTCATCTTCCCAATCAATGTCGTCGGGAATAAAGGTGACAAGGCCCAAATCTTCGGCTGCTTCTGCATCCAAATCATTGCCAATCTCTGCTTTGATGTCGGCGATCTTGTCGGCTTCGTCGAGGAAGCGGGTTTCAAGACGGCTGAGATCGTTACACATCGGCATAACGCCGAAATTCATATGGCTTGGCCGCAATGTTGCTGCCGCAACGTTTGAGCCTTCAAAGGTGCCATCCAGCATAAAGCTACGATCAGCTGCTAGGACAAGTTCCATCAATGTGCCGGTAAAGCAACTGCCGGGTTCAACCAGCGTGATGATACTGCGGGACGACACATCGAGGCGTTTGAAAGTACGCTTGATGTAGTTGGTGGTTTCGCGAACCAGCCAGTTGTCAGCATTGTCTGCCAATGCTTTATCAGCCGCTTCAACAAAATCTGCATTGCCTTCGGATTTAAAGACCCAAGTGGTGATTTCGTTTTCATTGGTCCGCATGTGCAGGATCAAATCGTCGAAATCGCGGGTGAAGGCGAGGGGCCAGAATTTAACACCCGCTTCTTCAATGGCCGCCGCATCTTGCTCAGGTGCACTCGATGGGCCGCGAACGGTTATTTCAGCCGTCAGGCCGTCGCGATCAATTTTGCACGAAATATTGTCATAGTTAACTTCGTTATCGGTGATCTCACGCGTTATGGGTGTCAGCTCAATGCCTTTCGCTCCATCAGGTCGGGATGAGTCTTTGGCAAATTCATTGGCACGTTCAACCGCCGTATCCATCAGCTTGGAGCGAGGCACCAATTCATCAACCAGTTTCCAATCTACGGCTCGCTTGCCTTTGATGCCTTCGTTGAGTGTGCAGAAGTAATCGGCATGATCGCGGCGCACATTGCGCTTATCGACAACCCGGGTGAGGCCACCAGTACCAGGCAGCACGGCCAGTAATGGAACTTCCGGTAGCGATACTGTGCTGGCGCCATCGTCGATTAGCATGATGTGATCAGCGGCAAGGGCTAATTCATAGCCGCCGCCTGCTGCCGTGCCGTTAACGACGCAGAGATATTTTTGACCGGAGTTTGAGGTCGAATCTTCAATACCATTCCGTGTTTCATTGGTGAACTTACAGAAGTTAACTTTGTGAGCATGGGTCGAGGTACCGAGCATGGCGATATTTGCGCCGGCGCAGAACACCCGATCTTTAGCTGAGGTGATAATCACGCTCTTAATCTCAGGGTGCTCGAACCGCAAACGCTGCGTCGCATCATAAAGCTCGATGTCGACACCCAAATCATATGAGTTCAGTTTAAGTTCATATCCGGGGACCATGCCACCATCTTCGGCAACATCCATTGCCAAAGTTGCAACGGGTCCGTCAAAGCTTAATTTCCAGTGTTTGTACTGGCCAGGGTTCGTCGAAAAATCAATCATCCTACCGTCATTTCCTATTTTCACCCAGCGAAGAAGCTTCGCCAGTTAATTTCAATCATTCAAATGTAAAACACAAAATCCCTACAAATCTGCTGGTTTTTGCCCTTGTTACGATCTTTTTAAACCCTTGCCGTAATTCGGTACCAAAATACCTATTTACATATTGGGCGAACCGGGCCATTCTGTCAATAGACAAATTTAAGCCCGATAATTTTAAATGCTAAGGTATTGATTCAAACAGTATTATGAATACTCAAGATCGCATATTGCAGATAAGTCTTCGCCCCGCAGTCGTTAGTGACCTCGAAAAAATCATCGAAATGGATGCTAAAGTTACGGGCCTCGCCAAGAAAGAATATTGGGAAGACCGCCTGAATCGTTTCTCTGAGCGAGATGGTCGGCATCTCATTATTGCCGAATCAAGCACGCCGGGTGACGTGCTGGGCTTCATCGTTGGTGAAGTTCGGGCCTGGGAGTTTGGCTCGCACCCCTGTGGTTGGATATTTGCCATTGGCGTCAGTCTGGATCATCGGGTGCAAGGTATTGGTGAAAAATTATTTGATGCCATGTGCGATGCTTTTAAAGCGGATGGGGCAAATTCCGTCCGCACCATGATTGCCCGCCATGATCAGCTCAATATGTCTTTCTTCCGCTCGCAAGGCATGATGGGTGGTCCTTTTATTGAATTGGAAAAGCCCCTTGATTGATTGTTATAGAATTTTTGGAGACCTGCGGTGAGACTGCAAAAAGCCACACATTATGGGTTATACGCTGTTCTTGAACTTGCACGCGACCCTGACCGCCAGCTCTCGGCAACCGATATCGCCGACATCTACGGTATTTCATCGAACCACCTCGCCAAAGTGCTGCGTGATTTAGGTCGCGCCGGCCTGGTTGATTCGGTCCGGGGTGCCGGTGGCGGCTATCGTTTTTCTGGCAATTCAAAACGCACGACGCTGATGGATGTCATCAATATCTTCGAAGATATCGGCAGTGATTCGTCTTCGGCCGCCGATCCTGGTGATCAAACCGATATTGGCGGTGCACTTCTTATGGTGCTGGGGGAGATCGACGATATCGCGCGGGCAACCTTTGGCTCTATCACTTTGGATACGCTACTCAAGACAATGCGCTGGCGTGAGGAGAAGGCAGCCGCGTTGCAAAGCTAAGGATTTGCCCTAAGCCTATTGTCCAACCGGCGCGAGCATGGAATCATACAGATGATTGAGCCATGCAAAATTTTTTTAAAATATATCGACGCTCTTTATTGAGGTTGTTCTTGTCTATCCTGATAGCGGTGGGGGTAAACGCTCCTGCTGCCCATGCCCAAAAGGCGGCAAATGGGAATCTACGCATTGGTGCGTTTCTAGCTGTTACCGGGCAGGGGGCTTTTTTGGGGGCGCCTGCTTTGGCGACGCTTCGGCTCTATATCGACCTTCTCAATCTGCAAGGTGGCTTGCTCGGCCGGAAAGTTGAGTTGGTTGATTATGATGTCGGTATCGATACCCGCACAGCGCAAACAGCCATTAGGCGCCTGATCGACGTTGATAAAGTCGATGTCATTATTGGCGGCTCGACAACGGGGGCAGCGATTTCAGTACTGCCTATTATCAAGCAGGCGGCAATTCCCTTTTTGGCGCTCGCGGGCTCTACCGCGTTGGTGACACCTGTAAAAAAATGGGTTTTTAAAACTTCTCAGACCGACCGGATGGCGTGCGGAAAAATTCTCAGCGATATGAAAAAGCGTGGCATCCGATTCTTGGGTGTGATTTCAGGAGATGGCGGCTTCGGTCGCTCGATGCGGGCGCATTGTCTCGATATTGCAGAAAATCTTAAAATCAAAGTCATTGCCGATGAAATATATCGCGCTCAATCCCGCCGCGTGGTGGATCAACTCAAACGAATCAAGGCAAAGAAAAATGTTCAGGCCGTGCTTAATATCGGCTTTGGCTCGTCGCCGGCTTATGTGACACAGAATTTTCGAAAACTTGGTTTTACTATCCCGCTTTATCAGACCCAGGGCGTTGCGACCCAGGACTTTCTCGATTTTGCCGGTGAAGCAGCGGAAGGGGTTCGCCTGCCCGTACCACCGATCATTATTGTTGATAAATTACCCGCGAATGATCCGATAAAATCAATTCTGCAAACTTATATTCGACTTTATAAAAAACGCTGGGAGGTCGAGCCAAACGTCTATGGCACCCACGCTTTTGACGCCCTTCGGCTCTATGCTTCGGCGGTCCGCCGGGCACGGAGTTTCGATCCTGAAAAAATCAGACAGGCCTTGGAAAGCACAAATGGTTTCGTCGGTGCAAACGGCGTTATAAAAATGTCACCTCAAGATCACATGGGGCTCGACTTCAATGCCTACCGTATGGTTGAGATTCAAAACGGCGCTTGGGAGCCAATTAGGAATTAAAGCGGCACATAACTTAATTCATCAATTGGTTCAGGCGGTTGCTTCTGGTTGCTCATAGGGGCATAAAATAGGGGAATGATTTAAGGGAATTCAATGAAAGTACTTGCAGTTATCCCGGCCCGTTGGGCGTCGACGCGATTTCCTGGAAAACCGCTAAAAGAGATTGCCGGTAAGGCGATGATCCATTGGGTGTGGGATCAGACCATCAAAGCGAACAGCGTGACGGATGTGGTGATCGCGACGGATGATGAGCGTATTGTCGACTATTGTGAGGCCAATGATTTGGACGTCGTGATGACATCGGACAGCCACCCAACTGGCAGCGATCGTCTGGCAGAAGTCGCTGTAAAAATTGAAGCTGATGTTTATGTCAATGTGCAGGGTGACGAGCCGCTTATCGAGCCGGAGACAATTGATGCCGTCACAAAGTGTTTGCTGGACGCGATGGACCATGGGGTTGAGCTTTCAACCGGCTATATCGAAAAAGCCACAGATGCCCAACTGGACGACCCGTCGGTTGTACATTTGGTGCCGGGCATGGATGGTTGTGTTATTACGTTCTCGCGTTTGCCGGTGCCGTATCCGATGGCGGAGACCATGCAGCGGACCGTGCATGTTGGGCTCTATGCGTTTACGCGGAAAGCACTGCAATTATTTGCCGAGCTTGAACGCGGGCCGGTCGAGCGCGCTGAGAGCATTGAAGTGATGCGTTATCTGGAGCATGGCTACCGGGTTGCCTGTGTACCGGTCGCACCGGGCTCCATTGGCGTTGATACACCGGAAGATCTCGCTAAAGTCGAAGCGATCCTGGAGGCCAAACAATGAGCACCTTAACTCATGAGCAATTTCTAAAACGTCTGGCTGGGCTCAAGCTGTTGTCGCTTGATACAGATGGTGTGCTGACGGATGGCGGACTTTATTACACCGATGATGGTGAGGAGCTCAGAAAATTTAACGTCAAAGATGGCATGGGCATGAAACGAGCCCAGGCGGCGGGTGTTAAAATCGCGATTATTACAGCAAGCTCAACGCCCTCAATTGCCCATCGGGGAAATCGTCTCGGTGTCGATTATGTTTTTCTTGACTGCGAAGATAAGCTCCAAACCCTGGTGCGGATCTGTGATGAGATGGGGATCGACCTCGATCAAGTTGGTCATGTCGGTGATGATCTTAATGATCTACCAGTCTTACACGCAGTTGGCTGTCCGATGACGGTCGCCGATGCAACAGATGAAGCGATTGAGGCGGCGTCCTTTGTGACCAGGAAAAACGGCGGCGAGGGGGCCGTGCGGGAAATCTGTGACCTTATCGTGGCGGCTAAGGGGTAGAGATGGCTGATGACCGCGGACATTGATGGCCCCGACAAACTGAGTGTCCTGGCCGAGCGGCTAGATGAAGCCGAAACTCTGGCGCGCAAAATACTGGCAACCCAGCCGAAAAATCCCGATGCGCTAAATGGGCTCGGACTTATTCATGTCCAGCAAGAGCGCTTTGATGAAGCGATTGAGCTCTTTGGACAAGCCCAGACTATCGATCCAGAGCGCGGCGACTTTACCGAAAATTTAATCAAGGCCTTCGAGCAATCGGCCAAAACCATGGCCCATGCGGCGCGCTTTCCAGCGGCGATCAAAACGCTGGAGCGCGCTTTGGTCATGCGGCCGGGTGATGTGTCGCTGACATGCCGTATGTCTTTCGTTCTGTCGCTCGCCGGGCGACACGGCGAGGCCTTTGCGGCGGCGGATCGCGCCTTGTCAAAAAATTCCCAATCTGCCGAAGCCCATGACGTTCGGGGATTGGCTTTGCTGGGTCTTGGTCAAATAGATCATGCTATTAAAAGTTTTAGAACGGCTCTCGATTGCGATATTCACTACCCGCCGGCTTATTCAAATCTGGGCATGGCCTACCGGGCGCAAGGTGAGCATCGCGATGCGGTGAGCTGCTTTGATGAGGCGATCCGGCTCGATGACGGTAATACCCAGGCCTACAACAATTTGGGTATTTCCTTGCTTGATATGAACGATTTGGTCCAGGCGGAGGCGGCTCTCAGGAACGCGCTCGCGATTGAACCGGATTATGCCGAAGCTCATTTCAATCTTAGTCGCGTACTTCTCATGGCCGAAGACTTCGAAGACGGCTGGAAGCAAAATGAATGGCGTTGGCTGTGTAATGATTTCCCATCAACTTGGCGGGAATTTCCGCAAGCGATGTGGCAGGGCGAGGATCTGGCGGATAAGACAATTCTGGTCTGGAGTGAGCAGGGGGTTGGCGATGAAATTATGTTTGCCAATACGTTGCCGGAGCTCGTTCAAAACGCTGAGAAAGTTATTATCGAATGTAATGATCGGCTGGTGCCAGTTTTTGAGCGCTCGTTCGATAGTGTTACGGCTGTTGCCCGCCAAGAGCCACCGGATTCAAAAATTGAAAATGCGGCGGCAGACTTTCAAATTCCGATCGGCTCAATTTGTAAATTCTATCGTAAGTCAGTTGAGGAGTTTCCGAGCGATAGGGCTGGTTATTTAACGGCGGATTCAGATCTGACCGCAGAAATCAAAGCACGCTACGCGGCATTGGGCGATGGGATGAAAGTTGGCATCAGCTGGCGGAGTGGGAATCCGATCGTTGGCCATCAGCGTTCGATACCGCTCGAGTTCTGGGATGAAATACTTTCCTCAGACGGCTGTCAGTTTGTCAACTTGCAATATGGTGACGTTGACGAGGATTTAGCTGGTGTCTTGGAGCGAACAGGCGTTCAGGTGTTTAAAGATGATGCCGTTGATCCGCTGACCAGCGCTGAAGAATGGTTCGCTCAGATCCAGGCCCTTGATCATGTCATCTCGGTTGATAATTCGACAATTCAAGTATCGGGCTCGCTCGGCATTCCGACCTGGACTTTGTTATCTGAAGTGCCGGAATGGCGGTTCGGGCTAAAGCGTCTGGATCATCTTTGGCATCCATCCATTCGTGTTTTCCGCCAACAAAAGAAAGGCAGTTGGGATCTATTGATGGGCGAGGTTGCTTTTACGTTTGCAGCATTGCTGGAAAATGAAGGCTATGTTTCGTCCTGATCTGTTTCGGCGGCACCTGTTGTCAAATCGGCGCGACCCACCATGCGTGATTCCATTACGTTTCGAACATGATCACCGATGTCGGGATGTTGCTTAACCAGTTCGTGAAAGTTTTCCTTGGTAAGTTCCAATAGCTGGCAGTCGTCAAGCGAGACGACGTCGGCCATGCGAACAGAATTTCTCAATATCCCAATCTCACCAAAAAAATCACCGGGTCCGAGCTTGGATGGGTCGGGCGGGATCTCTACTTCGACTTCGCCGGAGATAATAAAAAACATGCTGTCAGCTTGTTCACCCAGCCGGACAATGGCATGACGCGGCGGCACGACAAGCGGTGTTAACATGCCAACGATTTCGGCAATTTGGGCGGCATCTAAAGTTGAGAATAGGGGGACTTTCGCAATCAGCCGCCAATTGACAATAAACTCATGTTTGCGGATTTCATTGGCAAAGCCAGTTGCGATGACACCGGTTGGCAAGGCTAGCATACCAATAGCTAAAACCATTGTGAGGCCGCCAAAAATTTTGCCGCCCATGGTGATTGGTGTCACATCGCCGTAACCGACTGTGGTCAAAGTGGCCAAGCTCCACCACATGGAATGGGGGATACTGGCAAAATTTTCTGGCTGAGCCTCATGCTCAAACAAAAAAATGATCGAGGATGTGAACAGGATCGCAATCAGCATGATAAAAAAGGCGGCAGTTAAGGCACGAGATTGATTTTTGATAACGGCCCAGATGATGATAAGTGCCGGGGAATAACGCGTTAACTTGAGTAATCGCAGCAGTCGAATAATTCTTAATATCCGCAAATCAATGGCAAAGAAGGCGCTGAGATAGAAGGGGAGAAAAGCGACGAGATCAATGATTGCCATCGGCGAGAACGCAAATCGAATTCGCCCCCAGACCGGATGGTCGAAGTTTTCAGCTTTATTTTCCGTGCAGGACCAAATTCGCAAGAGATACTCGATGGTAAAAATGGCAACGGAGAAAATTTCAAAGTAAAAAAAGAAGTTGGCGTATTGAGCGTGGATCGATGCCACGGTTTCCAAAACAATCGCCAAGACATTCAGCAATATGAGGATCATCATAAAGCGGTCGAAAACGAAGCCGAAGCGGTCGCCTGGGATGGAAAGTTCCAGAAATTCGTGGGTGCGACGTTTTAGCAAGTTAGCTATCTCCTGAAACCGTGTAGGCGCCTTATACACTACTATTTCTGACCTAAAGCTTAACTCGCGTCTATGTTTTAGGTCAAATGGCCAGATTGAACGAGCCGCCTGATCTCAATCGCCGGGCAGCGATCCATCACCATGTTGAGGCCCGCTGCTTTTGTCCGAGCCGCCGCCGCATCGCTTTGGATTTCAAGCTGCATCCAGATCGTATCAATGCTCTTATGGGGTAACAGTGCCAAGGCTTCATCAGTAATATCAATCGCGCCATCGATGTTACGGAAAATATCAACCATCTGAAAATCATCCGGAATGTCAGCCAGGCTGTTGTAGACTTTTTCGCCGTGAATGAAGTCATCGTTTTTGCGCGTGTTGACCGGGATAACGCGGTAGCCCCGTTCTTGCAGGAATTGCATGACACGGTGGCTGGCGCGATGCGGCTTCGGGCTGGCGCCGACCATGGCGATGGTTTTAACCCGCTTAAAAATATCGGCGATAAAGTCGTCGGGATAGATGAGGGAACTCATGTTAAATCTAGCGCCCGCGCCATTTGGGCTCACGCTTCTCTAAGAACGCATCAATGCCTTCCTGGGCGTCAAACTCTTGCATATTTTTTGCCATAACATTGGAGGTGTAGGCATAGGCGTCTTCGAGATCCATATCCATCTGCTCGTAGAAAGCCGGTTTGCCCATCGACATGGTGAGCGATGACGCGGCGGCGATTTTCTCGGCATAGACCAGGACGGCGGCATCCAGCTCTTCCGGGGCGACAACCTTATTGATGAGCCCAAAACGCCAAGCTTCATCCGCACTGATCGGCTCTCCCATTAACAGCATTTCCATGGCGTGCTTGGTGCTGGTAACCCGCCCGACAGCAACGGCCGGCGTTGAGCAGAAAAGTCCAATGCTGGAGCCGGGCAGGGCAAACTTTGCAGTCTCCGTCGCAACAGCCAGATCACAATTTGCCATCAATTGACAGCCTGCCGCCATGGCTGTGCCGTGCACTTTGGCGATGATGGGTTGCGGCTGTTTTTTCATTGTGATCATAACGTCGCTACATTGCTCAAAAAGCGCATGCATCACGGCATAGCTCGAATCTGTACGTACTTCATTGAGGTCATGGCCGGAACTAAACACCGGACCATTGGCGGCCAAGATGATCACTTTGATCGATTTGTCATCGGCCAGTTCGTCAAAGGCTTCTTGTAAAGCAGTCAGCAGGTCGCTTGAGAGGGCGTTTCGCTTTTCCGGGCGGTTGAGGGTTAGCGTGCAGATGCCATTGCTGTCTTCGCGTAAAAGAATGGACTTGTTGTCGCTGGCAGACTCATTCTCCGACATCTTGGACTCCTTCACTTCTATCCAATCTCGCTAGACATTTAAGAAGATTGTCGCGATTGACACTTGTTTCGCAATAGCTAAGTTACCCGCCGCTGGCCAACATTATCGCCGCTTTTTATTCAATTCGCCCGAAAAGTATGGGGTAATATTATACCGCATTTATAAGTGATTGTTTTTAAACAATATATTCAAAATAAAGTGCATTGACTGTGGAAAAATTCCTGGCATACTCCGCTCCGAATTTGACCGCATCCCATTTGCTATAGGATGCCGTTTGGATATTTTAAGATTGGGATAAAAATGAAGACATATTCGCAAAAACCGCTGGAAGTTGAGCGCGATTGGTTCGTGATCGATGCTGAAGGCTTGGTTCTTGGCCGTCTTGCCAGCATCGTCGCGATGCGGCTCCGCGGTAAGCATAAGCCAACTTTCACCCCGCATGTGGATTGTGGCGACAACATCATCATCATCAATGCTCAGAAAGTTGGTCTGACCGGCAATAAGCGGAACGACAAGACGTACTATTGGCATACCGGTCATCCGGGCGGCATCAAAAGCCGGACAGCTGACAAGATCCTTGATGGTAATCATCCTGAGCGCGTTATGATCAAAGCCGTTGAACGCATGATCTCACGTAACCCATTGGGCCGACAGCAAATGAAAAAGCTGCACGTCTATGCCGGATCCGAGCATCCGCATGAAGCACAAAATCCACAAAATCTGGATGTTGCTGCGATGAACCCGAAAAATTCAGTTAACCGCGCAGCTAGCGCCAATGAAAGTGCTTAATCATGGCTGAAGAAAAGAAAACTCTCGAAGATCTCGGCGCTGCCGTTGCTGAAAAAGCGGCTGAAGCTGCGGCTCCTGCAGCGGAAGCTAGCGAAGAAGCGGCTGCTGCCCCTGCCGAGGAAACTCCAATTGTTGAAGCAGAAGTTGCAACCGTTGAGCCTCAGATCGATGATCTCGGACGTTCTTATGCGACTGGCAAACGGAAAGACGCGGTTGCCCGGGTTTGGATCAAACCAGGTAGCGGTAAGATCACTGTTAATGGTCGGACCGATGAAATCTATTTCGCCCGCCCCGTGCTGCGCATGATGATCAACCAGCCCTTCGGTGTTACCGAACGTGCCGATCAATATGACGTCAATTGCACGGTCAAAGGCGGCGGCCTTTCCGGTCAAGCCGGTGCTGTGCGCCACGGTATTTCAAAAGCCTTGGTGTTCTACGAGCCGTCCCTCCGCCCACCTTTGAAAAAAGCCGGCTTCCTGACCCGCGATAGCCGCGTCGTTGAGCGTAAGAAATACGGTCGCAAAAAAGCGCGCCGGAGTTTCCAGTTCTCGAAACGATAGTCTTACTAATACAAATAATCGTTATAAATCAAGGGGTTGGATGATTTCCAACCCCTTTTTATATGAGGCGCAAATGAGGCGCACTCACCAAAACCTGCGGGTTTCCTAAAACTAAAACTTGTTGATAAGACGCAAAAGAGACACAATAAGTTTCCAGTTCTTATATTGGAAACGAGTTCTCAAAAAGGCGCAGGCAGATTTCAGCAACATACCCAGACCGACACGATAGTAAAATCTACGGAAGTAGGTTGATTATCTTTCGTAGAAAAGACGCACCAGAAGATGGGTCATTTTCCTTTCGGGCAAAGATTGAGGGTCATAAGGGATATATTCGCAGAACCCTCAAAGAAACGAACCCAGAGAAAGCGTTGGTTCTTGCGGAGCAGGAATATGAAAATCTGCGTGTAAGAGACAAGGGCGGATTTTCACTCAAAGAACTCTCCGTTGATAAGTTCTTTGATGCGTGGATGCAGACCCAGAAAACCCGTCTTACAGATAGTCGGTATATGTGGAAGCAGTCGGTCTATGAGCGTTATGTCTCTGGGTTTATGGGTCGTAAGAACCTGACCGACCTAAACAAGAAGGTGGTTGATGGGTATTGGTCTTACCGACTGAACTTTTGGAATACCAAAGAGGGACAAGAACGCATCCAACTGAACCAGAAGAGGATTGGTGCGAAATCAAAATCCTCTCATAATGTTGCGAAGAAACCTTCGTTTGCGACTTTGAGGGCATCAAATCATAAAGTGCATCGTTGTTTGCAAGCATAGATTTTGATTTACTATTATTTTCGCCAAAGTGATTTCCAAATATTTCCGTTATGCGGGTCGCACAATAATCAACGAGATTGAGAAAACGATAATCTACCAACTCTGCATTACGAGGTTGAACGACAATCTCTCTTTCTCCCATACTATCTGTATAAAACATAATATCTCTTTTTTTTATGCGATATAAACCAAGACACGAATAGAAATTATTTCTGTAAGTGATATTATTTCTTACTCTTTCCCCTAATGCATTTTCCATAATATCAAGTGCATCATTCTCCTCAACCCCACTATACTTCTCAAAGTGATATGCATTTATCGGGTCTGCGATTTTGACTGCAACAGATTTGAGTTCGGTAAAAGATAAACCCGCACCATTTTCCTGTTGGTGTGAGTGCGGGGAGTTCTTCACTAACCCTTTTCTTATGGGTTTTCCCCTCTCAACCTTGAACGACCTATACACATAGAGTGGTTCATTTTCATCCAACAGGTCATATGATGCATTCACAAACTCACTTGAAAAATTACCCTCTTTCATCATAGGTTTTCCGTTGCAGGTATCCAAATATTCCATCCATTTTATTCTCTCCTTGAATGGAAGTTTCAACCGACCATAACGATTGAAACATTCTTCGGTAAAAAATGAGGAGTTATAAATCCAAACCTCATTCATAAGAAGCCACCACATTTTATCGTTTGTGATGAGTGGTTCTAACTCTGCGAACCAACGGAAAGGTTCTACGGGGTTATACGCAACACCTAACTCTTTCCTCTTACCAAGTAGGTTCCGCCACGCATACCAGAGATAGGCAGTTGTTTTTCCATTCATCCCATTTGGTGAGTAAGTAGAAGGGTCATCTCCCCCTACACATTCAAGGAAATATTGCATCATTTCTTTTGATGTTTGAGGACTTACCCCGTCTTTGTAAAACCTATTTTTTTGTGTGTAATAGTTTATGTCAAATATGGGTTTCCCAAAATGGTTGGTTCACCCCGTCCTATTAAGTCATTTATCACAACTGAAGACGATGGCGTGAATTGGATTAAGATTGGTGACACAGAAAAAGGTGGTAGATACATATACACCACAAAAGAAAAAATAAAGCCAAGTGGTGTAAGTCGTTCACGGCATGTGAAAGAGAACGACTTTCTGTTATCTAATTCAATGAGTTTTGGGCGTCCATATATTCTCAAAACCAGTGGATGTATCCATGATGGCTGGCTTGTATTAAGTGAGTATCAAGAGTTATTTAGTGCAGATTATCTATACTATTTACTCAGTTCATCCTTGGTGCAAAATCAATTTGAGAGACTTGCTCGTGGCTCCACTGTAAGAAATCTTAATATTGAATTAGTTTCGCAAGTCACCGTTCCTCTCCCCCCACTCGCAGAACAGCAACGCATCGTAGCCAAACTGGATGCTGCGTTTGCTGGGATTGATGCGGCGATTGAGACTGTTGAGACAAAAAAGGTTGCAGTTGAGAAGCTTAAAACTTCTTTGTTAAGTGATTTACTTATTGGCGATGCTGTGATGACAGAGACTTTGAGACTTGGAGATTATTACGATGTACGAGACGGGACGCATGACTCACCCAAATATGTAGATGAAGGTTTTCCGTTAGTAACTTCTAAAAATTTAAAAGATGGAAAGATAGACTTATCAAAAATTAAATATATTTCGGAAAAAGACTATTTAGACATTAATAGACGAAGTTGCGTTGATGTTGGTGACGTTCTTATGGCGATGATTGGCACAATCGGTAATCCAGTCGAAATTATTGAACCTCCAAAATTTGCTATAAAAAATGTTGCTTTATTTAAGACTAATGCTGAACAAAGTCCGGCGTATCTTCGTTATTTCTTGAGTCACCCTCGTACGGTTTCAAGAATGATGTCGGATGCTAAAGGCGCAACACAGAAATTTGTAGGATTGGGTTATTTAAGAAATTTCCCGATTTCAGTCCCCCCGCTTGCAGAACAAAAACGCATCGTAGCCAAACTGGATGCCATTTTTAGTGAGCTAGCAGTTGCGAACGAAGCGATAGAACAATCTAAATTAAACTATCAGGTAATGAAATCAGCAATTCTCGCACAAGAACTGCAAAGCGAGGCTGCATGAACGAAGCTGACACACGTGCCGAGCACATCGACAAACAGCTGGAAGCCGCTGGCTGGAGTACTGGTGGCGATGTGCGTGTGCAGCGTGAATACAACATCAATGCAGGTGAGATAAAAGCTGGCGGTATACGCACAGGCAAGCTGATTGCTGACTATGTGCTGAGTTAACTGAGTAGTTTATGACCGGTAAGTTTGTGCCCAATCGTATATCCCGCACCACTGCCAACCATGGCGACCAAAACCCACATTAAATTCCCAATAAATTCACGCATCTAATGACTTTTTAATCCTTTGAAAGCGAGGTGAAATGCGCAACCAGCGCCGTAATTCTAATTAGTAAACTGTCACCGTAATTTTAAAAGGGCTATCTGCGGATGGGCTTTTAAAATTACGGTGACAGTTTACTTAATTCGCCCCTAAATGCAGAGAATGTTAAGGTTGCCTCTCTCTTTGCTGAATGCGAGAAAGGAGAGATGATCGATCGTAGCTCGCCTCCTTCCCCCTTTCTCCGCAGTGCTATCTGGGCCGTGTTGGCGGCGGTTTGTTTTGCCGTGATGGTGACCAGCGTTCACTACATGGCGGGCAAGTTTGATGCCTTCGAGATAGTTTTCTTTCGCGCGGTTCTGGGTCTCCTGATGGTCATCCCAATGGTTTCGCGCTCCGGTGTTGGGGCGCTTAAAACAACTAAGTTGCCGCTGCATTTTGTCCGTACCTTGTTTGGCTTGTTGGCGATGGCGACGATGTATTATGCCGTTGCAGTGAAACCGGTCGCCGAAGTGATCGCGCTGACTTTCCTGATCCCGCTTTTTGTGACCATTGCGGCCGGCGTGGTGTTGCGCGAAGTGGTCGGTCTTCACCGCTGGGCAGCAACTTTGATTGGCTTTGCCGGGGCGATGGTTATTATCCGCCCCGGCATCATGCCGGTTGATGAGCCTGTGCTGCTGGTTCTGCTTTCTTCAGCCCTTTATGCCGGAGCCTGGTCATGCGTGAAAATTCTAACCCGCACAGATGCACCCGGCGTGACGGTTTTCTGGATGAGCTTGCTGATGGTGCCGATCACGGCCATCCCGCTCCTATTTGTCTGGGTGACGCCGAGTTGGGCCGATGTGCCGGCCTTAGCAATTATGGCTTTCTCGGGCTGGGCCGCGCATTACAGTCAGGCGCAGGCGTTTGAGAATTCCGATGCCAGCGCCGTTATGCCGTTCGATTTTCTTAGGCTGCCCTTGGCGGCTGTCTTTGGCTATGCTCTATTTGCCGAGCTGCTTGATGTCTGGACCTGGATAGGCTCGGTGATTATTTTCGCTGCCGGTTATTATATTACGCGGCGAGAGGCGCTCAAAAAACACGGCGAATAAAATTTAGGGAATTTATGGCGATGGAAGATTTTGATACAACCGTTTTGATCGTGGGCGGCGGACCGGTTGGGCTCACGCTGTCTTTGGTATTTGCAAAATATGGGGTTGATTGCATTGTCATTGAACGTAATGCGTCGACAACGCAGCATCCCAAGATGGATATTACCAATGGCCGATCGATGGAGCTTTTCAAGCGTTTGGGTGTCGCCGAGAAAATCAATCAAACCGCTGTGCCGGGCGATATTTGTCATGATGTCGGTTGGGTGTCATCGCTCTCGGGCCATCAAATTTATCGGTTTAATTATCCCGGGCCCGATGAAGCTCGGGCGCTGTACCAAAAACTTAATGATGGCAGTCAGCCGATGGAGCCGGCTGTTCGAATTTCTCAAATCCTAGTGGAACCGCTGCTGCGCGATGAAGCCCTGGCTTCACCGCATATAGATATGCGTTATGGCTGGAAATTTATCGAGCTTGCGCAGGATGAGGACGGCGTCACCGCCCAAATTGAAAATACTGAAACCGGTGAGAAACGACAAATCCGCTCGCAATATCTGGCTGGTTGTGACGGGGGCAATAGTCGGGTGCGGCGGGAGCTTGGCATTGGGCTTAGCGGGGCGGCGAAAATCCGGAGGCGATATAGTATTCATTTTCGTTCTGACGACAAAGAGATTTTCGAGCCTTGGGGGCCAGCCTGGCACTACCAATCTCCTGTTCATGGCACCTTGGTCAATCAAGATGGCAAAGAACGCTACACGCTGCATTCCTTTTTGACCGAGGATGAAGATGAGGCGACGGTGGATCCCTACGATAAGGTTAGGCCCTTTGTTGGTCAGGACTTTCATTTTGAATTAATGCAGGCGATTAATTGGGACAACAATTTATTGGTTGCTGATCGCTATCGGGATCGCCGAGTTTTCCTGGCGGGCGATTCGACGCATCAATATATCCCGACCGGCGGCTACGGTATGAACACCGGTGTCGGTGATGCATATGATCTCGGTTGGAAATTATCAGCCTATATCAACGGCTGGGGCGGAGCGGGCTTACTGAGTGCGATTGAAGAAGAACGTCGCCCGGTGGCGCTCAGAAATTGCGACGAGGCGAAGCGCCATACCCATGCTCGTCTGGCGGTGGGAGAAGTTTGGCCGGAAGATATAGAGAAGGACGGTCCTGAAGGGGACAATTTGCGAGCTGAACTGGCAACAAAAATCAGCGAGATCGGTAATGCTGAGAATGAAAGCCTTGGTGTTGAACTTGGCTACAGCTATGCCGGCTCCTCTATTGTTTGCAATGAGCCAGACGATGAACATCCAATGGATCCTTTGATTTATCAGCCGACGACAACGCCCGGATATCGTCCGCCCGCGCTTTACCTTGCCGATGGAACACCGATTTTTGACCTCTTTGGGCCTGAGTTTACGTTGTTAAATTTCAATTCAGAAACACTTCATGCGGGTTTAATAGAGCGTGCTGCGCAGGTCTTGGGATTGCCGCTAAAACTTGAATATTTGCAGGATAATCATGCTAGGTCGATTTACGCGTATGATTTGGTACTGATCAGGCCTGATCAGCATGTCGCCTGGCGGGGCCAGGAAGTACCGGAAAACATTAGTGAAATTCTCAAAAAAGTCTCCGGTAATTAGGTCGTCATAGACGATATTTGCTTTAAATCCGCAGTTTTCTAATATTCGAAAAAAAATTCCAACTATTGATTGAAAATCAAATTAACCTCCCCATCTTTAATAGTTGGGAATGATTTGCAGTCAATGCGAACCTTTGCCAAGAACAACTGGAGCTAACAAAGGTCATGAATTCGAATATCGATTATTCGTTGTTCGTCGATGGGCGCTTAGAACAAGAAGATCCGGTTTCTGTTCAGGAGCAACTTGATAAAAGTGCGCTTGTCGAGCTTTTGCACCGTGTGACTTTCGCCACCGATGGGGTTGAAAGTGACGGCGCGGCGATGACCAATTGCCTCACCGAAATTTGCAATTATACCGGATGGGAAATTGGTCATGTGTTCCTGCGCGACGACGTCTTGCGGGACTCTCTCATCTCCTCCGATATATGGCATTTTGAAGATCAAACCCGTTATTTCCAATTTCAGGAAAACACTGAGAATTTACGATTTGAAATTGGCATGGGGTTTCCTGGCCGCGTCCTCAAATCTAAGCGCGCCGCCTGGATACCCAATCTCAGTAAAGATAAAAACTTCCTGCGGGTTGAAACAGGTGACGAGCTTGCCGATTTTTCAGGCTTTGCTCTGCCGGTAACGGTGCATGGTGAAATATACGCTATCCTTGAGTTTTTCTCCAAAAAAGCGGATCGGCCCGATCTGTCGCTGTTACATGTTATCGATAATATTGGCCTGCAACTTGGCCGAGTCCTGGAGCGCTTGCGGGCTGATAAATTGCAAAAAGGCTATGCGGATGTTTTGGAAAACCTAGCTGCCGGCACGTCGCAAGCTGATATCCTGCGTTTGATTGTCGACATTATTGAACAGAATCAGCCGCGCTCACTTTGCTCCGTGTTATTGCTCAATGAAGATGGCAAACATCTTAGCGGTGGTATCGCCCCAAGCTTGCCTGATTTTTTCAATGAAGCGATCGACGGTGTCGCCATTGGTGAGGGAGTCGGGTCTTGTGGGACAGCCGCTTTCACCGGTGAGCAGGTTGTTGTTGAAGATATTAATACGCACCCCTATTGGGCGGATTTTAAGGAATTGGCGATTGAGGCCGGTCTACAAGCTTGCTGGTCCCAGCCGATAAAATCTTCCCACGGTGAGACACTTGGTACGTTTGCGATTTATCATCATGACCCTTATGAGCCAAATGAGCGCGAGCTTGATTTGATTAAAACGGCAGCTCATTTGGCCGGCATTACGATCGAACATACGGATGCGGATAAATTATTACGTGCCGCAAATGAGCAGCTTGAACGCCGGGTGTCGCACCGTACCCAGGAGCTTAGCATTGCCACGATCGAAGCCGAGGCTGCCAATACGGCGAAAAGTGAATTCCTTGCCAATATGAGCCACGAATTACGCACGCCATTAAATGCGATTATTGGTTTTTCTGAAGTTCTTGAGCTCGAGATGTTTGGGCCTATTGGAAATGAGCAATATGCGGAATATGCCAAGGATATTGGAGGGTCCGGCAAGCATTTGCTTGAGCTTATCAACGATATTCTTGATGTCTCGACGATTGAAGCTGGCAAGTTGGATCTCAACTTTACGACACTTAATGCCGGTGAGGTGCTTGAATCTATTTTCCGAATTATTCGCCACATCGCCGATCATAAAAACGTCGTCCTTAATCGGTTTGTCGATATCGAATTGCCCGATTTTGAAGGGGATGAAAGAAGGGTGAAACAAATTCTCCTGAATTTGGTGTCAAACGCGGTTAAATTTTCACCCGAAGACAGTAGTGTTGGCATCGAAATAAGTCGCCAGGACGATTATTTGAGGTTTGCGATTTCGGATTCTGGCATTGGTATGACGCCGTCAGAAATTGAAACGGCTTTGCAGCCTTTTGGCCAGATTGATAGCATTGAAGCCAGAGAAAATCAGGGTACCGGGCTTGGCCTGCCGCTGGCCAACGCCCTGGTGATCGCCCATGGCGGGACCTTTGAGCTTGAGAGCATCAAAGGTATTGGCACCAAGGCGGTGTTCACTCTGCCTTTAGCACAACCCACTATCTGAAAATAAAATATCGTTTTTAGCATCTAGGCATTGCGTTTTTGCGTGGAAGCGCAGATATATGCGCCGTTATGGCAAAGATATTTATTGATGGTGAAGCAGGGACCACAGGCCTGCAAATTCTCGGCCGGTTAAAAGACCGGGGCGATCTCGACCTTTTGCATCTGGGTGATGACCGGCGCAAGGACAGCGCCGCGCGTGCCGAGATGCTCAATGAGGCGGATATTTCGATCCTCTGCCTGCCCGAAGATGCCTCGCGTGAGGCGGTGGCGTTGATCGAAAGTGAGAGCGCTCGGGTGATTGATGCCTCAATCGCTTTTCGGACCGCGCCAGATTGGGCCTATGGGTTTCCAGAATATAAAATCGGCCAAAGAGATATCATCGCTGACGCTGACCGGGTGACCAATCCAGGCTGTTATGCCTGCTCATCGGTCTCACTCATCTATCCGTTGGTCTCTGCCGGTATTTTGCCGTCAGATTTCCCGGTGACGATTAACGCTGTGTCAGGCTATAGCGGCGGCGGCAAATCGCTGATCGCGGCTTTTGAAGATGAGGCGTCGGCCGATCACACAGATAGTGCCTTTTATCTCTACGGTCTGGGGCTGGCCCACAAGCATACGCCGGAGATTAAAGCCTGGAGCAAGCTCTCTCATGCCCCGCTTTTTGTGCCGAGTGTCGGACGTTTTGCCCAAGGGATGCTGGTCTCGCTGCCGTTGCAATTATGGTCGTTGAACGGTGAGGTAACGCCGGCTGACATTCACGCGGCCCTGGCTGACCACTATGCCGGTCAACAGTTCGTGTCGGTCGCCCCTTTAGCGGATGCGGCGGCGCTGGCCAATATTGATCCTGAAGGCTTGAACGGCACAAATATGTTGCAGATCTATGTTTTTGCCAATGAGGTCAATGGCCAGGCGGTTGTCTGTGCCCAACTTGATAACCTCGGCAAGGGCGCTTCCGGCCAAGCCGTGCAAAATCTCAATTTGATGCTGGGATTGGATGAAACAACGGGCTTGCTTTAGCTTTCAATAGACCTATTGTTTTTGAGATTGTTTAATATTCAATTTCTCACTTAGTTCCTGCCCAGTATTAGCCTTGATTTAGCTTTTCAGACCAACCTGCGTGGCACCTTCGGAGTAAGCGAATAACGCTCCGAAAGGCGTTAGGCTATGCTGTTCGACTATGCCGTCCTGGCCATTGTGCTGCTTACGACCTCACTGTCGCTGATATATTGCGTTGTTACCGGCATATCACCGGTGCCGAGTTCGAGAGGCTCTAAAAAGCATATGTTTGCGCTGCTGCCCGCTGATTTCTCCGGTGAAATCGTTGATTTAGGCGCCGGCTGGGGCTCGCTGGTCTATCCCATGGCGCAGATGTTTCCGGAATGCAGCGTCTTTGCCTATGAGATATCGCCGGTGCCCTGGCTTGCCATGCAATTGCGGGGTTTGTTTCAAATTCGCCGAAACTTGACTATCGAGCGGGTCAATATGCTCAAAAAGAGCTTTTCCTTTCGGGCCGAGACGGCGGCGGTGGTTTGTTATCTGCATTCTGAAGCCCTCGAAAAACTCCGCCCCAAACTCGAGCGCGACCTCAAACCCGGCACCCTCATCATCTCCAACGTCTTCGACATCCCCGGCTGGCACCCCGAAGCCATCCACGAAATCGACGACGGCTTTTGTCCCCAGATTTATGTCTACCGAGTGCCGTAACCCACCGTCATCCCGGACTTGATCTGGGATCCATCTTTGTGATGCGCCACTAAATGGTTGAACCATAGAGGACACAGAGAGCACCGAAGAAAGTGGTGCTATAAGGATATCAGTGGTTTCGGTATTGGCTATCATGTCCGCTTTGCAATCAAAAGCGGACTCTATGACCAAAAGCAATTCATGTCCGCTTATGACCCAAAGCGGACATGATCTGATTTATCCAACTCATTTCTTTGCCATCAAACTATCCCTTCTGTTACTCTTATATAAAATTCCATAATGAGGCAGAGTGAGTGTGAATATTAGAGAAGCGACCGACAAAGATTTCGATGCAATTTGGCCTATCTTCGAAGAGATCGTTTCTGCTGGCGAAACCTACGCATACGACCAATCGACCAGCAAGAAAGACGCGCACCATTTGTGGCTTAACTTACCTGAAAAGACATTCGTCGTTGAAGAAGACAACCAAATACTCGGAACTTACTATTTAAAACCCAATCAAGCCGGACCAGGCAATCACGTTTGCAATTGCGGCTACATGGTTTCGTCACAAGCACAGGGGAGAGGTTTAGCTACAGCCATGTGTGAGCATTCGCAAAAAGTAGCAATGGAACTGGGTTACAAAGCCATGCAGTTTAATTTTGTCGCTTCGACTAACGAAGGTGCCGTTCGGCTATGGAATAAGCTTGGATTCGATACTGTCGGGTGTCTTCCGAAGGCGTTTCGTCATCCGACAAAAGGATATGTTGACGCTCTAGTTATGTACAAGTGGCTTGAAAATTAGGTACATGTCAGCTTCTGGCTAATAGCGGACGTTTCCAATTTGCTTCATATCATTCCGCTTCACTCCCGAAAGCGGACATTGTTGGTTTCGGTATCTCTGTATCTCTGTGTCCTCTGTGGTGATTTTTCTTCTGGCTGATTGAAGTATTCACAAAGTAAAAAGAAAGACTGGATCCCGGATCAAGTCCGGGATGACAGGGGAGATGGAGAGGGGAGGGATTCTAGACGTCGATCATGCCGTCTTCGAGTTCTGAGGCATGCGCTTGGATGAAGTTGAGGCGAAGTTCGGGTTTTTTGCCCATGAGGTCGTCGACGAGTTTGGCGGTCTCTTTGGCTTCGATTTTTTCGTCATCGGTGTGGCGCAGCGGCACGGTGACGCGGAGCAGGGTACGGGTGGCTTCGGCCATGGCGGTTTCTTTGAGTTGGGCGGGTGGCATTTCGCCGAGGCCTTTGAAACGGCTAACCTCGACTTTACCGCGGCCGGTGAACTCTTTTTCCATCAGGATATCTTTATGAGCGTCATCCATCGCGTAGAGCGTCTTGCCACCCTGGCTAAGCCGGTATAGGGGCGGCATAGCAATAAAAAGGTGGCCATTTTCAATAAGTTGCGGCATTTCTTTAAAGAAAAATGTCATAAGTAGTGAGGCGATATGAGCGCCGTCGACATCGGCATCGGTCATGATGATGACACGCTCGTAGCGAAGATCTTCGTCGCGGTAATGCGCCCCCGTGCCACAACCCAAAGCTTCTTTGAGATCGTTGATTTCCTGGTTCAGTTGGATCTTATCTTGTGACGCGCTGGCGACATTTAGGATCTTGCCTTTGAGGGGGAGGATCGCTTGGGTTTTCCGGTTGCGGCCTTGTTTGGCAGAGCCGCCGGCAGAATCACCCTCAACAATGAAAATCTCTGTGCCCTCAGCGGAATTTTGCGAGCAATCGGATAGTTTGCCCGGCAGGCGCAGGCGCTTGGTGGCTGACTGGCGCTTCAGCACCTTGTCTTGGCGCTTTTTCATGCGGATGTTGGAGCGTTCAATAACGTGTTCGAGGAGGCGCTTGGCGGTTTCCGGATCACCACTGAGCCAATGGTCAAAATGATCGCCGACCGAGCTTTCAACCAGCTTTTGCGCTTCGACGGTGGCGAGCTTTTCTTTGGTTTGGCCCTGGAATTGCGGGTCGGAGATAAAGACCGACAGCATAATACAGGCCCCGCCAACCACATCATCAGCCATAACCTTGGTGGCAGCCTTGTTTTTAATCAGCTCGCCATAGGCTTTGAGCCCTTTATTGAGCGCACTTCGAAGCCCGGCTTCATGGGTGCCGCCTTGCGGCGTGGGCACCGTGTTGCAGTACGAGTTAAAGAATTCATCTTCATCGAGCGGCCAGGCAACCGCCCACTCCACCGTACCAGAGCCGCCGTTGAGTTTGGCTTGGCCAAAAAAGGTGTTGGGGGTGATGGTCGCGCGGTCTTCGAGGGTACCGTGTAGATAATCGCTTAATCCGCCGGGGAAATGGAGCGTTGCGGTCTCGGGCGTCTCGGAATCACTTTCAAGCAGGGCCGGGTCGCATTTCCAGCGGATTTCCACGCCTTTGAACAAATACGCCTTGGAGCGCGCCATTTTATAGAGCATCGAGGGGCGGAAATGTACTTTGCTGCCGAAAATCTTCGGATCGGGATGGAATTTGACCATCGTACCGCGCCGATTGGAGACTTTGCCGGCGTCTTTGAGTTTACCGGTCGGCTTGCCCTGCGCATAGCTCTGGGTCCACAGCTTTTTATCGCGGGCAATTTCAACGGTTAAGTCATCGGCGAGCGCATTGACGACTGATAGGCCAACACCGTGCAAACCGCCCGATGTTTCATATGAATCACCGCTGAATTTACCGCCGGAATGGAGCGTGGTCATAATAACCTCGAGCGCGGATTTATCTTTAAATTTAGGGTGGGGGTCGACCGGAATGCCACGGCCGTTATCGCTAACTGTGACGTAATGGTCGGCGGAAAGTTCAAGATCAATGCACGACGCCTCACCGGCAACCGCTTCATCCATCGAGTTATCTAATAATTCCGCCACTAAGTGATGAACCGCGCGGTCGTCCGTGCCGCCGATATACATGCCCGGGCGCAGCCGAACCGGCTCTAATCCTTCAAGGACTTCAATATCTTTGGCAGAATAGCTTTTAGATTTGCCGGCCCCCTTAGCGGCTCTGGTGCCGGATGAACCCGCTTTAGTGGATTTAGCGGCTTTTTTCGGAGCATCATCAAAGAGATCGGCCATAAAGGGTACCTGTAACCTATTTTCTTGCGTTAATTAGCATTATACTGTGTTTTACGATAGAGTTATAACAATATCTTGTGCCTTGTTAGATTTAATGTGGCAAGACCAAACGTGATAAATTAAAGGAAAAACCATGGCAGACGAGGCTATAGAAGATGCGGCAGAAAAACCTGAAGGTGATCGGACCATAACGGTGGTGGCGCAACCCGCAGATACCAATCCATCTGGTGATATATTTGGTGGCTGGATCCTCTCCCAAATGGACATCGCCGGCGGCGTGGCGGCAAGCCGGCGGGCAGAGGGGCGGACCGTAACCATTGGCGTGCTGGAGATGGAGTTCCACAAACCCGTTCGGGTCGGTGATCTTGTGAGTTGCTACACACAAGTTCAAAAAATTGGTACAACCTCCATCGCCATCAAAATAGAAGCTTGGACGACCAACCATTACCACCCGAGTCCACTTAAGAAGGTGACCGAAGGGGTCTTTACCTATGTCGCCATCGATGAAAATCGAAAGCCACGCGTAATTCCAAACAATTAACTCCGCATCCTTAATTTCCGGCCTGCAGCGTTCAGATAATAACCATCCAAACATAAGCGGCGGCAAAGAAGGTGCTGAGTGCGGCGAATTCTTTGATAAATACTTTTGTAGACATAGCCCGTTCCTCTTTTCTGGTTTTTAGTCGATAAAGACTGTTCTAAACCAAAAAGAACAAAAAGGCAACAAAAAATTTAAGTGCAATAAAAACAAAGAGTTATTAATTGTATTATGGTGGCTCCGAAGCCTCTTGTTTGCCCTCAAGACCCAACGCCCAGCGGCCATAATTGGTTCCTTGAACATCCCAGTTAAGCCCGAATTGAGCCCGCCCGGCTTGGACATTTCTAAAAATCCGCTGGATGTCACGGTCGAGGAAAAGCTCTCCGGCACCGCCAGCGTAGAAGATGCGCTCAATTGCCCGGCACGCCAGCAGTGACGCATAACTCGCATCGACGATCAGGCCGGCATGAATATCGCGGGGCACGCTTTCGCCCCTACCAATGTATTCCATGGCAATGCGGGAATTGGTGCGGATTAAGAGCTTGGCAGCATCCAATTCGGCGGCTGATTCGGCGATCCGTAACTGCAGGCTCTGAAAGTCTGCTACTTTGTCGCCATGGCGCGACGTGCGGGATTTAATGCCTTCAATAAAGATGCTGAGAGCGCCGGCTGACATGCCAACAACCACAGCGGCCAGAGTGTAGGGACCGAGCGCCCGGTGGCCGACTTTATAAAGGCCGCCATAGAGTCCGGCGCCCGGCGGGCGGGTGCCACCAATAAAGGCATGGGCGTCCGGCACAAAGACCTCCGTCATTTCGAGATCATGGCTACCGGTTCCGGCGAGCCCCATAACCTGCCAGGTATCCAATATGGTTACCTCGCTGAGCGGAATGAGCGTTGAAAGTGGCTTATCGCTGCCCTCAATGTCGCTGCCGCCGGCAAAAAACCAATCGGCGTGTTGAGAGCCGCTTGAAATTGCCATAATGCCGCTGCCGACATAACCACCATCGACTTTTTTGAACGATCCGCTGGTCATTTTGGCCGAGGATACAATCGCATTGGGATTGGTATCCCAGACTTCTGCCTGAACCTCATTAGTGAAGTTGGTCACCATCAAAGGGTGGCCACCGCAAACGCCCATAATCCAACCCGTCGAGCCACAGCCTTCGGCAATCTCAAGAGTAATATCGCAGAGCGTATCCCAGCCCATCTCGTAGCCGCCAAACGGTTTGGGCTTAAGGGCGTTGAAAAGGCCGGCGGCAAACATTTCGTCGAGATTAGCTTGTGGAATGCGCCGCTCTTCTTCGCAAGCAGCCGTTCTGCTGCGTAAATTCGGAATGAGCGCATGGGCGCGGGCGACGAGTTCCTCTGGTGAAGGGATATCTGAATTTGATGTCATTTAAAGAATGAGTCCCAGCAATAAATTTATTAAATCAAGTGTCCGCACAATAGCTTTTTTAAGACAGATGCTAAAGTTCAGCTTTGGTATAGGTGATATAATTTGAGATCAAGAGACGCATTTAGGTTGATGATAACTGTTCTGAAATGTTACGGATTTAGGTAATGCCATTAGCCCTGGGAGAACAAACGTGTCGAAGGCAATAATCTTACATGAATATGGTGGGCCGGAAGTCTTAAAATGGGAAGACTATGATCCCGGAGAGCCAGGTCCCGGCGAAGTTCGCATTCGTCATTCCGCGATGGGGCTAAACTTCAGGGACACCTATCACCGAACCGGTTCCTACAAAATCCCCGGCGATAAATTCCCGGCCATTATTGGCGGCGATGGGGCCGGCGTGATCGAAGCGATTGGCCCGGACGTGACAGATTTTTCAGTCGGCCAGCGGGTCTGCTATGGCAATGGCCCGATGGGCTCTTATGCTCAAGTGCGACTTTTCCCGACCAGCCATCTGTTTGCCTTGCCCGATAATATTCCAGATCAGGCCGGCGCCGCGCTTTTGGTGAAGGGCTTTACCGCGCATTATTTAATCTACAAAACGTTTCCGGTGCAGGCCGGTCAAACGATCTTGATCCACGCCATCGCCGGCGGTACCGGGATTATCATGTGCCAACTGGCAAAAATGATCGGTGCCTCGGTTATCGGCACGACGAGCACGTCAGAGAAAGCAGAATTGGCTAAATCCTATGGCTGTGACCATGTCATCAACTACACCACAGAAAGCGTGCCGGAGCGGGTGCGTGACATTACCGATGGTGTTGGCGTGCCTGTCGTCTATGACGGGGTCGGGCTCGCAACTTATGAAGGTTCGCTCGATTCGCTGGCCGTGCGCGGTACCTTGGTCGGTTATGGCAATGCCTCTGGTAACTTCCCGCCTGTGGAGCCGCTCGACCTCATGGATAAAGGCTCGCTCTATTTCACCCGCACCCGCGGCAATCACTTCATTCCAGACCGCCCCGAAATGGACCGCGTCGCCGGTGAGCTGTTTGATTTTGTCGGCAGTGGAAAAGTTAAAATCGAGATCAATAAAACCTATCCGCTGGAGCAAGCACCGCAGGCTCACATTGACCTCGAAGCCCGCAAAACCTCCGGCTGCGTCGTCTACCTCCCTGAATAGAACTGAAATTTGAATAAAAAAAGCGCTGGAGGTTGCCCGCCAGCGCTTTTTGTTTAGGTGACTATCTCGCGTTTATTTTTCGCGATAGAGATGATGATAGCCAATGATTGGGTTATCCGGGAACGGGATACCTTTGATGCCTTTTTGAGCAACAGTCGCTAAAATAGCATGCTCAAACGGCTGGTAAGGAACCTCTTCCGATTTAGCTTGCTCCAAAGCACAATGGGCTGCTTTCACATCCGCATCTGACCGGGCAGCCTGGACTTTTTCGATGGCTGCATCGAGCTTCGGTGAGCGAACTCGCCAGTTATTGTCTTTGGCTTTCGAATGCAAATTCATCTCAAAGATCGTCGGATGAATGGTTGGCCCTTGGACAATCATGTAAATTGGTGTTTCACCTTTAACGATCTTAAAGATCACACCGCTTGGTCCACGACCACCGACCTTTACATTGACATTAACACCGACTTTTTTCCACATGGCTTGCAACATGATCGTCAGTTTTTTGAACGACGGGATGTTGTAGGTCCAAATATCGAAAGTCGGAATAGGTTTGCCGTATTGCTTGAGGAGCGCTTTGGCTTTGGCGACATCGTAATCCGGGAATTTGATGCCCGGGCAATGCCAACGGCTACCTTGTGGGAAAGCCTGGTTGGACAGTTTCGCCATACCTTTGGTGACCACTTTCAAAATAGCCTGGCGATCGATTGCATGAGCAAGGGCTTTACGCACCAATAGATTATCGAGCGGTTTGTAATCCTGGTTAAAGTTAACCGCCCAGTGCATCGTGCCACGGCCGCCATTTTTAACGACGAAATTTTTGTTTTTCATGGCGCGCGGTAGGATCGAGCCGTTCAAAGACCAGCCAACATCCAGATCTTTAGCCCGAAGCGCATTCCAAGGAGCGCCGGTTTCGGGACCGGTCCGAATGACATAGCGAATTTCATCGGCATGTTGCTCCTTCGGGTTCCAGTAGTTGCGATTGCGCACAACCGTAACACCTTTGCCGGGGATCCATTCTTTGACCATGTAGGGGCCGGCACCAACCGACATGCGGTTATAGTCGGGCTTGTTTTCATTTGCTTTGGCAAAGCCGGGGGCGTTCAGATACCAGACATAAATACCAGCCGCCATGACAGAGTCAAAAGCCAGATGCGGCTCGGAGAAAATGAAATCCATAACCTGTTTGTCAACGGCAACGACGCGATCAAGGCGCGGGCCTAAGGCAGCGCGATAGCGACCGGCAAGTTTACTGCCGAGCAGACGTTTGAAGTGATGGACATAAGCTTCGGTGGTAAGCTCTTCTCCATTGGAGAAACGCACGCCTTTGCGGAGCGTAACCCGCCACTTTTTGTAGTCATCACTATGGGTGGCTTTGACCGCCAGCCGAGGGATCAACTTACCGGTCTTGGAATCTTGACGAAAAAGTAGATCGTGTACGGCGTAGAGGACCTGAAAACGTCCCATGCCGCCTTGCGGTACTTTGATGTGATCAAAGCCGCTAATGCCGCGGTTCATATGAACTTCGAATTTTCCACCGGTCCCGGCTGGATGGTGGGCTTGAACAGCAGTGTCGCCAATCATAAACGCAGCGGCACCAGCCAATGCCCCGCATATTGCGAGTTTGGACAATCTAAACATAAAATAATCTCCCCAGTTAGCGGATATTGCCTGTGAGCACATCCGCAAATAAATGAAATTTCCTGTTAATTTTTTTTTTTATAAGTTGACGAGCTAGGCTACTTCACAACGGCGTGAGCGGTCAATAGAGATGGGTGGGCAGCGATGTTCAATTGCGACAATTTGATAGAGCGAGTATAATGGTGTCCACCTTATTTAGATGGTTGAGGAGATGGCATGCCGAACTCCTTTTTGAAGCTCACCCAAATACGGCCTTTAGCAATGAAAGTGCTGGGCAAGGGTTTTATTGCGCCAATCATCATCCCTCTGTTTTTTATCGTTTTATCTTTTGATGTGCTGGCACAAGTTCTACCCAACACGGCGGCCAATCGGTCGCGGGGTGTTGCTGGCTGCACTCAGACCAGTAGTGGTATCACCTGTCCCGGTCGGGGGGGGAGTGGCGGTGGTGGCTATAACACAAATACGATGATGCTCGGTATCATGGGCAATGCTATGAACAGCATGATGCAGGGCTATCAGCGCGGCCTGGCCATTCAAGCGCGTAAGCAGAAAGGCAACCGCCTAAATGATCAAGGTTTGGCATATGAGCGACGGAAAAACTGGTCATCTGCTGCGAGTTCTTACCGCCAAGCCCTCAGATATTGGAATCATCCCACCATCGTCTCTAATTTACGCCGGGTCGAGGAGGAATTGTCCGGCGCTGCAGATCGGCGCAGAAAAGCGGAACGCCGCCGCCGGGCTGAGTGGGCCGCCAAGAGAAAACGGCTGCAATCGATGATTGGAAATCTTGCTAATAGTTTAGGGCAGGGGGGCACATTGGGCTCCACGCCGGACACGGACATGAATTTTGTAGAGCCGGGCGGAACAGGTTTTTTCGGCATCGGTGGAGGCGTTGCAGCAAAAAACAGTGCTGAGCCTGAAGCGAATGGGCTTGATTTTATGGGGCCGAAGGATCCGTATTTTACCAAAGGCAACAAGAATTCAGCGACAGTGGATTTGCGTGATACGGCATCCGGGCAATTGGCGGTGGAGGCT
>JABIHH010000049.1 GCA_018649725.1 Rhodospirillaceae bacterium | reverse complement strand
CCGATCCTTAAATCCCGATCAAGCCAGTCAAATTCCTGCCATGCCCGATCACCATCGAAATTGATGTTGCCCCGAAACCGCATCGGATCAATCTCAGCGCTAATTTTCTCACCGAATTCTCTGACCGAGGACAAGCTGATCAAAGAGATCGCCTTATTCGGCACATCGGAAAATGAATGCCCTTTGGTACCGCCGGTCGCCCGCACAAGACGGGGTGGATTGCCGGGTGAAATTTCCAACTGCTCCCTGAAAAATTCCGCTGCCGCCTCGGCCTCAGCGACATTCGACAGATCAACTTCGATCATCAATCGATTGTTTTGTAATATTGACAATGTCTGAGACGTTGGATCGAGCCGGGTTTCAAACTCGGCCAGTTTTTCATCGCGAACGAGGGCTAAAAAATTGGTTTTTTGCAGATATTCAGGCTGGTCTGGATCAAACGCGACACCGGCGCGGGCAAAGGCATATTCCCGATCTCCCGGCATCACCTCACCAGCCGTAAGCTGCACACGATCTAACCGCTCACCTGACAACCCTTTAATGGGGTAGCGGTAAATGCTGGCAATTTTATTCATCAAAAAATCCGTTCATTAGCACTGTAATTTAACAAAAACATTGTTATCCTTTTTACACCCTTGCGGCTAGGCTCAATTGGTCCATATTAGGCAATAGACATAATGCTAAACTCATCCTTTGAGGGGTATATTGCAGCCGCAAATTTAGGGGCATAATACCTTGTCATTAGAAAGGTAAGTGGGAATGGAATTCGAGAATTATACTGAGCGCTCTAAGGGCTTTATTCAATCTGCTCAAAGCCTCGCTGCCCGCTCTGGTCATCAACAGCTGACCTCAGAGCACATTCTAAAAGTCCTTCTAGAAGACAAAGAAGGCCTGGCCTCAGGCCTCATAGAAGCGTCCGGCGGTAACGCCAAACAAGCCTTCCAAGACGTCTTGGCAGAACTCAAACGCATCCCTGAAGTGCAAGGTACAGGTGCCGGTCAGGTTTACCTGTCATCGGACTTGTCCAAAGTCTTGGGTCAGGCGGAAGAGATTTCTGAAAAGGCCGGCGATAGTTTTGTCACAGCGGAACGATTGTTACTCGCCCTCGCGCTGGCACCGGACACGCCCTCCCATAAAATTCTGGCTGACAATGGTGTAACGCCGCAAAACCTAAATTCCGCGATAGAAGATGTACGCAAAGGCCGGACAGCGAACTCAGCCACCGCAGAAGATGGCTATGACGCGCTCAAGAAATACGCTCAGGATCTCACCGCCCAAGCACGAGAAAGCAAAATAGACCCGGTCATTGGCCGTGATGAGGAAATCCGCCGCACCATTCAAGTGCTTTCCAGGCGCACCAAAAACAACCCCGTTTTAATCGGTGAGCCCGGTGTTGGCAAAACCGCCATCGTCGAAGGTCTTGCCCAACGCATCGTCAATGGCGATGTGCCAGAATCACTTCTCGACAAACAATTGATGATGCTCGATTTGGGCGCCCTGCTCGCAGGTGCCAAATTTCGCGGCGAATTTGAAGAACGCCTGAAGGCTGTTCTCACCGAAGTGACCGAGGCTGCCGGCGACGTCATACTCTTTATTGATGAGATGCACACCCTGGTTGGGGCCGGTGCTGCTGAAGGGGCGATGGATGCCTCGAATTTACTCAAACCAGCTTTGGCCCGGGGCGAGTTACACTGCGTGGGCGCGACGACACTGAAAGAATATCGCCAAAATGTCGAAAAAGATGCTGCCCTCGCCCGGCGCTTTCAACCGGTTTTTATTGCCGAGCCGACGGTCGAAGATACCATCTCGATCCTTCGCGGCATCAAGGAAAAATATGATCTCCACCACGGTGTTCGCATAACCGACGCTGCTTTGGTGTCCGCCGCGACGCTGTCCAACCGCTATATCACTGATCGCTTTCTACCCGACAAAGCCATCGATCTGATCGATGAGGCCGCCAGCCGCTTGCGCATGGAAGTTGATTCCAAACCAGAAGAAATTGATGAGCTTGATCGCCGCATCATTCAACTCAAAATCGAAATGGAAGCGCTCAAGAAGGAAACCGATAAGGCGTCTCAGGAAAGGTTGCTTCTGCTCGATGAAGAACTGGGAGGTCTTGAAGACAAATCTCAAACCCTGACCGAACAGTGGCAAGGCGAGAAAAGTGAACTCGCGGAAACGCAAAAGCTCAAAGAACAATTGGACCATGCCCGCATTGCTTTAGACAAAGCCTTTCGTGGGGGTGAGTTGGAACAAGCCGGCGAGCTACAATACAGCCTGATCCCTGGCCTCGAAGAAAAACTCGCATCAGCTGATGCATCGGAAGACCGTAGCATGGTTCAAGAAGCCGTCACCGAAGAGATGATTGCCTCTGTCGTGTCGCGCTGGACCGGCATTCCGGTCGATAAGATGATGCAAGGCGAACGTGAAAAACTGGTCGAAATGGAAGCCCATCTGGGTAACCGAGTGATTGGCCAAGAAGAAGCGCTTACCGCCGTATCAAACGCTGTCCGGCGCGCCCGTGCAGGATTACAAGATGACTCGCGACCCTTGGGATCCTTCCTCTTTATTGGCCCAACCGGCGTTGGTAAAACCGAACTGACCAAAGCCTTGGCCGAATTTTTGTTCGACGATGAGGGCGCCCTGCTGCGCATGGACATGTCGGAATATATGGAGAAACATTCGGTCGCCCGCCTCATCGGCGCGCCTCCGGGCTATGTTGGCTATGACGAAGGCGGCGCGCTGACCGAGGCCGTGCGCCGTCGCCCCTATCAGGTCATCCTGTTTGACGAGGTCGAAAAAGCACACCCCGATGTCTTCAATATATTACTGCAAGTGTTGGATGATGGACGCCTAACCGATGGCCAAGGCCGGACCGTTGATTTCCGTAATACACTGATTATTCTAACGTCTAATCTTGGTGCCGATTTACTTGCCAATCAAGAAGAGGGGCACGATTCCATCGAGTTAAAAGACGATGTGATGGAAATTGTCCGGGCCTCCTTTAGGCCTGAATTCCTCAACCGCCTCGATGAGATGGTGTTGTTCCACCGATTGTTCCGGGAACATATGGGCGCCATTGTGGATATCCAATTGGAGCGTCTGCGCACGCGTCTAGAGGATCGTAAAATTGTTTTGAACCTTGACCAGGCCTCCCTCGCCTGGCTTGCCGATGCCGGCTATGATCCAGCCTATGGAGCACGACCGCTAAAGCGTGTCATTCAACGCAGCCTGGAGAATCCGCTCGCAACGTCGATCCTGGATGGCAAAATAAGTGATGGTGACGAGATTGCTGTCAGTGCCGGCGATAAGGGTCTCATCATCAATGGCGAGGACGTGCAGGAAGAAGCCGCCTAATTGCTATTTAGTGAGAATTGGACGCTTCGTCGCCGGCTTCGAATTTTGAGCAATCTTTTCAGATTTTGGCACGCCAGCAAGTTTAAAGTCGATGTTTGATTTGGATTTCATAAACTTCGCCAATTGCTTGCCCTTAAGCTGTTTACCAGACGGCATTTTAACCCGCATCGGATTGGTCTGACGCCCACGCCGTAAAATTTCGTAATGAAGGTGCGCGCCGGTAGAACGTCCGGTCGTTCCAACATAGCCAATGATCTGGCCTTGCCGAACACGGGAGCCGCGACGGACCGATCCTCTGAACTTACTCATATGCGCGTAAGCCGTGGAATACTCTGAATTGTGGCGAATACGAATATAGTTACCGTAAGAGCCATTCCTTGCCCGGTAGACAACGGTACCAGAACCGGCTGCAAAAATTGGCGTGCCACGCGCAGCGGCAAAATCAACGCCGCGATGCATTTTGTTATACCCCAGCACCGGATGACGGCGACGGCCAAATCCGGAAGACAGTCGGGCGCCATTGATTGGGGTTCGCATCAAGGCTTTTCTAGCACTGCGGCCTTTATCATCAAAGTAGTCACTAAAACCTTTGCGATCCTTGTGATGATAGAGCGGGTTATTGTTCTTACCCAATTTTAAATTAGCAAAAAGAATGTTGCCATAACGCGCCAACTCACCAGTTTCCGTGACCTGACGTTCATACATAACTTCGAACTGATCACCGGAGCGAATACTGCGCTGGAAATCGACATCCCATGAATAGATCCGGATGAGCTCCATCAGAACCGGGACCGGCAGCCCGGCTTTAACCGCAGAAACATAGAGGCTTGATTTAATCTTACCCTCGGCCCTGGCCAACTTAGTCTTCACTGCTTTTTTGTAGAACTTGGCGGTGAATTTATCATCGTCCAATTGATAGACGGTATATTCACGGTAAAGGTCCGGCTGAACGGTGACTTGCTTTAACTCACCTTTCTCTGTCGCCTCATCGGATTTATCCAAAACGGCTGCCGGCTCAAATACAAATTCGATATCCTGGCCAGGACGAATGCGTTTTGGATTATAAATTTTACTCAACGACGCGATGGCCCGGTGCGCATTTTTTCTGGCAACACCTGCTTTGATGAAAATCTTCATCATCGTGTCGCCCTTACCGACCTTAACCAATTGGACGATCGGTTGCGCGGGTGGCGGGACCAGTAGATCGAGTTCTTGAACCGAGACACCAAGCTTCTGGTTGGCCGAGGCGATCGGCGTGATTTGATGATTTTCCGGCAGCGCCGCATCTGATGGGCCCCATTCAAATACCCATAAGGGCAGGACCACCGCGACAAGTGTCAGGGCGGTATAGGGTAATCTTTTCAGGCCTTTTAGATGTTTCAAAAACATTAAACTTTCAATTTGAACTTAATTACCCTGGGCTACCGGCTAACCTGGGTAAACCTCGACAGCAAACTGTCGGCAACAAGTTCTATATGAGTGTTGAGAACGGAGCGGAAAATGCGGGTTTGCGCCTAATCTGTCAAGCCACTCAATTAAGGCAAATTAGAGACACTAGATTGTGCTCAACGACAGACTTTTGCCAGCTTATCCCTCCCCAACACACACTAGGTGGTTCAAGGGGCATAATGAGGGGAAATTCTTAAGGATTGGTTTCAACACAGGGCCAAAACGGCACCTGTTGGGCATTTCCTTTTACGCGCATTTTTTTAGGAATTTGTCACAATGTGACTCGTTATATTTCCAGAATGCCACTTTCCACCTGGAGAACGGCTGGTAGATTGATATTTGGACGAAAATTATGGCGTAAAAACAAAATTAATGTTAATTAAGTTAATTTTTGGAATTTTTCAATAATCACCTTAATAAGTTAAATTAATTAATTTTCGTATAATTTTTTTAACACTTTGTTTTTATTGCGTTAAATATAAATAAAAAATTGTTTTGCAAGCCTTATTCAGGTTTTTCCGTATCATCTGCGATGGTAGGCAAAGTCTTGTACACGGGCCAATTCAAGCGTATATAGCGGCACTTATACTTCAAATTGGTTTGATAGACTGATGGATGCCTCGGCAAACACAAAAGAACGGCCCAAATTAACGGCCCCCGGCGGTGAGACCAATATCTTGCTGCATTCCTGCTGCGCGCCGTGTGCGGGAGATGTAATGGCGGAACTGAAACGCTCGGATATTGACTACACCATCCTATTTTACAATCCGAACATTCATCCGGTTAAGGAATATGAGATCCGCAAGGACGAAAACAAACGCTTTGCCGACAAGCTTGGCGTGGAATTTGTTGATCTCGACTACAATAAAGATGCCTGGTTCCACAAAGTCGAGGGCTATGAGATGGAACCGGAGCGCGGCTATCGCTGCACGCTTTGCTTTGATATGCGCTTTGAACGCTCCGCACTTTATGCCGCAGAAAACGGCTTTAAAGTTTTCTCATCGACGCTTGGCACCTCACGCTGGAAAAATCTCGAGCAAATCAATGGCTGCGGTGAACGCGCCGCCGAGCGTTATGACGGTATTACCTATTGGACCTTTAACTGGCGCAAAAAGGGCGGCGCCAATCGCATGGTTGAGATTTCTAAGGACGAGAAGTTTTACCAGCAGGAATATTGCGGCTGCGCCTACAGCTTACGCGACACCAACCAAAGCCGGGTTGAGCGTGGTATGGAGCCGATCAAGCTCGGTGTGAAATTCTACGGCGACGACGGCGCGTCCTCTTGATTTAGACCGAGTTCCTTTTGCCGCTTTTTGGCGAGCTTTTTTGACACCATCTCATGCGAATATTGGATATGGCGGCGCAGCTCTTCATCGGAAAGCCCCGGCAATGCATAGTGTTGGATCCACTTCATGCCGCGGGACGCCAGATAAGGCGCCGGGCGCAATCCCGGCATGTCTTTCAAAACTTCATAGGCAATGTCGGTAACTTTAAAAGTGAAAGCCGGCTCATCGCTTTCCTGCCAACCGCCGATGGCAAAGAGTTTGGTATCAACTTTCCAAACATGCGCACCACCCCACTGAATGACGTGATTGCTCACCGGAAGCCCGGCACAAAACTCATTAAATGTTTCAAAATTCATCTAGCGCTCTGCAGCTGCCAACAACATCTCAACCAATTCATCCGGCATATCAACCATCACTTCATGGCCGCAAGGCACGGTCTCCAAATGCCAGTCGGGGCTTTGCTCGGCCATCTCGGCAAAGCGATCAAACTGACCCAGCTTATTGCCTGCGGCATGGATATAGGTAAGCGGGCCAACATCTTTGAGCTCCCCTGAATACTCAACCGCCTCGGTATAGGTGTTGATCGGATGCGGCGTGACCCGACGATTAAGCCAAGCAACATCGTCGGCCTCGATAACTGACCAGAAATCGGCGCTCGGCGGCGGTATCATAATTGGATCGCCTGCCTCAATGGCATTTTGCTGCATCTGCTCAAAACGCCCTGAAATCGCCATCGATTGCATCGACTGGCCACTCTCCGGCACAAAAGCATCAAGATAGACCAGCCCCTTCAAACGATCAGGAATTCGTCCCGCAACGCCCGTGATTACCGTCCCGGCGTAACTGTGACCGACCAAGATAACGTCGGACAGCTCCTCGGTCTCAATCAGGCCGACAACGTCTTGAATATGGGTCGAAAGCACAACATCGGGCGAGGCCAGATGGGCGCGCTCTCCCAATCCGGTAAGCGTCGGCGCAAACACCTGATGACCCGCAGCCCGCAAAGCCCCCTCAATTTTACGCCAGCACCAGCCGCCATGCCACGCGCCGTGTACCAAAACAAAATTTGTCATAGATAACCTCGGTGATTTCCTTTCCTCGCAGCATAAATTATAACCAACCCAATGCAATAACGACGTCGGAGCGTCAAAACGGAGAATTAATTCATGACCACCCAAACTGTTATCGTTACCGGCGCTGCCAGCGGCATTGGCCTTGCCTGCACCAAACTTTTATTGGCTGAGGGCGCGCAAGTGACGGCCTTCGATATTCAAGGCGAGCGCATGGCGGAACTTTTACCCGCTGATGATGAAAACTTGCACCAGATTGCGGGCGATGTCTCTGACCCAGCGGTTTGTGAAAAAGTGGTTGCGGAAACGCTGGATCAATTTGGCAAGCTGGACGCGCTGATCCATTGGGGGGCTGCGCATTCTTCGGCCCGCTGGGATGAGCTCGGCGCCGAAGAGTGCACTCGCACGCTGGAAGTAAATGTCACTGGATCATTTTTGATCTCTCAAGCTGCAGCTAAGCCAATGATCAAACAAGGTAAGGGCGCAATTGTGCTCTGCACCTCAACCTCGGTGCTTCATGGCGTGACCGGTGGTGAGGGCCAGGGTGGTCCAGCTTATGTTGCCTCGAAAGGCGCCGTGATCGCGCTGATGCGCTCGTTCGCTCGGGCGCTTGGACCAGAAGGTATCCGCGTTAATGCGGTCAGCCCCGGTATTACCGAGACTGCGATGATCGAAAGCTATAGTGAGGAGCAGCGCGATAACATGAAACAACGCTTCCCGCTCGGCCGCTTTGCCCGACCCGAAGAGATTGCCGAGGGGGGAATTTATCTGATTTCCGACAAAGCGAGCTTCATGACCGGTGAGACCATGCATATAAATGGCGGCTCTAACTTCGGGTAATTCTGCAAAATTAAGCGTTTCTGGACGGTAAATTAAGCAAAACTTCAAGCAATAGATTCTGGGCTCTCTATTCTAAGCCCATCACCACGCAACATTGAACGAGCCAAATTTAAATTAAGGGTAAGATGGATTTCAATATTTTTGCAGAAGTTTTAGATACAAGCTTGTTGATCGGTACCGGTGTTGCTTTTGTCAGCGCGGTTATACAGGGCTATTCCGGCTTTGGCGGTGGGCTCGTCGTTGTCCCCATCCTGGCAATTTTATTTGGCCCGATTGAAGCCATCGCGATCACGTCAATTGCCGGGCTGCTGGGAAATGTGCTGCTCTGGCCAGACGCGATAAAAAAAGCCTATTGGCCGGAAGCGGCCCCGCTTTCAATTGCCGCCGCCATTGCTATTCCAATTGGCCTGCTCTTTCTCACCACCGCCGACCCGACCTTGATCAGACGCGGTATGGGTGTGTTTATTTTGGTCGTTGCGGCTTTGCTTATGAGTGGCTGGATTTACAAAGGCCAGCGCAATGTATTTACCAGCGGGGTAGCCGGCGCGTTGACCGGCGGCGTTATGGGCAGCTTTGGTATGCCGGCTGGCCCCTTCATGGTTATTTATTACATGTCAGCACCAGTCGCGCCGCCAATTCAACGCGCTAATATTATAATTTCAGTTGGTGTGGCGCTTCTCTTTATGCTGGGCGGATTGATCATCAGTGGTGCCTATCACGAGACAACAATTGCGAGGACTATAATTATTACGCCCGTTTTTTTAGCTGGCACATGGACCGGGCGCTATCTGTTCAACGTAGCTCCCCTGTCATGGTTTAAAAAAGCAGTCTACGTGATCCTGATTGCGACCGGCGTTTCAATATTGCTGGTTTAATTCTGGCGCTAATTCTGGCGTTAACTTTGTTGGGGCAGGCAAATCCGAAACTCAGCGCCGCCGCCATCGCCATCTGAGACCGTGATATCACCGCCATGAGCGCGGATGACGGTGCGGGCAATGGCGAGGCCGAGGCCAATGCCGCCGGTCTCGCGGCTCCGCGATTCTTCCAGGCGCACGAAAGGCTCAAAGATGCGGTCATGATCTTGTTCAGAAATGCCGGGCCCATGATCTCTGACGGCGATACAAACTTCCTGGGCACCTTGAAAGAGCTCGACTTCGGCCTTCTCGCCATAGCGCACGGCGTTTTCGATGACGTTCCTGAAGGCACGCTTCAGAGCCAAAGGATGACAGGCATAGGTGAGGCGTTCTAAATCACCAGCATTGAAATTCACCGCCTGACCGACATCCGCTAAGTCCTGGCACAGGCTATCAACCAGGGCGACCAAATCAACGCTGCGGGTCTCTTCGTTGGAGGCCTCTTGGCGGGCAAAATCCAGCGCCGCTTCTGTCAGACTCTGCATCTCGGCCAAAGTTTCCAGGATTTTCTCCCGCATCTCCTCATCTTCAATCATCTCAGCCCGAATTCGGAGCGACGTGATCGGCGTCCTGAGATCGTGCGTGATCGCCGCCAACATGCGGGTGCGGTCTTGCACAAAGCGGGTCAGACGTTGCTGCATCTCATTGAAAGCGTGGGTTGCCTTGCGAATGTCTACCGGACCTTGTTCCGGCAATACACCGACTTCTTCGCCCCGGCCGAAACGCTCCGCACTGTCGGTCAGTTTTGCCAGCGGGCGGGCTAAGCGGCGCACCATCAAAGTCACAATAATAATCAGCAAGACAGCCATGATGCCCATTGCAATCATCGACGGGATGGCCACGGTTGGATTGGTTCTTGACATCATGCTGTAGACATTCAGCCACTTTTGGGCGCCCACATTTTTGGGTTGCGCCGAAATGGTCATGCCGATACGAGGCTGGCGATGATGATCTCTAAACTTGCGATCAAATCGTCTTTCACTCCACTTGCCGCGGCGGCCATTGCGCCACTCGCTAAACCGGCGTTCATCATTGGGCACCCAAAACGGATTGTGGCCATCGTTTTTAGCCGAATCCTCATCCTCGTCTTCTTCATCGTCGTCATCGTCATCGAAGACAGCGACCCGCACCTCACCGACATCCTCTGCAAGTTCCCACGCCAAGCGCTTTTGCAAAATCAGGTTGAACCCCTCGTTTTCATCATCTGACTCTACCGCGGGCTTGTCTGACATTTTAAAGCGCAAGCGACGACTGGACGCCGCATCAACAATGGTCTGTTGCAAAGCGGGCTCGGTTTTGTTCAACAAGCGCACCACCGAGACGGTGCGGGACATGACATCTTGCTGGGTAACAACCAGGAAGGCCAGGCGGCGGTCATCGAACAAAATCGCCAAGCTTGCCACTTGTGCCACAACCAGCGCCAGCAACAGAACCGCGATGAGTTGTCCGGCCATGCTTTTCGGCAAAATCCTTTTCATCGTTCGACCTCAACGGTGAGCATATAGCCGCCGCCCCAGACGGTCTTAATCAAGGTCGGGGTCTTCGGATCGTCTTCGAGCTTTTTGCGCAGGCGGCTCACTTGATTATCGATGGCGCGGTCAAAAACCTTGGCACTGCGCCCGGCGGTTATGTCGAGCAGCTGATCCCGGCTCAAGACCATTTTGGGATGATCCATGAAGGCGTTCAGCAAATGAAACTCTGCGGTGCTCAAAGGAATGGCGACATTGTCTTCACCGATAACCTCGCGCTGGGCAATGTCGAATGTCCATTTGCCAAAACGCAGCGTATCTTCTTCGGTCGGTATAGCGCGGGGCGGCAGACTATGGGTGCGTCGCAACACGGACTTTATCCGCGCCAATAATTCGCGGGGGTTAAATGGCTTTGTCAGATAATCATCGGCTCCCATTTCGAGGCCAATCACCCGGTCAGTATCATCGGCAACCGCCGTTAACAGGATTACCGGCAATTCAGTGGCTGTTCGCAAATGGCGGCAGAGCGACAGGCCATCCTCGCCCGGCATCATGATATCCAGAACAACGAGATCTATGGCACTGCTTTCAACGAGTGTGCGGGCTTCTGCGGCATCGGCGGCGACACTGGTGCGATATTCGTGGCTCTCAAGATATTTGCTGAGGCTGTCCCGAATATCGCGGTGATCGTCGACAATGAGTATGTGATGTTGTTGTTCCATGGTCGGACTATGCCTTGAATTTTCATTCTATCGTAAAAAAAGATGTATCAAAGTGTCGCAAGGTCTCACCTCGCGACACTTTGCGACACTTTAACCGACTAGGTGACAAACTTTTGCGACGTTTATCGCGTTTAATTCTTCTTGTAAACAACCACAAATTCACAAGCTAACAAAAGAGGCATATTATGAAAAAACGAACTAAAATTATTCTCGCCAGCACCGCAGCCGTTGTTTTTCTGGCCGGCGCAGTTGGCGTCAGCAAAGCCAAAGAAGGTTTTAGAAATCATGCATTTGGCAGCAACAGTTATATGAACCAAGCCCGCTTTGGTGGCCATGGTAAATCAGGCATGCAGGAAAAAATCTTTGAAAAATTCGACCTCGATAAGAACGGCACCATTACTAAAGCCGAGATCGATGGCGTACGTAAAAACGAAATAGCAAAAAATGACAAAAATAAAGACGGCAAGCTCAGCTTGGAAGAATTTCAGTCTTTATGGACCGGTCTGATGCGGGAACGCATGGTCGATCATTTTCAGCGCCTCGACAATGATGGTGATGCGGTTGTCACCGAAGAAGAGATCGCCAAGCCAATGAACCGTATGATGTCCTTCCTGGATCGCAATGACGACGGTGCACTCAGCAAAGACGAGCTGCAACGCCGGGGCCACGGCAAACGCTGGGGCGGAAAACATCGCGGAGATCATGATGGTGAGCACAAAGGCAAAGGCCAACACCGCAGCGACCATCACGACGACGATGACGACGATAAGAAAAAATAAATACGAATTATTAACTCGCCCAAACTAAGAATACCGGTGCTGGTCAAATTGGTCAGCACCGGTTCTTCTCAAACATCAATACGTTAAACCCCAGCCTCCACTAAGCGAGATCAGTTTATGACAGCCCCACATCCAACAGGATTTGCAAACCCAAAGCTACTAAAGATGTTTTCGATCATTGCCGTGGTTTTCGGTATGGCTTCGATTTTCTCAGGTGGTACGGCTCTTTTCGGACCGGAAAAGGCGCAGATTCTTGCCGGTGACGTTGTTCCCTTCGTGGTTTGGTTCAACTTCCTTGGCGGCGGCGTTTATATAGTCGCCGGGATCGGGCTTTACCAAAGATTTGAATGGGCCGCCACGCTCGCTATGGTAATCACAATTGCCACGGTGATCATTTTTATCGCTATGGCCTTTTACATCTTTACCGGTGCAGCCTTCGAGGCCAGAACCATTGGCGCCATGACTTTTCGAACAGCCCTGTGGGCCTTCATCACAATTATCGCTCGTAAAGCCTTGGCGGCTGGTGCGACACCGAATACAATTCACTAAATATTTAGGGGAATCAGCTCATGCAATACAAAGACTCATCAAACAACTATGGCCTCACATCTATCCTGTTCCATTGGCTAACAACCCTGCTGATCATCGGCCTGTTCATTATGGGTCAGGTGATGGAAGAAATGCAACGCGGGCCGGAAAAAGGTGAGTTGCGGGAACTGCATCAATCTGTCGGCATGGTGCTGCTTGGCCTGGTATTTATCCGCCTCGTCTGGCGCATCTCCCAAGGCTTCCCTGAAGCCACCGACACCTCAGCCAGCTTTCTCAATCTAGTTTCCAAGCTTTGGCATTGGGCGCTGTTGATCCTGATAATCGCCATTCCAATTTCCGGCTACATCGCCTCAGAGTCCGGCTTCCGGGACGTGCCGTTCTTTGGCCTCTTTACCTTCCCCGATATTCTAGCCTCCGATCATGAATTGCATGAACAATTTGAAGACGTTCATGAAGTGCTCGTTAAAATCCTGGTGCCACTCGTGATCATCCACGTGCTCGCCGCTCTCAAGCACCATTTCTGGAATAAGGATGCGACACTGATGCGCATGCTACGGGTGAAATAAAGTCGCTTAAGTAATCCCGACATCTTGGTAGGCTTGCCCGATGGCGCGACGGACTTCCTGTTGGCGCGAGCTGTTGCCCATGAAATAGGTGTTCGCGACGCTTTTCAGAGCACGGAGGCAGTCACTGAAATCAGCTCGCCGCGTTAATCTCGTCAATGTCAGGTAGTAAAGGAGAGCTACCACTCCGGGCGGGACCATCAATTCGCCGGCGTCATTTTCTATCGTCAAAAGATTGTAAGCGGCCTTATTGTGGATATTACTGTTGGTGTGAACCCCACCATTATCAATGCTCGTTTGCCAAAATTTATCCATATGATCCGGATCCCCGGTCTTGGTCGGATCACTCATATCGCGAAGCGGGCCGCCACCCCTCGCCAGACCGGGACCAATTTCCCAATTCCAACCGGCCATTAAATTAGGTTCACCGGGATACCAATTGTTGATAATGACGCCAAAGATGTCACTGAACGATTCGTTCAAGGCGCCGGATTGATCCTTATAGATGAGATCAGAACTAGACTGCGTAATGCCATGGGTAAGTTCATGGGCTATGACGTCAAGATATCGGGAGTAACTATCAAATTCGCCGCTACCGTTGCTGACTTGCCCGTACCACATGCGGTCATTCCACCAAACCGCATTGCGCCAATCCGGGCCTGCCCCATCTTTTAAATAGATGCAATGGACCATGGAAATAATGGCCATGCCTTTGTCATCGATACCGTTTCGCTTCAAGACGTTGTTGAAAAAATTGGACACCAAGGTGGCGTTAAAATGTGCCGACACGCCGGCGGTATGACTATTCCCAAAATCAGGTTGAGAGTGTGAAATTGCGGCGCTTGGTAAATCGGGAAGCATAATGTCTTTAAACTCGTGATCATAAGTCTCTACCGCCCGTAACGGGTCCACCAACTCAAATTTTGTGCCGATGACACGTCCATGGAAATCTCGGCTAGCCGCCAACTCATCGATGCCGGTCATAGAGGTCGGTACATCTAGCAAGGGCTGGGCGCTGAAATAATAGATGACTTCGGCCGAATGGGCGTCGACCAAATAGTCATAGAGCAGAAAATCGTCGCGCGGCGATCTCGCCAGACCATGCCCCCGATGCCCTTCTTCAACTTCGCCCTTTGGTGCAGCAGGTACATTCCGAAAATAGAATGCCAAATGCCAGTCTGCTTCCGACGTCTCGGCAAAATATGTCAAAGTTGGTGCATCAAGATAAACCAAGCTTTCCAGTTCGACACCACAAAAACCCGCAATTACCTCGAGCGCCACAAGGTGACTAATTACCGCGATCGGCGGGACTTCAGGAGGACTCGTCAGATCGGCATCAAACGAGACGAGCTTGCGATCACTGTCGCCAATTTCAACGACAGCGTGTGTGCCGAATATGGGAATAGACTGCGATGCCTGCTCAAAAAATATACTACGGGTATTTGTATGGGGAGATTCCTGGCTGCGCAAAAATTTCAATCCAGGTATTCTTTCAGAGCGTTCAGGAGCCAGCACGGCATTGATTTCGGGATCATCACTTTCAGCAATCAGTGCTTCGGCATAAAGGCGGGCAGCCGTCTCATCGTTGTGCAAACCAGACAAAGTCGATTTTGCTTCGGCGGATGAGTCTGCCGAGCTAAACAATCCGGCGAGGCGAGCCCTTCCCAGCTGATATCCATTGTCTTCAATCTCATCACAATGAAAATGTATTTTTTTGAAACGTGCTACCATTAATCTTATCTCCGTTAATTATTGAGACCAACTCAAGGCGCCGATAAAAATGTTAGGAAGCCTTGAGACCTTCCGCCGTCGAAACAGGGCGCATTGACGGGCTCATCTCGCCCACAGCCTCTAACAATGAATTGATCGCGACGCCGACAAATAGGTTGAGGATTTGTTCAACTCCGACGGCGACGTTGCCACAGATTTTTTCATCAGCATTAATGAAATAGGCGCAAGGCACCCTAAACATTGCGTAAGCCGTGGAGACCTCCCAATGACTTTGCAGCCCGACCTGAAACGGCAGCTCATATTCAACGGCGACTTTTGCATTAGGCTCGAACGCGCCATTGGAGATTATTGCAATTTCAATGTAAGGGGCCAATTTGTGAACTTCTCGTAAAGTGGTCAGGAGATTCTTGCACGGGGAGCAATTTACGAGATCCGTAAATATGAGGATCAACGGAGAAGACCCAAAAGACGACAGCGACATTCTACTGCCATCTAAAGTCGCTAGATCAAAACTCGGGGCCGTTTCTCCATCGGCAAGACCGTCGCGCCTAATTCGACTTTGAGAAATAGGGAGATTACCTTTTTTCGAGTCTGTCATTTGTTCATCGAGCGCTCGTTAAAAAGCAATCCCCCCGATATTCTACAGCTAAACTAACAAGCTTTCCGGCACGCATCGCCCGCAGCCGTCGCTGCTGCTATACATAGCGGCGCACCGATTGGACCCAGTGTTGCGCAGGCTGCCGTCGCTGCTGCCTGTGCCGTAGAACAGGCTATTTCACATAAAATACTCGAGCCTGGAAATGAGAGCGCCTCCGGGCCCTCTGGAAGATCCAAACCTGAATGCTCAAGAAGGCCAGTACCTTGCAAAATTACTTTCACCTTGTTCTGATCTTCGGCTGATAATGCTGAAATGTCTGCCATAACTACTCCCTATATATTTGTTAAAAATATTGTTATAGTTGCATTGTTATTACACGATAGAATCTATACGTGTGTCAACAGAATTGATACTTAGAACCATTCCAAACATAAAAACGTGAAACCGGGTGGGCACTTCAAGAGCGGGGGACAGAATAATTTAGACGAAAATTTTGCTACGATAACGCTTCGGCCTTGCCCCCATATAGCTGAGGCCGCTGGCATTGACACCGAGACCAACCATTAGCTTGGCAAGTTCGATTGAGGCGGTATAGCCTTCTAACACGGGCACATCCCAGCCGCGGGCTTTCAGACCATCGCGGATAAACGGCTGTAGGAAAAACGTCATAGAGCAGCCGAGCGTAATCACTTCGGCGCCATCTTCAACTATGGCCGCCTCGGCCTGATCAATGGCGCGCTCCACGGCGACGGATTTCTCGCCTCTGGCCGCCGCTTCGCATTGCGCCGTTAAGGTGTCCGGATCCGTATCGCCCGGCCGCGGCAGTGAATAGCCGATCGAGCGAATAGAGCGGCAGCGGTGTTGCAATTGGTGGGTTCGAATGAGATCGCGATAATAAACATTGTGCACACCTTCAATATCGATGATGGAGAAGCTGTCGCCCAGCAGTGTTGCCAGATACATCTGCGAAAACGCGTTGGCGGTAACCACCACGCCGTGCTCGCGCCCGATCTCACGGGCTTCCATAAACCCGGGCTCCCCGCCGCCGAGCAAAATCGCTGCATTATACTTGCCTGATTGGCAGGCCTCGCGCACGCATTCGATCCGAGCCGTCGCGGCATAAGCAAATTCTTCCCGCGTTTCGACCGACCAATTGCCGTAAGGTGGTTCGGCTCCCGGATGAAGCTCCCATTCGACATCGTCCAGATGTTTGAGCACAAAATCACTGTTGAGCAGTCTTTGTTCGCGGGGCGCATCCGACGGTTCTGAATAAGCCGGAACCGTAAATTCGTCCTGATCCGGCAGATGAAAGGGGGGAATAAGAATAAACCTAAATTTCGAAGACTCGCTCATGATAAGCTCCATTGGGTCTGGATTTTTGAAATGTGCCCAAACTATATGTGAAACGCGCTGTGAATAAATTGACCCGGGTTAAATTTTGACTGGAGTGCTGCAATGACATGTACATCAGCAACGAGGCTTGGATCTGGTGACCCCGAGAGGAATCGAACCTCTGACCTACAGATTAGGAAAACGTTACCCTAAATATCCGTTGAGTTCTGTATGTGAAATTAGCGCCATATAATCAATCTGTTACACGTATTTTAGGGCACAGTCCGTATGGCTATGCATCCTGAACGTTCCCTAAACATCCATGCACGATTTCACAGGAATTACACATTTTGGACAATCCTAACACTGACTGCTCTAAATCTCTGCCCAACGGCTGAGCAAATTACGCCAGCCAATATTGGCGTCTGCTTTACCCCCAAAAGCGGACATAATCGGGATAAGGCAAAAGAGTCTGCTTATGACCCTAAGCGGACATCAAGGGATGTACCGGAAACAAGTGAAATCTGTAAATAGTCGAAACTGGCGCCTGAAGATCGTTTTCAAACTTTGACATATAACCTTTTGACATATAGAGATGATTTCGATCTGGAGGACAACTCAATGGATGGGAACAATTCTCCGGCTTCACAAATCAGCTGTTTAAATCACCGATCAGGATCGAAAATGAGTATGAATTTTTATAACGTGGAAGATGATGCGAGGCGTGTATTTGACACATTAATGGCGGGCGGTGCGGCGATCATTCCTACTTATGTTGGGTATGCCATCGTCGGCATTACCGAGGAGGCGATTGACCGCACATTTGTCGCCAAACGCCGTAAAAAAGGCAAATTGCACGCCTTTACGGGCAGCCCCGAACTGCACGACACTCTTCATATTCTCGATGATAAAACCCGCCAGGTGATCCGATCAATTTGGCAGGAATCCGGGCTAACCATAGGCTGTGTGGCGCCGGCGCGGATTGATCATCCAATGATCCAGAAGCTACCGGAAGCCATCCGCGATCAAAGTATTAAGGACGGAACCATCGCCATGCTTTTGGGGGCTGGTCCGTTTCTCGACGTCCTCGGACGGCTCAGTTACGAAAATCAAATTCCGATCATCGGCTCGTCGGCCAACGTAACCCAAAAAGGGGTGAAATTTCGTGTCGAAAATATCGAGCCCGAAGTAATCGCCGCCGCCGATTTGGTTATCGATTACGGCTTAATGCGCTGGGCCTCGTACAATTTTTCATCGACCATGATCGATTTTCGGGATTATTCGGTGGTCCGCAATGGTGCCTGTTTCGATCTTCTGCAGGATCTTTTGCGCCGTCAATTTGATATCGAAAT
>JABIHH010000067.1 GCA_018649725.1 Rhodospirillaceae bacterium | reverse complement strand
GATCTGCATCCTGATCGCCTATGCCATCTTGGGCATGTTTATGGATGCTATTGGCATGCTGTTGCTCACCTTGCCGGTGGTTCATCCGGCGGTCATTGCGCTCGGCTTCGATTCCATCTGGTTTGGCATCATTGTCGTGAAAATGGCAGAAGTTTGCCTCATCACACCACCAATTGGCCTCAATTGCTTCGTCGTCAACGGCGTCAGGCCGGATATTGCTTTGGGCGATGTTTTCCGAGGTATTACGTTGTTCTTTATTGCCGATGTCATCACTATCGGTGTCTTGCTCGCCTTCCCTGAGATTGTCACATGGCTACCGAGTCTTATGTAACAACGACAAAGATGCCCGTTTGAACATTCCCGCAAAGTCGCTTAGTTTATTAAAAAGCTTAAATATTATCCGCTTTCTGGATAATTTTAAGACAATGCTGGGGGTTTCAAAATGGCGATAGAAATACGCCGTATATTACTCGAACAACACGAAGTTCAGGCTGTTCTCAACGTCTACGCAAAATTAGAGGAAAATAATTTCCCAATTGGTTTTGTCGTTGGCTTTGAAATTAAAGAAGAGGTGCCCCTCACTTTGTTTGTGAGCGTACAACTACCCAATGGAGAACAAGTGGGCGTCGAAATGGACGAAGAGTCCTTAGTTGATGCCATGATCCATTTCTGCATTGCGACCAAAGTACCAGTTTCGCGCAAATCAAAAAAAACAATGAAGCTGAAGGATGACAAATTATCTTTTGATATGTCTTTGATAAACCCATCCTTTTCTACCAACATCTAAACCAATAAAATAGGGACTATTCATGACCGATACGGAGCTTAAACTACCTGCAATTGATCCTGTGAGCCTTGAAGAACACACCGGCACCTATTATCCAGATGCCGTAAAAGGCCCAGCAGAGGCGCGCATTAAACGGCGCCTCGGTGATGCTTTGGGGCTGTCACACTTTGGCGTCAATTATACGATCCTGCCACCCGGAACGTGGTCGGCGTTTCGACATTGGCACCAAAATGAAGATGAGTTTGTCTATATTTTAGAAGGTGAAGTAACGTTAATCTCTGATGCAGGTGAACAAATTTTAGGGCCCGGCATGGCAGCAGGCTTTCCTGCCGGTGATGCAGACGGACACCAACTCATCAATAATAGTTCTGAGAATGTTGTAATGTTGGAAGTCGGAAATCGCACGCCAAATGACACGGTTCAATATCCCGATATGGATTTAATGTTGGTTAAAAAACCAGGCGATCATCAGTATTCAGACCGCCAAGGTAATCCGATTGGTGACAAGGTTGCTGGTGCCCCGGGAAGTGATGACGGCTGATATTTGTCGCTCTATAATCGCTTAGAGAAATTTGCGACAAAACTGGCTTTGTCGGATTCAAGTTCAAACATGACCTTGAAGCTCTTTTGCGCCAAATTGTCGTCCATATCTTCGAGGCCGAAACCCCACTCACCGGCACAATTATCTTCAAGCCAATCTTCGATGACGTGATAAGATTCGGTCGTGCGCAAAATGAGCCCATAGGGCCAGCCACGACGATCAGTAGATTGGCGGCGCTCCACACCCGGATTGTCCCGTCGTTCTTGTTCGGGACCTGCCTCTTCAGCTTTTCTGCGGTCTTCTGATTCTCGCCTATCATTACCGCGATTATCATCAATAATTGGCCCGTCTGACATTTTATTCACTTTCTTATTTCGTCAAAATCTTTGCTATTTATATTTAGGCAGTCCGGCATTGAACTACAAGTCAGCAATCTTATTCAACCAACAAAACTGCAAATGGTCCAATAATCCGCTCAAAGACTGATTTTCTTGAGATTTCCGGCGAAATCTGCTAATAAATGATTAAGAAATGCTCAAGTTAATGCCCGCAAAGGGCCGTTGAGCTCAATGTGGCGAAAGAAATCGTCATCTGGTATAGACCTTGGGCGTGAATCCAGGGTTTAGAACTCTAGTGTATTGAGGACCGACAGGAGGTCGGCATCCAATGCCTCTTGATGCTTTTAGCCCTTCCGCCACGATTATCGGTAGCCTCACCGGAGGCGTGACCAGTGTCGACCGCATTTTGGTTAATCGAAGTGGGCAGGCCCAGGCGCAAGCTGCCAAAAGTATTCAAAATCTCTTTGCATCACGCATTGATGGCGCGCTGGCGAATTTAGGGGCTTCTAATTCAACGGCGATCTCAGAACAATTGCTGCGAGATCAATCACATCTCATCAGTCGTAAAGAGCGGGTCAATCAGGCCATCGGTGTCATCAGTCAGGCATTGGACCAGTTTGACTACCTGAAGAACCACATCGATTATTTGCAGGAACAAATCACTGATCTGGAAAATGGCGACATCACGGCTGCTGAGCTTTCCGTCGATTGGGACAACAAGCTTAGGAAAATAAATCAGCTTGCCAGGGTGGCCTCGGAATCGATCAAAGATGGCAGTGCCTATTATCAAAAAAACCTGATTAACAGCTCGTCGCGCAGCAACTTTTCAACGCAGACACTGTTTGCACCTTACAATTCAGCCGGTGACACATTACAGGTCGATGGCGTCTATCTCGGGACCGATTATTACATCACCGAAGATAGCAGCGGTGATTTTTGGAACTCCGATACGGCCTTTCTGAACTTGGAAGATGATGTCGGCACGTTGACCGAATATTCCGATTATCCTGACACGGCAACCGGGCAGTCGGATACAGTTACCGATTTAACGCTAAATAGTTATGATGCGTCGACCGGCGCTATTGATTTTGATCTTTCTGGTGGCGGCAACATCACGGGCGTCGTTTCTGGCGGCGGACTGGCTCTGCTTGATGCCTGGGTTTATGGAGATTTTGACAGCGGTCACGCAGATTATGCCACCAACCTTCAAAATGCCAAGGATGCCCTGGATGCAGCCGAAGGTCTGGTCCTCACTACCCAGGCAGAATTTTTAAACGACCGCGCGACGCTGCAATCTCGGGCCAGCGTATTTGATGCCCAGATCGGTGGTATCAGCTCCCAAGTTGCTGCCTTAATTGAAGATATTCAGGACGAAGCCCGCGCCAGTGTCCTCGCCAACCAATTGGAATACGTCCTGGCGCAGTTTGACTTTGCCCTATTGGCTGCCCGGGGCAATTCTCTGGTTCAAAGTATTTTGATCTCTCAAGATCAAGAAGATTTTGGCACCAATACAAATGCTGGCCGCGTCCTTATTTCGGTTGGCCAAACGGTTAATGTTTCTGCTTAATCCTGAAATTCAAGCGCGTGGGCCACGACTTTTTTCATAACGGTCGGTAACGCATGGGCGCCGAACTCATTTACATCGCACCAGATTCCGTTAACTGAAGAATCGACGGCCAAGTGGCCGACAGCAATTTCCAATTCCAAATGAAAATGCGTAAAGGTGTGACGGATTTTTCCCGGCAACATTTGCCAATCGATCTCAACCGGTGCTTCGTCCAATATCTCACTAGAAGAGCGAGATTTCTCCTGCCAGTCCGAGGACGGCACCTCAATCATCCCACCCAACAAACCCTGCTCCCGGCGTCGCCGCAGCATTATTTCTCCAGACGGATTGATGAGCCAAAAAGCCGTGCCATATCGTGTCGGCTTTTTTTTCTTTGGCACCCGCCGCGGCAATTCACTAGCGAGGCCTTCTTTTTCCGCCCGGCAATCACCCGAAAGCGGGCATATACTGCAATTTGGCTTTTTTGGCGTGCAGATGGTTGCGCCAATATCCATAAGCGCTTGCGCATAGTCCCCGGCCCGATCATCCGGCGTCATACCGCCCGCCAGGTCGCGTAGCTGAGATTTTGATTTAGGCAACGGTTCCATGACGGCGAAAAGCCGGGCCATAACTCGTTCAATATTACCGTCCACCGGGGTGGCCTTTTTACCAAACGCAATCGCCGTGATAGCGGCCGCTGTATAAGGGCCAATCCCTGGCAAGCTCAATAGATCTTGTTCTTCATCCGGGAATTTGCCGTCATATTGCGCCGCCACAACTTGCGCACATTTATGGAGATTACGCGCCCGGGCGTAATAGCCGAGCCCTTGCCAGGCATGAAGGATGTCATCCAAAGGGGCGGCCGCCAAATCCTCAAGCTTCGGCCAAGTGGCAATGAAATGTTCAAAATATGATTTGACCGTTACCACGGTCGTTTGTTGCAACATAATCTCGCTCAGCCAGACAAAATAAGGATCCGGCTGCACACCGGGCCTAGCGCGCCACGGCAAATGCCGCTGATGGCGGTCGTACCAGGCTAGAATTTTAGCTGACCTAACTTCCGGCCTAGTTTTGATTTTGGAGACCATGATCTTTTTAGCAATGCCCCAATTATATTTTGTTGTCGTGCGGCTCATTCCTGCTTACCATATTGCCGGAACTTCACAACAATAAAGCCGAAATCCGATGACCATCCGCCGCTATCAATCACGCAGTATCAGCGCCACCGTTGAAAAGCTAACGCGGCCAATTTTTGGCAAGCGCGGATTTGGCAAAGGAACCATGATTGCGGATTGGCCGAACATTACCGGCTCTGTATTAGCGCAACACACCTTTCCTGAAAAAATTATTTATCCCAGAAATGAGCGCGGTAACGGCACGCTTCATCTACGCATTGATAGTCCGGCATTGGCGCTAGAGCTGCAGCATTTGGAAACCCAGCTGCTTGATCGGATCAACACGCATTTTGGCTACCGGGCTGTCGCCTATATCAAAATTATTCAGGGGGCTTTGCCGGAAAAAGAGCCCGAGCCCAAGGTCGAGAAAAGAGAGCTCACCGATGATGAAACCAAAGCATTGAATGATCGTCTTAACCTGGTTAGCGACCCCGAGCTAAAAGAAGCCCTGCGCGCCCTTGGAACCGAGATTACCACTCACGATTAGTCACGAGTTATCTGGCTACATTCAAACGCTCGGCGATTCATAGATAATCAAATTTCGAATTGCTTTCATTTGTTTGATCAGCCCTAAAATTGCCTGATTTTTAAACCAATTTATCGGGGATCGCGGATAATTCGCCGCAAAATCAAAGAGTTTAAAGGTGATTACTAAAAGTTTATTGGGAAGTGAGCGATATTCCTGCAAAGTTATCCCCAGATTTCTTGATTTTTTAGCAAAATTGCGTTGATCACGACTTGTCGAGAAGACCAACGCCATTTATATTCATCAACATCTAGTGGTTAGGAGGCAAATTTGCCCAAACATGTAGTAAAAACGATCTTTATGAAATTCACACCGGTTTTAGCCGGGGCCGTTATGGTTCTAGCTGTCATAGCGCCTCAATTGACGTCTGCCGAGGCCCAGGAAAAGGCACAAAAAGCCGCCCTGCCACCTTTGGCAGAAATTCTTTCAGATCGTATTTCAGGTAAAGCCGACGCGCCGGTAACCATCATCGAATATGCTTCAAAGACATGTCCGCATTGTGCGAATTTTCACACCGGAACTTTACCGGCGTTAAAAAAGGAATTTATCGACACGGGTAAGGTAAAATTGATTTACCGAGACTTCCCGTTAGACGGTTTGGCCTTGGCTGCAGCTATGATGGCGAGATGCGCACCAAAAGAACGCTATTTTCCCATTGTCGACATCATGTATCGAACCCAGCAGAACTGGTCTAGAGCGGCAGATCCGAATGCTGCGCTCGCACAAATAGGTTTGCTATCTGGGATTTCCAAAGAAACCATTCAAGCCTGCATCAGCAGCAAAGACGTTCACGCGGGCGTCATGAAAATACGCGGCGATGGCGACAAACAATACAAAGTTGCGTCAACACCGACGATTATAATCAACGGCGAGACATTTAAAGGACCGGCGACAATCGAGCGTCTACGTAAAGTACTCGATGCAGAACTGGCGAAAGCCAAAAAGTAATTAACAATAGGGGGCATGGTAACCCGTGCAGTTTTCTAAGCTTCGGCTTACTGGATTTAAATCATTTGTCGATCCGACCGAATTAGACATTCAGCCGGGCATGACCGGTGTCGTCGGCCCCAATGGTTGCGGCAAGTCCAATCTCGTTGAAGCGCTAAAATGGGTAATGGGCGAAACCTCGGCCAAGCAAATGCGCGGCAGCGAAATGGACGATGTTATTTTTGCTGGCTCCAGAAACCGACCGGCCCGCAACATCGCTGAGGTCGGGCTTGCCCTCGACAATTCAGAGCGCGGTGCCCCGGCGCAGTTTAACGATAACGATGACCTTGAAGTAACGCGCAAAATTGAACGTGAAAAAGGCTCAACCTACCGGGTGAATGCCAAAGAAGTCCGCGCCAGAGACGTTCATCTGCTGTTTGCGGATGCGGCAAGTGGTGCGCGCTCAACCGCATTGGTGAGCCAAGGCCATATCGGCGAAGTTGTCTCAGCAAAACCTGCCCAGCGCCGAAAATTACTCGAAGAAGCAGCTGGTATCTCCGGCCTGCATTCTCGTCGTCATGAGGCTGAGCTTCGCCTACGCGGTGCCGAGACTAATCTGGAGCGGCTCGACGACATTATGGTGACCCTCGAGGCCCAAATGCTGTCGCTCCGCAAACAAGTGCGCCAGGCGACCCGCTATCGCAATCTCAATGATCATATTCGTAAAGCCGAAGCGACTTTGTTTCTGATCCGTTGGACCGCCGCCTCCTTGGAGATCGAACAAAGCAAAGAAGTGTTAAGCGAAGCGGAAAACGCGGTTACTGAAATGACGTCGCTGGCCTCAGCGGCTTCCGTAGCTCAAGCCGAAGCCGCTGCGTATTTACCAGAACTTCGGGAAAAAGAAGCCGAAGCCGCCGCCGCTTTGCAACGCCTCACCTTAGCCAAGGAGAGCCTTGAAGAAGAAGAGGCCCGCCTCGTTGCAGCGCAAGAAGAATGTGAAACCCGCCTGGTTCAAGTTGCCCAGGATATGGAACGTGAGCGCACACTGGCCGCCGATGCCAACGCAGCGATCCGCAATCTGGAAGAAGAGAAACAACGGATCAGCGGCTTTGAAGAAGATGAAAACGCTGCCGTTACCGCCGCAGGTGAAAAGCTCGGCGTGGTAAAGAATGAATATGATGCCGAAGAAAATAGACTCGGCGAATTGACCCAGGAGGTTGCCGCCCAGGAAGCAAAGCGCAACGATCTGGATCGACGGCGCACAGAGTTAGATACCCGGCTGAGCCGACTTCGCGCCACCAATGAAGAGCTGAAGGCCGAAATTGCCAAATTGGAAGAAGACGCCATTGACCGGGAAGCTGTGGCCGCTACTGAAAGCAAACTTACCAGCGCCTCTGAGTTATTGGCCACCGCACGCGAACAAGTTGAGAGCGCGGAACAGGCCCGTATTGAAGCCACCCGCCGCTTAAGCGAGACCCAGGCACAATCCCAAGAGACCTTGGCCGAGGCGGCAAAATTAGAAGCGGAAATTCGAGCGCTTGCCGAGCTATTGGAAACGGGTGATCCGGATCTCTGGCCGCCTCTTATTGACGCCGTAACGGTTGAGCCTGGATTGGAGAGTGCTCTTGGCACAGCGCTCGGCGATGATCTGAGCGCCGCCACGAATGAATCTGCGCCGGTTCATTGGCGCCACTTACCGGCAATTGACAGCGCGCCTTCCCTGCCCAATGGCGCCGAGGCCCTAAGTAACTTTGTCAAAGGTCCGGACGCCTTGATCGCGCGGCTGTCACAGATCGGTGTCGTTGCTGATGCAGAAACCGGCTGGCGGTTATTGCCGAACCTCAAACAAGGCCAGCGACTGGTTACCAGAGATGGTGCTTTTTGGCGCTGGGACGGCTACACGTCTGCTGCGGAAGCGCCGACATCAGCGGCGATCAGATTGGAGCAGCGTAACCGTCTGGAAAACACCCGAAAAAGCCTTGAAAGTTCACAGAGCGCTGCATCAAGCGCCGAAGCCAATGTTACGGCGGCCCGTGAAGCAGTTGAAACAACAACTGCGAGCGAGCAAGCCGCCAGGGGCGCGGTCCGCAATGCCGAGACCGCTAGAGAAGCAGCGCAGCAGGAAATGGTGCAATTGCAACGCCAAACGAGTGAAAATGACACGAAACTTTCGGCCCAAAAAGATGCTGGTCATCGCGTCGCTGCCGATCTTGCGGAGGCCGAAGCCGGCCGCAAAGCGGTCACTGAAGATGAAGCAAGTTTAACGGATGTCGAAGAAGGCCGCCGCCAGGTAAATTCTCTCAGAGCCGTTGTTGGTGAAAAACGCGGTGAATTGGTTGAAGCACAATCAGCTTTTGATACGCTGAAAAATCAGGCCGAGGAGCGGCGCAACCGCCTGCAGGCCATTGCCAGCCAATTGACCAATTGGAATACGCGCAAAGAGGATGCCGAGAAACAGCTTGAAGAACGGTCCGAACGCAAACAGGCTCTCGAGGCGGAGCGTGAACGTCTCGCCCAGCAGCCAGAAGAAATCAAGCGCCGCCATCAAGATATTCTCGATAAAGTCGATGAAGCCGAAGAAAAGCGCAAAGATGCCGCCGATCGTCTGGCTGAAGCTGAAACCAAACTTGCCGATGCCGACCGCGTCTTGCGAGAAGCTGAAAGCAAACTTGCCGCGGTTCGCGAGAAACGCGTGCGGGCCGAAGCAGCCGTTGAACAAGCGGATCAAGCTTCGGCGGCGCTGATCGAGCGGATGGAAGACCGCCTCAATTGTGGTCCAGGTGCGCTACAAGAACTGTCGGGCATCGATGAAGACAAAGAATTGCCGGAACTGGAAGCTGCTGAAAAACGCGTAGAGCGGTTGCTACGCGAGCGCGAGAATATGGGCCCGGTCAATTTGCGCGCCGAGGTTGAAGCCCAGGAATTAAACGAACAAATCGACACCTTAACGACAGAGCGTGAAGACCTCACCAAAGCCATCGACAAGCTCAGGCGCGGCATCAATGAGCTCAACCGTGAAGGTCGCCAACGGCTTTTGACTTCCTTTGAAGAAGTCGACAAACACTTCCAGGGGCTTTTTGTCCGCCTCTTTGGTGGCGGTCGGGCGCATTTGGAGCTGGTCGAATCGGATGATCCGTTGGAAGCCGGTCTCGAAATTATGGCAAGCCCGCCCGGCAAACGCCTGCAAGTCTTATCTCTATTATCTGGCGGCGAGCAGGCTTTGACGGCACTATCCCTGCTATTTGCGGTGTTCATGACTAATCCCGCGCCAATTTGTGTATTGGATGAGGTCGACGCGCCCCTTGATGATGCCAATGTCGACAGATTCTGCACCATGGTCGATGAAATGGCTCATTCGCTCTCAACCCGCTTCCTCGTCATCACCCACCACCGCATGACAATGGCCAGAATGGACCGACTTTTCGGTGTTACAATGGGCGAACAGGGTGTTTCTCAGCTCGTATCCGTAGACTTGGGCCAGGCGATTGAACTCCGCGACATCGCCTAGATTAAAAAACTTTAATTTAGTCAATAAAATCAATACGTTATGACGGCTATTCTGATCAGTATTGAATCTTGACAGGCCCCAATCCGAAAGATATGTTCCGACCCGAATCCACTGGTAATTCCAATGGCAAATCCAATGGCGAACCTTCGTCTTAAAGGAGTTTTCTGTCGTCTGCCCTAGCACTTCAACAAAGGGCGTCCTGTGATGAATGAGGATAAAAATCCGCAAGTCCCAAACGGTCAAAATGACCATCTCGAGGACTTTGATCAACGGCTACAACGTGCCCGCGATTTAAACGCGGGGCTCGATCAAAACAGCAAAGCGACTGGGGCTGATGAAGGCAAAGGCGCTGCCATGCGAATTGGCACGGAGCTGGTAGTAGCGATTGCGGTCGGCGGTGGAATAGGTTTTTTTATCGACTCTTGGTTGGGAACCAAACCGTGGTTTTTGATCGGGTTTTTGTTTATAGGAAATGCCGCAGGTTTGTGGAATGTTTTCCGACTAACTAAGGGTCAGAGTTACAAAGTTGGTTTTGATCGGGACAAGCAGTCCGAAGCCAACAAAACGAAGTAAAAGGTGACGAAGAGTGGCTGAAGCACATAACCCGCTAGAGCAATTCATTATTAAAACGTGGGTTCCCATTAAAATCGGTGATTTTGATGCCTCATTTACCAATTCATCTGCGTTCATGCTGCTCGCCGTGATTGCCGCAACGGCCTTGATGGTTTTTGCTGTTCGCCCACGCGCAGGTGTTCCTGGACGCTGGCAGCTTTTGGCTGAGCTGTCCTATCAATTTATTGCCAAAATGGTGAGTGATAATATCGGCAAAGAAGGCCGCCCTTACTTCCCGTTCATTTTCTCGATTTTCATGTTTGTTCTGTTCGGCAATTTCATCGGCATGGTGCCCTACACCTTTACCTTCACCAGCCATATTGCGGTAACGCTTTCGATGGCGTTGGTGATCTTTATCATGGTGACGGTCATCGCCTTTGTTAAACATGGCTTTCATTTCTTCTCGTTTTTCTTACCAGCAGGCGTGCCAATTGTTCTGGCGCCGCTGATGATCGCTATTGAAGTTATCTCTTATTTCACCCGGCCGTTTAGTCTGAGCGTTCGGTTGTTTGCCAATATGATGGCGGGCCATACTTTGCTGAAAGTTATCGGCGGGTTCGTTGTTCCACTTGGTATTTTCGGTGTTGTGCCGATTGCCGGGCTGGTTGCCGTCACCGGACTAGAATTTCTTATCGCATTTCTGCAGGCCTATATTTTCACTATCCTGACCTGCATATACATCAACGATGCAATTCACTTGCATTAATTAAAGTTCAAACAAAAGGAAGTTATAAAATGGAATTAGATGCAGCAAAAATGATCGGCGCCGGCTTGGCCACTTTAGGTTTTATCGGCCCTGGCATTGGTATCGGACTTATCTGGGCCGCTTTGATCTCAACTGTTGGTCGTAACCCAGGTGCTGCTGATGCAGTGACAACAACCGCATGGGTTTCGTTTGCCCTGGTTGAAGCCCTGGCTATTTTCGCTCTCGCTATCGCCTTGCTGATCCTCTTCGGTTAATAGACCTTAGAAGTTCGACAAAGCGTTTAACCGACAGGCTTAAAAAATATGCCACAATTAGACATCAGCGCGTTTTCGCCACAGATCATTTGGCTCTTCATTACGTTTATTCTTCTCTACGTATTGATGGCCAAAGTGGCGTTACCCAGGATCGGTAGTATTTTGGAACAGCGGCAAGCTAGAATTGATGATAATCTAGATGCTGCCCAAAATCTCAGAAATGAGGCAGATGCCGATTCTGAGGCCTATGATCAATCATTAGCTGAAGCGCGCGAAAATGCTCGAACGGCTATTTTTGAGGCCACTCAGGAAATGTCTGATGAATCAGCACGTCGCCATGATGAACTCGGCTCAAAATTGAGCGGGGAGCTTAAAGCAGCAGAGGAACGGATCTCTGATGCTAAGACGGCGGCGATATCCGGTATCCAAGAAGCGGCGTCTAGCGTCGCCTTGGAAGCAACCGAACGTCTCATTGGCATCACGCCGGGTGACGATGCTGTTCAAACGGCTATTTCCTCTGCTATGGCGTCTAGTAAGGAGGGCAGCTCATGATTTCGACTGCTTATGCCGCGTCAGAAGGCGCATCTCAGGCACCCTTCTATGACAGCCCAACCTTTTGGGTCGCGATCTCCTTTGCGATTTTTGTGCTGACGTTTGCCAAGCCGGTGTGGAAATTTGCCACCGTGGCTTTGGATAAAAAAATCGATGAAATTGAAACTTCGATCGAAGAGGCAACCAAATTGCGCGAAGAAGCGCAGGATTTGCTGGCCAGTTATAAACGCAAAATAGCCGATGCTGAGAAAGAAGCTGAAGACATCATCGGCCAAGCCCGTGAAGAAGCTCAAGCGCTTAAAAATCGGATGACCACAGATCTTGAAGGCTCGCTGGAGCGCCGCGAAAAACTCGCGATCGAACGCATAGCTCAGGCAGAAACTGATGCCACTGCAGAAGTCCGCATCATGACAGCCGAGCTTGCCCTAGAAGCCACCCGCCAGCTTTTGATCGACAACGTCAAAGACGCCAAAGCGGATGAGCTCATCGACAGCGCGGTTAAGGACTTACCGAATAAGCTGAATTAAAGCTCGGGAATATTGAAATTTAAAAGACGGTCTCAATTGATTTGAGGCCGTTTTTTTGTATCTACCCCCCCACCCCTGCCTCCCCCTCAAGGGGGAAGGGGGATATCGCTGCAAAGTCTCGATTTACTTCCCATTGAGGGGGTGATTACCGTAAAATCTCGATCTACTTCTCCCTCCCCCCTTGAGGGGGAGGGAGGGGTGGGGGGTCAAATACATGGATAAGCTGTTTAAGCTTCGCCGATCAGCTCAAGCCATTCGGCTTCGGATAACAGTGCCACGCCTAGGTCGGCGGCTTTTTTGGCTTTTGAGCCAGCGCCCGGACCGGCAACAACGTAATCTGTTTTTTTAGAGACCGAACCAGCTACTTTGGCCCCGAGTTGCTCGGCTCTGGCTTTGGCTTCACCGCGCGTCACGGTCTCGAGTGTGCCAGTAAAGACAATGGTTTTACCAACAATCGGCGATGAGCTGTCATCTGGAGTATCAAAATCTTCGATGGTAAGCTGAGCTTCAAAATCATCGAGCAAGATCCGGCTGGCTGCGTCATTGAAAAAGCTAATTAGATCTTCCACGATTGAGGGGCCGACCCCGTCAATATTGTTGAGGTCTTCAAGCGCCTCAGAGCCAATCACGGTGGCATTTTTCAAAGCCTCACGCAGAGCGCCGATCGAGATGTATTGCTTAGCCAAAAGCCGCGCATTAGCCTGGCCGATTTGGCGAATGCCGAGCGCAAATATAAAGCGGTCGAGCGGAATAGTGCGGCGGCTCTCAATCGCGGCCAAGAGATTGTCGACCGATTTATCGCCCCAACCTTCCCGGCTTCTGATATCTTCTTCGTGATCTCTCAGCCGGAATATATCGGCAGGCGTCTTGATCAAGTCTTCTTCAAAAAAAGCTTCGACATGTTTGCTGCCGAACCCTTCAATGTCGAAAGCGCCTCTTGAGACAAAATGGCGAAACCGTTCAACAACCTGCGCCGGGCAGATCGCCCCACCGGAGCATCGCCTGACCGCCTCGCCGTCATCGCGGATAGCTTCAGAACCACACACCTGACAATGGGTCGGATAATCAAACGCCTTAGACCCTTTGGGACGTTTATCCAGCACGACCTCAACCACTTGTGGAATGACATCGCCCGCGCGCTGAATGACCACCGTGTCGCCAACGCGCACGTCTTTGCGGGCAATCTCATCTTCATTGTGCAGCGTCGCATTGGAGACCACGACACCGCCCACAGTAATCGGCTCTAGCTTAGCGACCGGCGTTAGCG
>JABIHH010000035.1 GCA_018649725.1 Rhodospirillaceae bacterium | reverse complement strand
CTCACGGTACTCTTCCCATGTACCGTCCCAATCAGGTGCCACTCGTCTACTATTATCATTCTCATCAATTCCCCAGTGCTCAAGCCTGAAACGTTTTCCTTCGTAAAAAATTGTAAAGTCGGGAGAGTAAAATGAACCTAAATGTCCTTTTGCGTCACCCTTCACGAACACCCTTTCTTCATATCGATAATGGATATCGTGTTGGAAAAGAAAATCAGATACTATCTTCTCTCCATTTGATTTCACAACTTCACCAGCCAAAGATACTTCCCTTCGGTTCTTCCTGTAAGCTAGGTATTCCCCGGGTTCCAAATTATCTCCATGTTCATCGATTTCCCTTATCTCTTTTTTGAAAAACTCCAGCATCCTTTCTTCAAAATTCTTTTCCTTCCATATTGAACGAACCGAACCTTGAATGAAATTTTTCTGTTTTTCCCCAAAAAATGTTCGCCCTTCATCAAAAAGCAATTCTTCCTCTGGTCGAACTATTTGGTAGGCTAAGCTGTGGAAGGTTTTGGCTTGATGGAAGCCACTAAAATTATATTCTTCTCTTATTCGTGTTCCAATTTCACGGCTGGCACTCCTGTTAAATGCCAAGATCAAAATCTCATCGGCTTTAACGTTGTAGCCTTCTGAGAGTAATAGAGTTTGAGCACCTAGTAATGTTGTCTTAGCTAAGCCTCCAATCTCTATATTCGGCCGACCTCGATCAGGCGCCTCGGCTTCATTTTTTCTGTTGGTACACATTGACAGTCAACACGTAACGAGCTTTCATTCTCCCAAAAACTAGGGGAGAAACGTCAATGTCATCCGAAATTCGTGACGATATGAAAATAGATTGGGACCATCCGATTGAAATGGACGATGACCTAATATTACGAGCGGATATTTTCCGCCCCGAGACTGACGGTCAATATCCTGTTATTCTCACCTATGGACCTTATGCCAAAGGCTTGTCTTTCCAGGAAGGCTATCCATCGGCTTGGAACCGCATGGTTGAGCAGCACCCGGATGTCACTGCGGGATCGACTAACAAATATCAAGCCTGGGAATTGCCAGACCCTGAGAAATGGGTACCTGACGGCTATATTTGTCTGCGGGTTGATTCTAGAGGCTGCGGTGCCTCTCCCGGTTTTGTTGATCCCTTCTCCGCTCGTGAGACCAAGGATTTTTACGACTGTATTGAATGGGCGGGCACTCAGCCTTGGTCAAATGGCAAAGTCGGACTCAATGGCATTTCTTATTACGGCATCAATCAATGGCATGTTGCGAGCCAGCAGCCGCCACATTTAGCCGCTATGTGCATTTGGGAAGGGGCTGCCGACTGGTATCGGGACATGACCCATCACGGCGGCATTCTTTCAACATTCTGGGATAATTGGTACGACATGCAGGTCAAGACTGTGCAGTATGGTCTGGGTGACAATGGCCCGAAAAGTATCGTGACAGGCAGCAATGCCTGCGGTGAATTGACCTTGACCGAGGAAGAGCTGGCAGCCGAACGCTGCGCCTTCGGTGATGAGATTCAAGCTCACTCTTTAGATGATGACTATCATAAAGTACGCTCCCCAATCTGGAAAAACGTGGTGACACCGTTCTTATCCGCCGGTAATTGGGGTGGCCAAGGCTTGCATCCGCGAGGAAATTTTGAGGGCTATATCCGGGCGGCCTCAAAAGAGAAGTGGTTGGAAGTTCATGGGATTGAACATTGGACTGAATTCTACACCGATTACGGGGTACAGCTGCAAAAGCGCTTCTTCGACTTTTTCCTCAAAGATGACCGGAAAGGTTGGGAAGACCAGGCCAAAGTGCAGGTTCAGATACGACATCCCGACCGATTTGAATTGCGGATGGAAGAGGAGTGGCCGATCCCGCGAACTCAATGGACAAAGTATTATCTTGATTTTGCGACAAGCGGATTGTCTGAGAGCATCCCAGATGCTGCACAGCAAGTCGGCTTTGAGACCATGGGTGAGGGATTGACCTTCCGCTCGCCGCCGTTGGATAAGGCTATGGAAATTACCGGACCGTCTGCACTTAAACTCGGTCTTTCATCATCGACCTCCGATGCGGATATTTTTGTAATCCTGCAGGTCTTTGCCCCGGGCGGTGAGGAAGTCGTGTTTCAAGGCGCAATTGATCCGCATACCCCAATCGGCCAAGGTTGGCTCAGGGCGTCGCACCGCAAATTGGATGAACAGCTATCCGAACCTTATCGACCTTATCACACGCATGATGAAGTCCAGCCGTTAACACCGGGCGAGAAAGTAGAACTTGATGTTGAAATCTGGCCGACGTCAATCGTCATACCCGAGGGCTATCACTTCGCCATCTCAATTCGCGGCAAAGATTATGAATATGCCGGAGAGAGCGGCGGGAGATTGTCGAATTTTAAAAATGAGCTTAAGGGGTGCGGCCCGTTTTTGCATGATGACCCAAGGGACCGTCCGGCAAACATCTTCGACGGCACATCGACGCTTCATAGTGATCCTGAGAATCCGGCTTTTGTGCTGCTGCCGATTATTCCGTCTGCTTAGTGATGCGAGGATGAGTTAAATTGAGAAACATTTGATCAAGAAATAGGAAACAAATAATGAGTGAAAAAATTGGCATGATCGGTCTTGGTAAAATGGGGCTGGCACTCGCGCGCCAAATGCGGATCGACGGTCATGAGCTCTTTGGCTATGACAATGATCCTGAACGCATGAAGTTGTTTGAAGGCGAAGGCGGCACTCCTGTCGCGTCTTCGAAAATCCTCGCTGAAAAATGTGACATTACTTTTAGTATTTTACTTCAACCAGAACACATTGAAGAAAACACCACAGGTCCGAATGGTATTGCACAGGCCGGCAAAGAAGGCCTCATTCATGTCGAAATGAGCACCATGCCCCCAGCTTTTCAAATTGACCTAGCTGAAAAACTTTCCAGCCACGGAATTGAATTATTGGACGCCCCGATATCGGGTTCTCACAATAAAGTCGACGATAGGATCATTACCTTCATGGTCGGTGGCAAGGATAATGTTTTCGGACGGGTCCGTCCGATTATAGAGCCCTTAGCCAAAGCGACAACGCACACTGGGGACATAGGCTCCGGTTCGGCCATGAAAGTCGTGACCAACCTCTATGTAAATTCTGTCACTGCTCTTATGGCCGAAATGGTTGTCCTCGGCGAACGCGCTGGTCTCAGTCACGCGACCATGGAAGAATGTTTGGGCGCGGGCTCGGTCAGAGGCGAGATGTGGGAAGTGATGCGCCCACGTTTCTTTAACCGCGATTTTGCCCCTCGGGGGGCGGTCGAAATTTTCGCTAAAGACATGGGGATCGCTATCGACCTCGCCAAAGAACACGGCCTTGATCTCCAAGTCGTCCCCGCTGCCCGCAAAATGTTCCAGCGAGCGGAAGCAGCCGGCTGGGCCAAAGATGATGCGAGCCGCGTGTTGGAGGTTTATGAGGGGAAAGACCTCGGATAGAACGGGATACACCTTGAAGCAGGAGATTTTTCATGATCGCATTTGATTTAAAGACCGAGCAAGAGTTCTCACTCGAGAAGCATGTCGAAAAAATACTAGGTACCGAATCGGGTGGCGATGTCACGGTCGCATGTTGGGAGCCCGGTCAAACCAGCCCAAATCACTGCCACCCTGAAGCCACTGAAATTTATTTTTGCCTGGAAGGTGGCGGTCACATGAACGTCAATGACGAGAAGATTAATATTCAACCTGGCATGTTTATTCTCCATCCGCCGGGGGAAATCCATGAATATGTCAACGGTGATCAGCGCACGCTCCTCTTTCGGGTGCGCTATGGGGATAGCATGGAGTCACAGCATGTTTAGAGTGATCTAATTCGACACTCGATTATATTAAAATTAATAGAGGGAGACTAAACGATGCCAATTTATAAGGCCGACGAAATGGAATTGACGCCAGATGTTGTCAATCCGAATGTCATGATGAAGCAGTTTGGGGGTGAGCTCATCAAGGCAGGTATTGTCACCTATGAAGAAGGGGAAGCGCCGCTGCCCCATATTCACCCTAAAGACGAGCAATGGATATTTCTACTGGAAGGACGGCTAGCCGGGCTAATCGGCGATGACACATTCATTATCGAACCGGGAGACCTTGTCTATATTCCGATAAATACCGCCCACGGCATTCGATTGCTAGAGAGCCCTTGCCGCTTCTTCACGTGTAAAAGCCCTGCTGGATCAGGCAATCTTAGCGAAGATTACAGCGCTCTGTCGAATGTGGATGAGTATGTGCGACGCCTCGCCGAAGTCTCGTAAGAGCAATAGTGGGCTAAATTGAATTGGCATTGGTTTATCTATTGATCCAATGATTTCAAGTATGTGGACATTTTCATTTAGCATACTAAGATGTGTCCGTTGAATAAGCTCGTTAAGGGCATTACCTTCGGGTTGCAGAAAAAAGTCAAAATGCAGATGGGCAAAGAACCCACCTCAACATAGATCACAAACACACATATGGGAGAAAAAATTGAAAAAATCTAATTATTTGACAGGTACTATTCTTGGTGCCGTTGCAGGTGCTGTTTTTGCAATGTCTGCTGGAAGCGCCATTGCAGCTGGTTATCCTGAAAAAGACATCACCTTCATCGTACCTTATAAGCCAGGTGGCGGATCTGATGCGCAAGCGCGCAGGCTTCAGCAAGGTTTGGAGAAGAATCTTGGCGTCAAAATCCGGATTGTCTACAAGACAGGTGGCGGCGGCGCGATCGGCTTTAACGAATTGTATCGCTCTAAGCCGGATGGCTACACGATCTCTAACGTGGTTGTGCCAAACATCATCGTTACATCAAGAGGCAAAGATGTCGGCTACAAGCCGGGTGAATTTGCTTACATCGGCATGACCGAAAAATCCGTTGGCGGGATTGCGGTTAAAAAGGATAGCCAGTTCAAAACTCTTGAGGACATTGTTGGCTTCGCCAAGAAAAATCCCGGCAAACTAACGGTTGCGGGCGTGGGTAGCACTGGTCATTCAAACTATGCAGAGATGGTTAACGCATTAGGCATCAAAGCAACCTATGTACCGATCTCCGGCGGTGTTGGCAAAATGTTACCGTT
>JABIHH010000064.1 GCA_018649725.1 Rhodospirillaceae bacterium | reverse complement strand
TCTGTCTTGTCTGTGATTTCTGTCTCATCTTCATTCCCCTTCGGGTCATTACGATGAACCAGAAATCCTCTCTTATGCAATACCGCTAATCTGTTCCATAGGCGCTGACGTTAGACAGACCAGGATGAGGTTTTTTTCCGGTTTCCAATGAACCAACCGCTTTGCGAGTTTCCGTATCCAGAAATTCCATCCGATTGGAAGCATTGGCAGCTATTTGGAAGTACCGCTGAGTTGGATCAAAGAACCCATCATGTAGGAATTTATGAGTATTGATCTGCTCAATGCGTAGATTATCCAGGTCAGAATAATCGACCTGCCACATCTGCCCCAACTCTTTCACCGCGACCATCCATGTCGGGGCGTTAGGCGTGTTATAAACAGCTGCAACACGGGCTTCATTGACATACTCACCATCAATATTGACGCCACGCGTAGAAACGACTTTTAACGGCTCCATGGTTTCAGCATCGAGAATGACAAAATGCGGAGGCCAGTAACCGCCACCGATGACATATTTGTCCTTCCATTTGCCATAATGAGAAACCGCAACGTCACGTGCATCTGATGCCACCTGTGCAGTTGCCACAACCTTTGGTGGGTTCATCCACAAATCAATTTTAGACATCAAACCATCGCGGCCCTGGGTATACCAGAAACGACCGGTAGACGATTCTTTCATCACGTGAATGGCATAACCAGTATTTAGTTTGGTAACAACTTTCTTAGTGTCGCCATCAATGATACCAATTTTACCCGCATCACGTAGGATGACCATAAAGAAGTTCTTCCAATTGAGGGCGTGCATGGGTTTTTTCGGATAGTCCGCTGGCTTAATGTATGTTTTCCAGCGCTTCTTCATTTCAGCAAGACCCATTTCGGCTGGGGGTGGGACTTCCATTTGAATGTAAGTGGCAAGCTTCGCGATTTGTTCCTTGGAGAATAAATCGTCGAAATTATTCATGCCACCTTCAGTACCGATGGTAATAATTTTTTCGAGGCGTTTTTGACCCAACTTCCTCGTTGTTGCCGGCTCTAGGCCTTTACCTGTGGCGCCCTTTCTAAGGACACCATGGCAACCTGCACAACGTTGAAAATAGAGCGTCTTTGCCTCTTCAAAATCCTTCTTCGATAGAGTTGGATCTGCCGCCTGGGCAATGTTAGCAGGCATCGCGAAAACAATGCCTGCTGCCATGCCTAGCGCGGAAATAGTCGTGACAAACGATCTCATAGTTCTTCCTTCCATAACTGCATTAGCTTAACTGTAATTAGCTTCATCTTCCGCCACATGACGAAATTATCATATGTCGAAAAATACTTTTGCAGCCTATACCGTCTTCAAAGACCCTACCTTGATTAAGGTTAATTTCTTACAGTTCCATGGGCAGATAAATCGTTTTTCAGAATGTTTTCGGATGAAAATTATAATCCATTCCGCCTTTTTAAATCATCAGCGGAGTTTATCCAATTAGGCGTAATGATGCATCTGCCTGGCGACGGCAGGATTGTGCTGCATATTTGATTGGTGATCAGGCCGTTCTGAGGCGAGTATGCATTCGTCGTGCAGTACTGTATCACGGGCGGGAACGGTTCCACCCAAACAAATACTTACGTTGCCGATAAATACATCATGTTAAGTTCACGGTCCTCATCCTCATCGAGAATTTCATCCAGTCCAGGAAGGAATCCCATTTCCTCCTTTTGAACATGAAAGACCTCCCTTTCGACGAGTTCCAGTCCAGCGTTCCGGAATTCGTCCCAGTTGTCAGGCGTGAACCCTTCTTTTAAGGCCGCGCGGGCAAGATCGGTAAGTTGAGTGGCGATCGGGCGAATGATTTCATGTTCGCCTTGAAGCATTTCGGTGATCGCGGGGTCAATTTCGTCGGCGAAGCGGGGAAATAAATGTTCTTCTTCAAACGCGAAATGGCCTTTCACCTCGGCCTCGAGAACGGTTACCAGATCGGTCAGCAGGTTTCTAAAATCGCCACCCGTGGTATCAGGTAGGTCGGAACTTTTTGGTCCCAAGGTCGTTTCAAGTCGTTCCAGTAGTTGCAACGTGATCATGTGATCTTTGTGAAGAGATTTACAAAGTTCAAGTTCTAAATCATCCATAATGATTCCTATTAATGTAGATTATTCCAATCAATCCCCAGATACGGGTCCGGTGGCCTCCGATTCCCGGTGATAGACCATATAACTTCGGGCCACTGCAACGACGTACCAAGCAAAAAAAAGAGCGCCGACGGCACCGATAACGGCGCCCAATAAGATAGGCAGAGATTTATCAGATGCAATGCCGCCGGTGATTGTCACAAAGGCCAAGCCGTGACAAACGGCATGCAGCTTAAGTTTCGTTTCATCACCCAATTCAGATAGACGCGGTGGTTTCTTGGTCTTTTTCGACATATTCATGGCGGCCAAGAAAGGGACAATTCGCTGTAAAATACCGAGTAAAAAAGTTGCTAACCAACCGATCAACACAATGGCGCCAAATATTGCCGGCCCCTGCTCACCCAGTAAATCGAAAACCAATAGACCGCTGGCAATCAAGCTGACGATCAACATGACCCAACCGGCTTTGACGAGGACAAACGAAAGACCCAAATTCTTTCGCATGCCAGAATTGAGGCACCACAACATACCCTGAATATGTAAAATAACCGCGATCAGACCGATCACTACTGCGATGCCTACAATTTCTTCTGTATTAACCAGAACGCCGGTCACTGCCAAAACCAAACCAATCGGTGCCAGCCATTGTGCGATCTGTTGATTTCGGGCAGGCGGGCTTTTGGATAGAGCAAACATGGGGACTAGGATATTGCTGAAACCCATCAACAACAATCCCATAAATCCGTACAAAGCCAGTATAACGTGGCTGGCGGCAATCGCTTGATGGTCGGGTAAAAAACCGTGGATAAAATTCTCCAGCAGAACCAATCCCAACAACACCAGAACAAGCAACGACGCCATCGACAACCAAGCGAAACGAACTGGTATTTTTAAAACCTTCGAACGACGCAACAAATCGGCAATAGAAAAGCCGAAAATCAGCAAGGCTGCAGCCGTCAACAGTCCGCCCAATTGCATAATCCATTGTTCCGAAAAGTTGAGACCGGTAAGGAAAATTAAGGTTCCGGGGAGGAACAACCACCACGCAATTTGCGTTGGCCATAACGAGCGATGCGCCAGACCGGTGGCGACCGGTATTAATTGTGTAGCCGCCCCCATTATGGTCATAGCGAAAACACCGAGGGTGAGAATATGAATGGCGGAAAGCACCGGTCCGGGGCCACCAGAGAATGTCGAAACATCATCATAAGAAAACCCAATAGCGACCCAAAAAAAGAAATGAAACACCGCCGCAGCCATAAAAAACCGGAAGGTCAGAGACGGCGGCAAGAGGCGCAACTGGGCGCTCATAAGAATTGTACCGGGATTAACGTCCTGGACCATTATTGATTTTCTCCGTCGATTGTTCTCGCAAATGTTAATCTGGGTTTTGGCAATACAAGAGAAGTCGGATTTCATCCGAACTGCTCTCCAGTTGGTCCCAGCTCCAACCACGCTCGTTTAACTCCGGGTACAGATAAATTGGTTCCTGTGCAAGATGAACCACTAATTCTTTCCCCATTCCGGGCCGGTCAAGCAATCCAAGAATAAACACCAGGGGTCCGGGCGGTTCCATCATTCGCAGATCAACATGAAGTTGTTTCTCTTCATTCCACGTTTTTGGTTCAGAGCTTTCCAGATTCTCGCCAGCTTGAGAAACGTCCTCCGCGTGGAAAAATATTCGCCAATGATTGGCATTCAATTGATCACCAAAACTGGCATAACCTCTGGCTGCCAGCAGTCGACGCAAGGGCTGAAGGTTGAAGGAAGCTTCGATAATGAAATTATCGTCGGACTTCAAGCCGGACATAAATTCCATAATCTGACCGAAGGGGTCCGATCCCGCGCTCAAAATCGCGCGCACATCAAATATCGGCCAATTATCCGCACTGGAATTTTCGGCCCAATTGGGGCGCGGATCGACCGCTCGGTTTTCGGGTTTATTTCCCATGATCACATCCGGAGAATTTCGAATCTCATATTATGGTCACAATTGTGACGTTTGGAAAGATTGTTTGAAATGCTTTTGTCAGAGCTGGATGTGTGGGTTGATAAAGCCCGAAAAATAGTCGGTGGGCGCAATTCGTGATAGGCACGACCAATTCGATCTGAATTAAATTTAGGTATTTTTCACAAATTAACCTGTGTCAATTTATTTAATTCTTCTAAATGCTATACGAAAAGCAGGTAGGAGATTTAAATATGATTTCAATTCCAGACAGTTACGGACCTGTTTATTTAATTGGTGCTGGTCCGGGTGATCCAGAACTTTTGACGGTAAAAGCCATGCGTTTGTTAGGCGAAGCCGACGTCGTGGTTTATGATCGCTTGGTCTCTGACGAGATTCTGGATTTGGTTCCGGCTGGCGCTAGTCGAATTTTTGCAGGTAAAGCTGCTGACAATCACCATCTCATCCAAGATGAAATAAATGAGCTCTTGGTTAAGCTTGCACGCAAAAATTATAACGTCGTACGCCTTAAAGGCGGTGACCCCTTTGTCTTTGGCCGCGGCAGCGAAGAGGCGGAAATTCTCCATGAGCATGGTATTTCGTTTGAGGTCGTGCCGGGAATTACCGCAGCGTCCGGCTGTACCGCGGCGCTTGGCGTGCCGCTAACACACCGTGGCAAATCGACCGGGGTGCGCTATGTGACGGGCCACCGAAAAAATAATGGCGAGCTTGATCTAAATTGGCAGAGCCTAGCTGATCCGGATACCACATTGGTCATTTATATGGGGCTCTCAAGCCTGCCGCTGATTCGGGATGAGTTGATCAAGGCCGGTATGCCAGGAGATTTACCAGCCCTTGCGATCTCCAAGGGCACAACTAAAGACCAGCGAATTTGTCGTACTATTTTGGCGCATCTGCCGGAACGGGTGGCTGAAGAAAAATTACCGACACCGCTGCTGATCGTAATTGGTCATGTCATCGAAGTCGCCGATATTTGGGGCAGCATCCCAGCACCTGATTTAATGGATTACTTAGAGGGAGCGGGCGGTGGTTAAGGCACTACTGACAGCCATTCTTTTGTTTCCGCTGACTTTTGCCGCCGCAGCGGCTGAACCTGATGCTGCCCGCAAAGCAGAACTAATTCATCGTTTGAAGCATGATTGCGGCTCGTGTCACGGCATGACGTTGAAAGGCGGGCTTGGGCCGTCACTGCTGCCCGCTAAGCTTAAAGAACATAGTAATGAATTCCTCATCGACATCATTCGAGACGGTGTTACCGGCACACCGATGCCACCTTGGGGCGTCGAGTTGAGCCAGGACGAAACTGCCTGGCTGGTTAAAAAATTAAAGGCAGGAGACACCTATGCAAAGTAAAATTTTTATTGCTCTGGCCTTGCTGTTATCAGCTTGCGTGACCTCCGGAAACGGTGTGCGCGGCACGGGTGATCTCGGCGTGGTTATTGAGCGTGCCGCCGGTAGTATCAAGGTTGTTGAGACGACGGACCGCACGTCGCTCTATGGCCTGACCGGGTTTGGTGATTTGTCGCATGCCTCGACGGTGTTTTCTAGAGATGGCCGCTTCGCCTATATCTTTGGGCGCGATGGCGGGCTCACTAAGGTCGATTTGTTGGCTCGGAAAATCATCAAGCGCGTGATGCAATCCGGCAACTCGATCGGCGGGGCGATATCGCAGGATGGCAAGCTCATTGCTGTCTCAAATTATAAGCCGGGCGGGGTCAAAGTATTTAATTCTGAAACACTTGAACTCGTGGCGGACATCCCAGCGACCGATATCGGCGATGGCAAGCGCTCCAAGGTGGTCGGGCTTGTAGATGCCCCGGGCCAAAAATTCGTCTTCAGCCTCTATGATTCGGGCGAGATCTGGCTTGCTGATTTCTCCCAAGGCAACAAACCCCTCATCCGAAAGTTCAAAGATATCGGCACGCTGCCCTATGACGGATTGGTGACGCCGGATGGACGCTACTACATCGCCGGGTTGTTTGGTGAAGATGGCCTGTCGCTGCTTGATTTATGGCAAGTCGATAACGGTGTGAAGCGTATCTTGGATGGCTATGGGCGCGGTAAGCGCAAGCTGCCGGTCTACAAAATGCCCCATCTCGAAGGTTGGGCCAGTGTTGGCGGTCAATTGTTTTTGCCGGCGGTCGGTCATCACGAAGTGTTGGTGGTTGAGCGGGGTAGCTGGAAGAAAATCGACGCCATCCCGGTTCATGGTCAGCCGATCTTTGCGGTCGCCCGGCCGGATGGTCGCCAGATCTGGGTCAACTTCGCCCACCCCC
>JABIHH010000041.1 GCA_018649725.1 Rhodospirillaceae bacterium | reverse complement strand
TGGTCCATCGCCGTGGTGTTTGATTTTTGCCACTCAGCAAGGGGGTCGGTGGCACCATTAGCATTGTCCACGACCCGGGCCGTGATACCGCGCTGATGACTGTAGAGTTCTTCGATGACCGCAGCGGAGGCGAGTTTTTGCCAATGATTGTCGCCCGGTAATTTCTCAGCATTGTAGCGTAACCAACCGAGGCCGAGGGCTTCACCAACTTCAAAATAGAGCTTCGCGACAGCTTCAAGTTTCATGTTACAACTAGCCGCCGTTCGAACGATATCAAGCGACGAGACCAAGAGCAGCAAATAGGCTACCTTTTTAGCCAGGCCTTGCGGTACCCCTGCCTGCGTATATCGGTTCGCTCGGAAATTGACGCGATCGGTAACACCGTCCGGCAAGATGCTCTCAATCCGTCCCGACAGTGATTTTATCGACGTCGCAAACTCCTTGATGTTGTCACCGATATCCATTGGCTGCGTCGTGTTTCGCAAGAACCACAATGTCGCCCGCTCGATCAGCTGGTTGACATCTTTCAACATGACATTTTGGGTGTCGGCAGAAACTTTATTATCGAGCGCCTCAATACCTGCCCAGATTTCTTCCAGACCAAAGGCATCCCTGGTCGCAATAAAGGCTTTGGCGATCTCAACCGGAGAAGTGCCGGTTTTCTCATTAAGACTGGCTACAAAAGTTCCCCCCACGCGATTGATCAAACTATTGGTCACGATGGTCGCAATAATTTCCCGGCGTAGGCGATGCTGTAAAATATCCTTGCGATAGGTTTTGCGCAAATTGGTTGGGAAGTAATCAATAAGATCCTGCTGCAGCTCTTGCGCATCCGGCAGATCTGAATCCAGAATTACATCGTAAAACCAAAGTTTGGAATATGGCATGACGATGGAAATTTCAGGCCGGGTCAGGCCTATATTTTCCTTTTCCCGGTCCTGCAACATTTCTTCATCGGGTAAAAATTCGACGGACCGATCAAGCCGACCGGCGCGTTCCATCTCCCGGATAAACCGTGCCTGCAAATCAAACAGCTCCGTATCCTGGCTCTCCATTAGAGATATTGCCTGGGATTGAAGATAATTGTCGCGCAGCACCAAATGCCCGACTTCATCCGTCATCTTCTCAAGCAGTTTATTTCTTTGCGGGCCAGTGAGCCGGCCTTTGGCAACGACAGAATCGACCAGAATTTTAATATTTACCTCATGATCCGAACAATCGACACCGGCTGAGTTATCAACCGAATCGGTATTCAGACGTCCACCGTTCAAGGCGTATTCAATGCGGCCCAATTGCGTCGCACCCAGATTGGCGCCCTCGCCGATAACCTGACAGCGTAAATCCTTGGCATCAATCCTCACCGCATCATTGGCCCGGTCATCCGCATCACCATGTGATTCAGAGCTCGCCTTGATATAGCTGCCAATGCCGCCAAACCACAACAGCTCTGTCTCCGCCGTCAGCAACATTTTGATGAGCTCGTTTGGTGTAACGCTTGATTTAGTGAAGCCAAAGCGCGCGCGAATTTGAGATGAGAGGTTAATTGACTTGGCACTGCGTTCAAATATGCCGCCGCCTTTAGAAATTAAAGAGGCGTTGTAGTCGGTCCAGGAAGAGCGCGTCAAATTAAACAACCGCTTGCGCTCGGCAAAACTTTTTGCAGGATCCGGATTTGGATCAATAAAGATATGCATGTGATTAAAGGCAGCAATGAGCTGGGTTTGCTTAGAAAGCAACATGCCGTTACCGAATACGTCGCCCGACATATCGCCAACACCGATTGCCGAGAAAGTCTCGTTTTGAATGTCTTTGCCAATCTCGCGGAAATGGCGCTTTACCGATTCCCAGGCACCGCGGGCCGTGATGCCCATCTTTTTATGGTCATAGCCGATCGAGCCACCGGATGCATAAGCATCGCCCAGCCAGAAGCCACGCTCAATGGAAACGCCATTGGCGATATCTGAGAACGTCGCTGTACCTTTATCGGCAGCAACAACCAGATAGGGGTCATTTTCATCGCGCCTGATGACGTCTTTTGGCGCTATAATTTTAGTGCCCTGATAATTGTCGGTAATGTCGAGCAAGCCGCCCATGAACATTTTATAGCACGCAATGCCTTCTTCCAGGAAAGCCTCGCGGCCGCCCTCGACAGGGGGGCGTTTAACGACAAAGCCGCCCTTCGAGCCGACTGGAACAATGACTGTATTTTTGACCATCTGCGCCTTCATCAGACCCAAAATTTCTGTCCGGAAATCTTCCGGTCGGTCCGACCAACGCAGACCACCCCGGGCCACCATGCCGCCTCTGAGATGAACCGCTTCGAAGCGGGGTGAGTAGACGAATATTTCGCGAAGCGGTCGCGGCAGAGGCAGTTCATCAATTTTGTGACTGTCGAGCTTCACCGCCAGATAAGATTTCGGCGAGCCGTCCTCCGCCGTTTGATAAAAATTAGTCCTGAGCGTGGCATCAATCGCATTTAAGAAGCGACGGAGAATTCTATCTTCATCCGCGCTTTCAACTTGATCCAAGGCGCTCAGAATTTTCTGCTGCAAACTAATGACTTTACGATTGTGGCCATCCTGCAGAGCCGGATCAAAATGAGTTTGGAAAATTTTAACCAGATTGCTGGTAATGCCGGTATTATTGCACAGCGCCTGCTCCATATATTTCTGAGAAAACGGTGCCTTGGCTTGTTTAAGATACTTGGCATAGGTGCGCAGAATAATGATCTCACGCCAACTTAGCCCAGCCCCTAAGACAAGTGAGTTGAAGCCATCGCTTTCCATCTCGCCGTGCCACACCCGGCTAAACACCTCGTGAAAATTAGCGCGTGATTTTTCTACATCAACAGCAGAGCCGTCACGCGTCACCAAACCAAAATCGTGGATCATGATGATATCATGAGAGTTCTTGCCCGGCCGGACAATATGTGGGACCTCATCAATGACTTTGAGGCCCATATCCTCCAGCATCGGCAACACGTCCGAGAGGGGCAGAGGGCGGGCCGGATGAAAGACTTTGAAGCGAACTTCATTTTTTGCCGACCCATCCCGATGATAAAAATGGAGATTCAGATCATCGCCGTCAGCAACCTGCTCGAGGCGGGAAATATCAGCTACGGCTACGCTGGCATCAAAATTCTCTGTATAGCTGGGTGGGAAAGCCTTGCTGTAAGATTTGACCAATTTGATGCCAGTATCCTCACCAAATTCGGCAACCAATTCACCGCCCAAATCATCACTCCAGGACTGCGCCATGGCCGATAACTCGGCTTCGATATTATCCAAATTGACCTTGGATTTTCCACCCGGCGTCGAGATCGTCACATGCAGACGAGCCAACGGCATTTCGGTGAATTCCATATTGAAGCCGGAGACTTCCCCGTTAAAAGCTTCTTCCAACTTTTCCTGAACTTGAATGCGGAGCTGGGTCGTGAATTGATCGCGGGGGACAAATATTAGGCAGGAGACAAACCGGGAGAAATCATCCGGGCGGACAAAGAGCGCGACCCGCTGGCGTTCCTGCAAATGCAGGATGCCCATGCTGATCTCGAGTAAATTCTCATCCTGGATCTGGAACAACTCATCGCGCGGGAAAGTCTCCAAGATATTCATCAAGGCCTTACCATCGTGACTGGCGGGCGGGAAACCTGCTCGGGCGACAGTGGTATCGACTTTGCGGCGCAAGAAGGGAATTGAGCTCGGGCTGGAGTTATAAGCAACCGATGTAAATAGGCCGACAATCAAGCGCTCGCCGACAACCTTGCCCGATTTATCATATTTTTTGACGCCAATCGTATCCAGCAGAACGGAGCGATGAACGGTAGAACGAACATCAGCTTTGGAAATAACCACCGGGTCGCGGCGGCGAACAAAATTCCGCACCTCAACCGGCATGATCTCCATATTTCTAAGCTCTTTGAAGACAATGCGATCCGCATCGCGCAAAATACCAAGGCCAGATTTCGGATTTACTTTGGCTTTGAGCTTGGTGCCGTTGCCGGTAAAATCATATTCCCGATAGCCCAAAAAGGTGAAATTATTGTCGTGCGCCCATTGAAGAAAATCCTGGGTCTCGCCGAGCACGCCGGCATTGTTAGCTGTCACCTGTAATTTTATTTCGCTGATAATATCTTGCACGCGGGTCCGCACCGGCTGCCAATCCTCAACAGCAGCCCGCACATCGTTCAATACGGATTTCATTTGGCTCAATAAATCTTTAAGACGCGCGGCCGGTGTGAGTTGGGTAACTTCAAAACTCATCACCGCTTCAACTGATATCGGTACATCACTGGTTTCTTTTGACAAAATTTCTTTGAGGGAGCCGTCTTTGCCACGCTCGGAACGCAAGATCGGATGGGTCACCTGAAGAACGGTAATACCGCTTTGAGCCAGATTGGCCGTAACGGAATCCACCAAGAAAGGCATATCCTCCATGACAACTTCGATCAATGTGCGGTCGCTGTCCCAGCCGTCAGTAGATTTCGTCGGATTGAAAACACGAATTTTGGTTTCGCCGGGTTTACGCTTTTGCGCTAAATTCCAAGCTGAGCTGGCCACGCCAGCAAGTGTATCGAGTTTTCTTTCGTCTAAATCATGCAGGGGAGAATTGGCAAAAAATTGGCGAATAAATTTTTCCTGGCGCGCCGAGGGTTTGCGCTTCGAAACCGCTTTGGTCGCAGCAATGATTTTTTTTATAAGATCGGTCTTTTTTCTGCTCGACGTCGAACCCATACTCAAATCCCCTTTAAATCCCAATAGTGCAGATAACAGTATAAAATAGTGTGATAAACTCTCGAGTTTTACGTTGGCTTACAAATAACTATCTATATCAGATAAGAATTTTAAATCGATACGCCAAACACTTTGCAACATAAATAATGGTCCAACAATTGTTAATAGTTTAAGTCCATTATCGAGATCTCCAACAATCATGAAGCTTAGGTCATTATATATCGCGTTAAATATTTAATTTATAGTGAGCATGAGTATATTAATTGGGTAAGCGAGCCCTGCTTTAAAGGAACAAGTCTATGGCCCTTTCGCCAGCCAACGAACAAAACAGGTCTCCTGATCAATCCAAATCCGGTCATGCTGTCAATATTCGCTTCAGTATGCCGTTTTTTGGCCGCCGCTACTTTCTGGCGATCCTTGGGGGGTCGGAAAAACGTAGCCCGGAACGCCGGACAACAGACCGCGGCAGCCATCCGATAAAAACCACCAGCAACATCTTATTCGTCGCCGGATTTGCCGTTATTTTCTATATTATTGCCTTTATTGCGATTGCGATACAATCCTCTATTGTTGAGTTTTAATGGGGTTTTATGCCAGCACCGTCTGAAATCGACTTAAATAGGGCACTCTCGGCCCATCAAGCCGGTCGTTTGACCGAAGCCGAGGAGATTTATCGGAAATTTATCGAAGCGACGCCGGATAATGCTGATATTTGCCATTTATTGGGGGCCTTACTTCATCAAAAAGGTAACTTAAAGCAGGCCGAACAGTTCTTGAACCAGGCTGTAAAACTCGACCCTCAATTCCCGGAAGCTTATAATAGCCGAGGGATTTTACGAAAAGAGGCGGGGCGTCTCGCTCAAGCCGAGCAAGATTTCAGAGCCGCACTCAAAGAAGTGCCGGATTTTCCTCAAGCCCTCACCAATCTCGCTGACACGCTGCGGCTCAGCGGAGATTTCGAGGCAGCCCGTGGGTATTGCGCTCAGGCGATAAAGTTAGCGCCTGATTTGGCCCCCGCGCACAATAATTTAGGGGCCATTGAACGCGATCTCAGCAACCTCGAGCACGCCTGTCGAGCCTTTCAAAAAGCCCTTGATCTTGATGCCAATTTGGTCGATGCCCGGATCAACTCGGCAGCCACGCTCAACACCTTGAACCGGACCGATGAGGCTCTAAAACAGGCCCAAATCGTCGTCCAAAGTGCACCGGATTATGCCCCGGCTCATAATTGTTTAGGCCTGATTTATTTTGATCAAGGAAATATGGCCGCCGCCCAGCAGAGTTTCCAAACCGCCACCGAAATTAACCCAACCTACGGCGAGGCGCATAACAATCTCGCCAATTCCCTGACCCGGCTCAACAAATCAGAGAACGCGCTTTCGCACTTTGAGGTAGCTATGAAAATCGAGCCGGAAAATGCTGATTTTCGGGCCAACCAAGCCGCCGCCTTGCAAGCTCAGAACGATATCAGGAGCGCGCTGCACGCTTGCGAAAAAGCCCTTCTGATCAGACCTGACCATGCGGATGCCCATTGGAATAGAGGGCTCGCTCGACTGATTTCAGGCGATCTGGTCGCGGGGTTTGAAGATTATGAGTGGCGCTGGCAATTACCGGAGTTTAGCCGACGTCATCTTGATCATCCGATCTGGCCGGATGGAAAAAATACGGCAGAACTGGCGGGCAAGACACTGCTTATTCATTCCGAGCAGGGCTATGGTGATACGCTGCAATTTATCCGCTATGCCCGGCAAATATCTGATTTGGGCCCAAAACAACTGCTGCTCGAAACCCATGAGTCGCTGCGTCACTTATTGGCATCCATCCCTGAAATCGACCAGGTTTTTGTGCGGGGTGAGGATTTGCCTGATTTCGACTATCACCTACCAATTCTGAGCCTACCGCATTTCTTTCAGACAACGTTGGATACTATTCCGGGCAGCACGCCATATCTAACGGCGCCAGAGCAGCCAGATCTTAAATTAGCTGATGGCCCGGAAGCTAAGATCGGCCTGGTTTGGGCCGGACGACCAAGCCATAAAAATGACCGCAATCGGTCACTGCCATTTGAAGCAATGGCGGACCTGCTCAACATGTCCGAGACTAATTTTTACAGCTTGCAAATCGGTGAGCGCGCCACCGATATTGAGGGTGATCCGAGGATTGTTGATCTTAGCCCACAGCTGGTTGATTTCGCCGCCACCGCCGCCGTGATAAATCAGCTCGATCTTGTTATTTCGGTTGATACCGCGGTCGCTCACCTGGCAGGAGCCTTGGCAAAAACATGCTGTGTTTTATTGCCCTATGCGCCGGATTGGCGCTGGCTATTGGACCGCAAAGACTCGCCCTGGTATCCCAGCCTGACGCTCTATCGCCAGAGCGCCCCCGGTGACTGGAAATCTGTCATAGATTGTATAATCGAAGATCGGCTGTCGGCTTAGGTGCTACTCAACACCCCTATTCTATTCCGAGGCCAAATTGAGACAAACCCTCTTCGAGATAATCGGGTAACAGCGGCATGCCCAGCAAATACTCGGCGGTGCGGTCATTGTGCTCATCGGTCGCAATTTTAACCGCTTCATCCCAATCGGACGGCGTAAAGTCACCGCGGCCAACCCAGGCCAGAGCAACAATTTGGCACTGATCGTCATCATTAATAGATCTGATCCAGGCCTTAACCTCATCTAATGTCGCGTCATCGTTTTCTTCATCTGCCGACGTCGTTAAATTTTCTTGAAAAGTTTCATCTTGGATATCAGCAGTCGCTAGTCCATCGCCACCGACCTCTTCGTGGACGGCATCCTGGGCTTCAAATTCACGAGACTTGGCAATAATGAAAGCAATTTTATCGACATCTATTTCAAACATTTTATTTTTCCGGACTATTCCCCGGTCCTTTCTCTGAGACGTTATTCAATTAACGACAAAGATATTATTAGGCCTTTCGAGCTAACTCGCCTTGATAGAGATCAAAATTTTAAATGATCCTCATTAGTGCCTTTATTTAGCATTTATAGAGATAATTTATAAAGCTTTTTCGCATTGTTATAGAATATGGATTCTTGAACTTCCTGGGGTAAGGCCGCAAGGTTTTCTTTAAACCCTTGAATGATATCAGTGTAGGTTGTCCAAATTTTTTCAATCGGAAAGTTGCTGCCATAAATACAACGCTCATGTCCAAACAGCTCCATACATTGGCCGGTGATATCGCCGACAAAGCTCACCGAATTTTCATGGATGAAGGTTCCAAGACCCGAAAACTTACAATGAATGTTTGGCTCGGCTGCCAGGCGCTTCATACCCTCAAGCCAAAGCCTCATTCCTTCCGAAGACGTGTCTTCCGGCATGCCGCAATGCTGTAAAACCATCGGCGTGGCCGGAAAATCCCGAGCCAATTGTGCCGCATCCGGCATTTGCGAGGCAAAAACCTGAAGCTCAAAAGACCAATTATAATCCTCCAACAGAGCAAAGTTCTGACGCCATTTTGAATCGTTCATCACGTCTGGAGCTGGGGCAAATTTATAAAGCGGGTTTTCATGCCAGTGGAGCTGTTGGCGAATTCCGCGCATTAACGAAAACTGGCTCAACTCTTTGAGCGTAGCGGCGCATGCGTCCGACGAGAAATCTACATAGCCAATAATGGCGTGGGGCCAACCAGACGCCTGGGCCGTCTCCTGGACCCATTTTGCCTCGGCAACCTCTTGGCCGGCGGGCCAGTTCACCTGAATGTAAACCGATCCCACCACCCCTTCAGGCGTCACATCGGCAATAAAATCTTCGGCCGCGTAGTCTTGTTTAATGGCTTCATAGTCACCAAAAATTCGCGGCTGGGTCGGCCCGTTGAGCCAAGCGAGATCGGCTAAGCGCCAAATATGGTGGTGGGCGTCGATGGCTCTAAATTTGTCTATACTATTTGGCAACGGATTTTTCTCCACACGACGTTAAGAGTGAACACTTGCAATTAATACCATTATCAGGCTGTAGTAATTTATGAGCGACACAGAAAATAAACGCAAACCTCTATTTTCCATTACTACCGTTTTAGTATTTGGCTCTGCTGGTGCTACTCTGGTCGCGGTCGGCCTCGCTTTATTTTTAGGTATTTCCAGCGCCGCAAAAAATACGTCGACTCTTTTATACGGGCAGTCAGAACAATTGATCGACGGCTTGATCAACAATATTTCACATGAGCTTCAACCGGTTCAACGCCAGGCAGCGTTTGTCGCCAATCAGGTTCGCGAAGGGGCGATCGACCCAAGAAACACCGAGGAATGGATCAAGTATGTCGAGGCCATTCCCGCCGCAACGCCGCAAGTCGTTTCCATCGGATTTATTGCCCGCAATTATGACGCCACCATCTACGCCGTCAGGCCTGGAGATCTAATTCAAACCAATTTTGGGAAATTTGAGGAAGTTCGTAAAAACATGGCCCGGGTAAAAGGCCCGATGCGGCCTCAGTGGTATCGACCAGCTTTGGCACCGCGCCGGGCTGTAATTGAGCTAATAATCTGGGTACCGTTGTTTGTCGACGGCAACTATATTGGCGTCTATTTCGAAGCCATTGCTGCCGCTTCTTTGACCCGCAAACTCACCAAACAAACTCAAGGCACTGGAATTACACCTTTTATTCTGTATGACAATTCCTGGGTACTCATGCACCCTAATATTCCAAATTGGCAACGGAGCCAGAAATCCGTGGGCCGTCGACCGCCCCCTTTTGCCATTGCTCCTGCTGATGTCCCTTTGCCGGAAATTGATCAGCTTAATGACCCGGTCCTGGCAAAATTCTGGACCGCCGAACGCGGCTTTATTGATCGCAATACCGGCAAAACACTAACGCGCGTAACGACCGCCCGACATCAAGATACTCGCTATATTTTTGTCTTTCGCTATATCACCGAATACGGGGCGAAGCCTTGGATTATTGGCGGCTATGCCAGTGAAGAACTCGGCCAAGGTGTATTTGATACGATGCGAAATCTGGTAGTTGGCGGGTTGATCGTTCTTATTATCGCCGTTGGCGTCGCCGTTTTGATTGGCAAACTTACGGCGCGCCCGGTTTTGCGACTGGCCGCGGCCGCAAATGCATTTCGCGAAGGCGATCTAAATGATGTGCCTCATGTTGCACCATCTCGACTGAAAGAAATGGATGAAGCAGCTAGCTCGTTCAATCACATGATCGATGGTTTAAAAGAGCGCGAAATGATCAGAAGCTTATTTGGCAAATATGTGCCGGAACGGGTGGCCGAAAAACTACTATCAACCGACGGTGCGCTAGAGCCACAATCAGCCGAGGCCACAATATTGTTTGTTGATCTCGCCGGCTTCACGGCGATGTCCGAACAAAAGCGGCCGGAAGAAATTGTTGAAATTCTCAATACTTATTTTTCTGCTGTCGTGGATATTATCGAGGCCAATGGCGGCGTGATTACGCAGTTTCAAGGTGACGCCATATTGGCCATTTATAATGTACCGATGCCGGATCCCGGTCATGCCGCCCATGCCGTCAAGACCGCCCACGAAATTCATGAAAAAGTCAACGACGCCTTATTTGGTGGCCAAAAGCTTTCCTGCCGAATTGGTATTAATACCGGCTCAGTGATCGCCGGTAATGTGGGCGCCCAAGCCCGCTTAAATTACACCGTCCATGGCGATGCGGTTAATCTGGCCGCTCGGCTGGAGCAAATGAACAAGGAATTTGGCACCAGCACGCTTATATCCAATTCAACGGTTGAGCAAATCAGCGGTGAAACCTTCCAACCAAAGGGTGAGGTCGATATTCGCGGCAAAGAGGAAAAAGTAACCATCTATAGCTTTGAGGTTTAATTAGCCCGGTAATGCCTCGGTAAACGGCATAAACTTAAAAGCTTTTTTGAGATTATCCGAAGGCGGTCCGGCCAGCCCCCATTGCTCATGACGCTCTGAGAGCCACAGCCAATCTTCTATACCACGCACTTGGTGGTCGTCCTCGATCTCTTCAACTTCAGCCGTGAACTCAATCGCCATACCATCAGGGCCGACAAAATAGGCAAAAATATTATCGCCCGGACCGTGTCTGCCAATTCCCCATTCGAGCTCGAAGCCAGCCGCCTTCATCCGCCCGGCGCCCCGCATAACCGAATCCCATTCCGGCATAAGGAAGGCCACATGATTAAGCGTTGAGCCGCCACTTCGGGTAATGCCGATCGAATGGTGCGTGGTATCGCAACGTAAAAAATCAAGGCCCTTGGTGAAATCTGTTAGTTTAAAGCCCAGTTCATCCTGGTAGAATTTTGAGGATGGCTCCGATTCATCTGAATTAAAAATCGCGTGGCTCAATTTGCGCGGGCGGCCTTTGATATCTGCTGTCTGGCCGTGTTCCTGCACCTCAGCCATAATTTGTATATTGCGCTGGGCAATATCTTTAAACGCAAAACCATAGCCGCCACCCGGCCGGTTAATCTCGGTTGGTGTGGCGATGTCTTGATTTAGAGTGCTGCCTAGGCTTTGCTGCAACTGATCAATCGACGCCACATCAGCAGCCAATAAATTAACCGCAACAACCGCCGGCTCAGGCCCGCCACGCAAAGTTAGAATGTGATGATGAGGGCCGGTCCCCCTAAAATAATGCACACCCTCTGCGCCCGCGACTTCTTCAAGCCCCCAGACATTTTGGTAAAACTTACATGCCGCCGCCAGATCCGGCGTCTGCAGCTCGATACTATGAAGTGCGGTTATCTTTGCGTTCATGCGCCTAGATTAAAGCTTCCTACTAAACCAGCAAGGCACTTTTTAGAAGCCGTACTCACAAGTTTGCTATCACTTGAAAATTGGGATAAGCGCATAGGGTAATGAACTTCTTAACTGAAATTGGTATCCAAGATTTAAGCGGATGGGAAATAATTGCATTTGCCGCGATAACTGGGATTGGTGGCTTTATGCGAGGTTTTGCAGGCTTTGGTACCACGATTCTGATGATTCCCCTGTTTTCGCTATTCATAGATCCAGTTAAAGCCGTCTTTATCGGCATGGCCATCGATGCGGCAGCAACCTTGCCCTTATTGCCAACCGCTGTGCGTCAGGCTGAATGGCGACCTATTATTCCCCTGATGATTTCTAGTCTCCTGGTTACACCCCTTGGCGCCTATCTTCTGGTTGTCGCTTCGGCTGACACCATGAGATTGGCCATTGCTGTGATGGTGATTTTTTCTGCCCTAATCATGATAAGTGGGTGGCGCTATATGGGAAACCGGCCTTTCGCCCTCACTTTCGGAGTTGGCGCCGTTACCGGCATGTTAGGAACAGCCACCGGTGCCAGCGGACCCTTGCTGGCGGTTTATTTTTTAAGTGGCGCTTCGCTGGCCGGGCAAATTCGCGCCAGCTTCAATTGCTTGTCGATCATTAAGCTTTCGACCTCAGCCTTTTTTATCGCCCTGGCCAGCAACTTTACAGCAAATATTTATTTGACGGTGCTGGCCTTATTACCGGTGAGTTATGTATTCACCTGGGTCGGTTCCAAATTTTTCAGCGGCGTTTCGGATCAAAAATTCCGGAGCCTGCTAAATTATTTTCTGATCCTGGTCGGCGTAATTATTATTATCCGCACATTATATGGTAGCCCATAAAAAAAGCCCGGACGCTTGTTACTACGTCCGGGCTTTTTAATTAATTGTCTGATCTACTCATCTAAGAAATGCAGATTGAAGTAGTTCATGGCATTCGTCCGACCGATAATCATCCGTTCTTCATCGGTGATTACTTGGGTTGCATCAAACCACTCACAGGCATCATCCATTGTTTCGAACGGATAGTCAGCCGAGAAGAAGGTGCGCTCGATACCGACGACATCTAAACAGCAGCGGAAGGTTGGGTCTGAGAAATTACCGCTGGTCGTGATCATGAAGTTATCGAGGAAATACTCCCCCAATGGCCGCTTGCCGCGATAATCACGCCGGGAGAAGCGCATCCGGGCATCAATCCGCCACAAATCATAAGGAATATGCTCACCCAAATGACCGATGAAGATTTTAAGGTCTGGGTAATCATCAAACATGCCCGAGCCGCACATACGCAAAGCGTGGCCAGCTGTTTCAACAGCGAAGCCCCATGGCGCAGATTTTAGCCACGGATGGCCATCATAGATCGGCGCGCGTGACGGCAATTGCATCCGCGGGTGCAAATAAAACGGCACGTTTAACTCCTGGACGGTTGCCCAAAAGCTACGATATTCAGGAATATCATAATAGATCGCTGATTCTTCGACATCCTTTTGCGTGAAACCATTGACCATGGCGCCATAAAAACCGAGCTCTTTGACGCAGCGGGTCAATTCCTCTGAAGCAGCATCCGGATCCTGCATCGGCAGGGCTGCAAACGCACCATAACGTTTTGGGTGCTTCGTAACCGCTTCCGCCATCGCATCATTGGCTTTGCGTGAAACGGCGATGGCTTCATTCGTATCGAGAATGCCCTGCACACCTGGCGCATTGTTGGACAAAATAGCAAACTCAATGCCGTTTTTATCCATTAAATCGAGTCGCTCACCATCCATATCTAGGATCTGACGTTCAAATTCTTCCCACTTGCCTGAATCTCCCGCAAACGCTTTGGTATTACCGAGCGTTTCTTGGATGGCCATGTGTTCTTCGAATACGATTTTACCTTTCATCGTAACTTTCTCCTTGGTGGTTCCCTAAATTTTAAAGAATTGGTTGGCTCAAAATTAAACGTGGGCTGATTAAAGTCTATTTTGCCAGTAATTAAACCGATTATTTATTATTGTCCGCATAGCGTACGATGGTGGGCAATTGAAACTACATATTGCATAGGCAACTACTATCTTTTGCGCAGTATTTTAAGACAGGGTCTCGAAAGCCGTGCCGACGGAGTTTATCCTAGAATAAATTTAGGTGCTCCTTTTTCTAATATGGGCGGGAGGGTCAATTGATCCTGCCACCTTTTTTTTAGAAAAATACCGTCAGATTTTTTGCCAAGAGAACATTCTGATCGAGAATAATCTCGCGGCGTAACAACTTCCAATCTCCCGCTTCTTTGCGCAACGTGTCGGTGCGCTTGCCAACAAAAAAATAACTCTCCGTCTCGACCCGGTTTTGATAAATCAAGAATCGGCATTTAGAGGTCACTTCTTCGGCGCTCGCAACGTTCGGTGCCGCGCTCAAAAGCTGCACATTGCTGATCATATGACAGACCCGGGACAGCGGCTCTTCCGCCCAATGTTTTTCGGTAAAGATCTGATCAACACGCTTTGAGAGCGTCCATTTATCTTCTTCAAACCAGCTGATATCTTCCCCTTCGCGGGTATTTTCCCGCTCCGCATGATCGCCATATTTCACGTTACGACGGAGCGGCATAAAATATGTCAAATCCTCGCTAAGCATCTCCAGCCAGGCGGAGAACTCTCTTTGATCCAAGGTCTCTGCCTCATCGTAGAGAAATTCCTCAACTTCTTGGCGGAGCGTAAAGTAGTCGATATTGCGTTCAAGCTTGCTCGGTTTAATTTCATTCATTTCCCTAGCTCCCTAATTCTTCTGAGGCATCAACGGCCCGCCTTGGTGAGAAAAACAGCCAACATCAATGACCGTACCGGAAATTGCCGCGGCTTCTTCGGACAATAAAAAGGCAACTGCCTTGGCGATATCCTCGGGCTCACTTGGCCGACCTGCAGCCGTACCGGCAGCCCCTTGTTTGATAAGCTCAACATCGCCATTGCGACGGCCGAGGCTCATCCCCGTCACCATGCCGCCGCCGCCCGGTACCACCGTATTAATGCGCACGCCATCATGCAGGTGGTCATAGGCCATCGCCGCACTGAGTGCGAAAACGCCGCCTTTGGTCGCACTATAGGCGGCCATATCCGGTTTGCCCCAGCCAGAGCCCGAACCAATGTTTACAATCGAGCCGGTTCCCTGCTCGATCATATGAGGCAGCACTGCTTTGCAGGTGAGAAATACACCCTTTAAATTCACCTCAATTATTTGGTCCCACAGCGCTTCGGAAGTATCGAGGACAGTGCCCAACGGCCCGATCGCCGCATTATTGACCAAGCCGGCTATAACGCCATATTTCTTCAACGTAAAATCAATCACGCGGTTTACATCTGCCGCTTTTGAAACATCCGCTTCTAAGAGATCAACCTTCAAATCTTGATCTGAAATTTCTTGAGTAAGCGCCGAGATGGCATTTGCGGCAACGCTGGATGGCTGCTTGTCTTCCATACCAAAGGCAACGACATCAAAGCCTTTTTTGGCGAGCGTCAAGTTAATTGCCCTGCCGATTCCAAACGTGCCGCCCGTCACAATTACCGCGCCCATGATTATATCCTCTCGTCTTTAACCTGGGCTGGATGAGACATAATTTCATCCCAGCTTTTATCCTGCATATAAGAAGACCAGCACTTATAATATTGTCGGGCATTTTCTTCTGTCATTTGGGTCGAGACTAAACCCGGTACTGGATCATTAATTTTATGGATGTTTTGCGACTGCTGATAATTATAGGGCAACCGGTTGGCAATCGTGCCACGACTACCGGCAGTCGCATAATTCCAGTTTTCCATATCGTCCTGCTCGGTCATGCCGGCAGGACCTGAATAGCGCATGTAATAGCGCCGCAGCATGTCTTTCACTTCCTTCGGTGCGCCTTTGTCGACCAGGAAGAAGCGCCAGATCTCGGCCGATTCCGGGCCGTTCGGATGCCAGGCACAAAGCGCACGGGGCTGGCGGCCATGATAGCTGGTGTTCGGAAAAATCGTGCCGACGAAAGGCACCAATCGGGCATCATCGCCCAAACGTTTTTGACGCTCCTCATAACAATGGCGATAATATTCTTCGACAATTGGATTGTCTTTATAGCTTTCGATATACGCGTTGTTTTCAGGCTTCAAAGCCGAATGAATACCGTGACCGCCTGGGAAGCTCACCCAAACATGCTGGGCATCGGCAAGCTCGTTATCGCGGCGGCCTTTTTCACCTTGCCCGGCGCTCGGCCCAATGCCGATCATATCGACCGAAATATGGCTTGGATTATGATAGGAATCGCCACAGAAATTTTCCGCCGGGACCTTCCAATTGCAGGGCGATATCCATTTGTGAACACCGCCAAAAACTTCCGTGCCGCCTTCGCTGCCATCAAGACTATCCAGCGCCAAATCGAGATGCGCTTTGGCACTGCCGAGATAAGTGAAAAAGTCCGGCGCCGTTTTATCCCAAGTCGCCCAGATTGAACCTTTATAATTCTCCATCTTGGCAACTTCGATCAGCGCCCATTTATCTTTTTCAAGGACATGAGAATAAAGCTCGTTCTCATGCGGCACACCGACCAATTTACCGTCGGGCGCAAAACTCCACGCGTGGAACGGGCAGGTGAAGGTCGCACTATTGCCCTCATCATAAAGACACACTTTCATACCCCGATGGGTGCAGTTGTTGAGCAATACGTGGATTTTATTTTCAAAGTCACGGGTCAGGATGACTGATTCCGTTCCCATGCGAGAGGTGAAAAAATCACCTGGCTCAGGCACTTGGCTTTCATGACCGACAAACAACCAAGCGCGGGTGAATACTTTTTCAAGCTCTTGGTTATATATGTCTTCATCGACGAAAATCTCGCGGGCAATGGTGCCTTGCTCAAGATTAACCAACTCATCAAAATGCCTATACTGGTCCATTTTCGGCCTCCGGGATATTCTCATTTATTATATTTGATTATCAATATTGAAAATATTAGAATAAGAGTCAAGAAAACGAGTAACGTAAAATGACAGATAAGAATTCAATTCGATCGGTTGATCGCACCATCGATGTGCTGGAGACTTTTATTGGCGCTACCGGTAGCTTGAAGGTAAGCGAGATCGAGACGGCTACGGGTATCAACCTGCCAACTCTTTACCGCATCATGAACACACTTGAGCGTCGCCATTTCATCCGGCCAGCTGCGGACCCGACGCGCTATGAGCTCGATTACGGAATTATTAAAATCACCAGCGGCTGGCTCCGCAACCAAGATGTTGTGGGGCGGATCGAGCCCCTCATGCAAGAACTTGCCGAAACAACAAAAGAGACCGTGGCTTTTAATCTTTATCGTGACCGCCAACGGATTTGCGTCCGTGAAATTCCGAGCCAGCAAGCGATAAACTTCACCCGTGGTGTCGGCACGGCTGAGAGCCTGCTTTATGGCGCCAGTGGCAAAGCCATACTAGCTTTTGAAAATGAAATTGAGCAGAAAAAACTGGTTAGAAAAATTTCAAAATCAAAGCAAAAAAAATATCTTCAAGAATTGGCCACCATTCGAAAAGATGGATTTGCCACCTCTGAAAATGAATTGATCGAGGGCGCGACTAGTATCGCTGCACCGGTATGGGATATTTCCGCTACCATCCTCGGCACGGTCGGGGTCTATGGCCCAGCCAATCGCTTTACCAAGAAAAAAATTCAGCTTTTTAAAAAGCAGATTCTTAGCGTCAGCCAACGCATGTCAACCGTAATGGGATATTCTGGACCTTAATTTTCAGGCCTAGGCTTCCGTCGCCGCCTGGCCCAGTTTTTTATTAGATGCCGCCAGCGACCCTGTGATTAGGCCTTGGATTTTTGACAGGCCCGTGGTGCGGGTCGTTCTAACGCAACGCAGATAAATTGGCGATCAAGACTTTATTGGCAAGTTCAATCTCATCGGTGATTTTATGCGCCATCGTGGTGTCAGTTTTAATGGCCTCTGTTGCCGCCTCGGTCGAACGTTCAACACTTTTTTTCAGCGCTTTAACGATCACCTGTTCTATGGCGTGGGCAACTTTGTCTCCTTGATCCCCACTGGGGCGCACCCCGAGAATATCAAAGATTTCCTCAGTTACTTGCTGGGCTCGGATATTAAGGTTTGTGCTCATATGCTCCGGCCAATATTACGGCCCCCCTTATCAATACAGAAAAATGGACAATTTTAACTTGCGCATTTGCTCTGCAATTAATTTTTGAACTGATAAAGTCCATTATTCCTGAAATTCGGGACGACGTCAAAAATTGCGGGGACTGAGTCCTATGATCGAAACTAACTTGAATAGCCGAATTCTTTTATCCAAGGCTGCAATAGCGGCTGAACCAACTGCATGTGTTCGATATATTTTTCCCAGCGTCCGTGCGACTGTTTGTAGAGCGGTTGAATGACTTGGGCATAACTTGGCGTGTTGATCGCACCACGCGCTTGAGCGGTTTTTTGATAATCGAGTAATTTGTCATCCCACTCTAGGTCCAAAAATTCGATCAGGGGCAGGCAGGTCCCCTTGATATCCTCAATGAGATCCTCATATTTCAACTCACCGATCTCCAGACTAAGCGTCTTTCTATAGAACTGCCAAAGCTGCATGATCTCCGCATAGAGAGTTGCCGATTGTTCGAGGGTTAGAAAATTAGCCATCGCATTGTTCAGCGTAAAATTTTGCATGAAACAACTCAGCACGCAATCGCTGGGATGACGCAGTGCCAAAATAAACTTAGCCGACGGGAAACAGCGATGGATCAACCCGATATCCCGAATATTCAATGGCAGTTTATCGACAATCAGCTTCACGTGATCAGAGGCGTCGTAATGCTTCGCCAATTCCTCAAAATAAACCTTTCGCAAAGATACAATTTCGGCCTCTTGCATCTGGGTTACTACATCCAAGGTGGCCGGGTGGCCAAGCTTGTCGACCATGGCGTTGACCATGGGTTGTTCTTCAACCACAACGATCTCTCTGTGACCCCGTAATATTGTATCCAACAAGGTCGTGCCCGATCGCGGAAAGCCGATGAGAAAGGCGAGATTGGTATCCACGGCTTCGATGGTCTCTGACCAAATCGGCGAGGTTTTAGATTTCCAACCCTGAGACAGTTCTCGGACACTCTCCAAAAACAAATCAGCGTCATACTTTTGTACTAAGGATGAATTTCTAACCGCTGCATTTTGAGCTTCATATTGCCGGAACGCCTGATCGAATAGCCCGAGCCCTTCATAGGTTTTGCCCAACAGCACAAAATAAGAGAGCTGCAGATTGGCCGGCAACTCGTCGGGCAAAATTTTCTCCAGCGTCGCCCGCGCCTCTTCCAGGTTTTTTTGACTACTTAATAGTTGAGCTGAGCGGAAGGAAATTTCCGGATGGCCCTCAGGAAAAGCTTGCAGCGCTTCGTCAACACAAACTTCTAATTCATCAAACATGTTTCGCTTTTCAAACACGTCACATAGATTGCTGTAGGCCTCAGCATAAGCCGGATCAATCCTGAGCGCCTCTCTGATACTGGCAACGGCTTGCTCGACTTTGCCGATATGCCGAAGCAATTGCCGAGGCCGTCCTGCGCCCGACGATGCGATTTGTTCAAACTAAAACCGTGGAACAATTAGATCTTCAGGCACTCCATCGTTTGCGCACCCGTCTGGTTCGCCAACAAACTGGCCCGCATTGCCTGGAGCGTACTCAGTCGCGGCCAAACATATGAGGCGGCAGCATAAAACACTTTAATAAACTCTTGTAAGGTTACCCACCGAGGTCTGCGAGATGAAATGAGAGATGGAGGAACGGTCGCACCGGCACATTCTGAATCTGGTGACCCAAATGACCCTAACAGGTCTATCCGCTAATGAGATCGAATGTGCGCTGATACCCATGATGGCTCGGAACATAAGTTCCACAATGAAGCCGAATACATTAACGCACGACCAAACCCGCTATCTCGAATTAATTCTTGCAACACACGGTCGGTCCATACATTGGGTCAAAAGCAGACTCTTTTGACCGAGAGCTTGTAATCGGCGGCTGAGATGATGCGACCCAACGCAAGCTTCCATACCGATGAGACAGCTCGGAAGATTGGCAAAGCGGACCGCAATCTGGCCGCGCGACAGCTTCTGGCGCAGCACAATCGCACCTCGTTTATCAAAGCCGATAACGTGGAAACTGTTTTTGCCGATATCAATGCCGATGGTCAAAATCGTCGCTTGGGATGCCTGCTTCGTCATGATCATATTCCTTTCCGTGTTCACTGCTCCATTATTGGAGTTAGAGTGTAGAACACGGTCGGTCCATCCCATTAGCGGACTCTAGTTTTAATTACAACTATTCAATTTTGAGATCGAGAAACAGGCGTAACGATTGTAATAATAAAATTTAATTTGGAGGCGGTCAAAGCTGTTTCCGACGTCAATGCATAACCAACTTGAATGGCCAGTTTAGCCAATACGAATTGCTTATCAAATTTTTAATACTTAGCTGTTCGGTGGTTGATTTGATGTTTTCCCGCTTGGCGTAAGGCATTCGTAATTTTCATAGCAATACAATTAATCTCGCCATCACGAGCAGTCTACACTGCATACATGGTATTAATCGCTTGGATAATTTCTACATATACAATTCAACAACAATGAGATAATCTTAACAACAATGAGATAGTCTGAGCCACACAAATGCGGGGTTTTGCCAGTTTCATTGTTGTGAGATTTGGGGTGGATATTCCCAGTTGGCCCATTTGTGGAATGCGTCCCTATTCAATAATTTCTCTATTTTCAATAGATTGTATTTCTGATGAATGAAAATATAACTGTTGTTTCTGGCCGCGAATGCGGTGATTGCTCGATGTGTTGTAAGATCCCTTTTATACCTGAATTTAATAAACCCATAGGGATATGGTGCGAACATTGTGATCCAGGTAATGGATGTAAAATTTACGATCGTCGGCCAAAACGTTGTAGCGATTTTAATTGCATGTATCTCCATGAACCAGGAATTTCAGAGATATGGAAGCCAAATATATCCAAAATGGTTTTGAAGAAAGATAGTGAAAATAATAATGGGTTGGTTGTCCTCGTTGATCCTAAAAGTCGAAATGCGTGGCGAAAAGAACCTTATTATTCGGATTTAAAAATCTGGGCCGAAATGCATTTGGCTAATCAAGGTCACGTACATGTTTATATCGGTCACAATTTGATCGTAATACTCCCTGACAAAGCAATTGATATGGGAGTTCTTGCCGACAACGAGGCTATTTCAATGAGCCGAAATATAACCAGTACTGGCGTAGAGTGGGATGCTGTTAAGATAATAATTGATGGCACCAGTGCAGCGTCCTAAGAGAATCGCTATAAACCCAAGAAACTTACAATATTAGTATCAGCTGAAAAACCGCACTAAATAGAAAATACATTTATCACCGTGAAAGTGATTATTTTCATCTAAAAAGTGACGGCTAGCGGTGATACGCGCTGAAAATGAATGTTAAGTTGCTTTCATTTAGACGCAACATGAAGTGGGCGTAAGAGTTTTTGTTATTTGATAATCCGCTAGTGTCAGCTTTTGACTATTTGTAAACATCTCAGCCTTAGCTAAATAGTGTCCGCTTTACCCCGGTGGTCTCAACTGATGGACGCAACACTTTATCTTAAAAGGAAAGATGGAGTGTTTAATTATGGTTCAAAGAAGTCGGATTTATTTTACGAATAAGCAGAAGTCAGAGATATGGGATCGCTGGCAGTGTGGCGAGTCGATGAGTTTCATTGGTCGCAGTTTTGACTGGGATTCATCATCGATTTATCCGTTGCTATCTCGCACGGGCGGTATTCGCCCTCCTATTCGCAAACGCTCAAGGCTGGCGTTGACGCTGTCCGAACGCGAAGAGATATCACGCGGCATCGTAGCCGAGCGTTCTATTCGCTCAATGGCTTTGTCGCTCGGTCGCTCACCTTCAACAGTAAGTCATGAAGTTCGCCGCAATGGCAGCTATAATCGGTACCGAGCGACATTTGCGGATGAACGGGCTTGGGATCGAACGCGTCGCCCAAAGCTGTGTAAATTGGCAACGTCACCTTGGTTGCGTCGTCAGGTATCAAAGAAGCTCAGGCTGAACTGGTCACCCGAGCAAATATCCGGATGGCTTAAAAGAACGCATCCAGAAGAAGAGGCTAACCAAGTGTCGCATGAGACGATATATCGTAGTTTATTCGTTCAAGCCCGCGGTGTGCTTAAGAAAGAGCTGGTTCAACACCTCAAGTCCAAGCGTACGATTAGGCGATCTAAACACGCTACCCAGAAAGGCAGCGACCATGGCCAGATCAAAGATATGATCTCAATCAGGGAGCGTCCGGCCTCAGTTGAAGACCGAGCCGTACCAGGACATTGGGAAGGTGACCTGATCTCTGGATCTGAGAATAGCCATATCGCAACCTTGGTAGAACGGCATCAACTTCGCCCTCTAGCACTTCATCATCAGGTGCATACACATAATCCCCAGCGACCTTTGCTGCCTTAAAGGGTAGAGAAATACAGGCGGCATCCTCTACGGGAACTGCCCATCACAGTTTTTCCTTTTCCACCTTAAACTCATTACAAGTATAATGCTGAAGGTGCATTTTGCTTGGTTGCCCACTCATTCATTGTTTCAGCCAACCGCCTCTTTGTAGAGCTGTGACTGAAATTCAATAAAGGTACGCTGTATATCTTGAACGTTCCCTAGCTGCTGCTGTGCCGCGTGTATGCTTCCATACTTTGCTGTAAGCACCGTACTCAATTTTGAGA